>CAMYKT010000032.1 GCA_947259185.1 uncultured Methanobacteriaceae archaeon
GTCTGGACATCAGAAGGCTTAAATTGAGAGATTTAACTTACCGCTGGGGTAAAAATGAATTCTAAAAATGATTTAATCTTAGAAATATCCCGTAAAAAAGCAGATATAAATAAATTTGCTAAAAAAATAGTGGATGATCCTGAACTGAGGGATGAGATTGTTAATTTAATGTTGAATCATCCCCAAATAATGGTTTACTATCACTCTTATTATATAATATCCCGGGCAAGTAAATCACATCCCCACTTATTTTATAAGTACTGGGATGATTTTAGATCTCTTTTAAATCATGAAAATTCATATCATAGGGATTTTGCCCTTTTTTTATTGGCCAATTTAACCCGGGTTGATAGGGAAGATAAATTTTATCCTCTATTTGAAGATTATTTTAGTCATATACATGATCAAAAATTCAGCACTGCTCAAAAATGCATTAAAAACACCAGCATAATCCTGGAAAATAAGGAAAAGTTAAGGGAAAAAATCATAAATATTCTTCTTTATATGGATAAAAAATCTAATTTCCCGGAAAAACAAAAAGCACTCTTAAAAGCAGAGATTATACAAGTTTTCTCCCACATTTATCCCCACTTAAAAGATAAAAAACAGGTAAATGATTTTGTTAAAGCACAATTGAATAGTAGAAGTCCTAAAACCCGGAAAAATGCTAAAGAA
Source organism: uncultured Methanobacteriaceae archaeon (assembly GCA_947259185.1). Classification (GTDB taxonomy): domain Archaea; phylum Methanobacteriota; class Methanobacteria; order Methanobacteriales; family Methanobacteriaceae; genus Methanobacterium_F. Next base: position 676 of record CAMYKT010000032.1, read on the forward strand.
TTTGTTGAAAAGTATCTATTATAATATAAGTTTTTAGATGAATAAAATGAATTATTTTAAAAATTTACTTCCTCAAGCTAATGATTTAAAAATCTGTATAAAGGAAAAAAAGGAATGGATCTGTTCTGATAATCCATAAAATACTATGATTAATCTGAAATAATATAAAGGGTGAAAAGAGGGATCAAAAATTAAAAATAGTGCTTTATGGTTTTTTTGATATGGTTAATCCCCTTTGTGGTATCAGTAATTATATTTCCTTTAAAAGAGAATATGAGGCCCTTATTTGAATCTATAATGCCTTTAGTTATTAGTTTAATTACTATAGTTCTTTCTTTTAATTATATTAAGAATTTAAGGGCAGATTTTGTTAAAGAAGGGATCATAATTGGACTGGCCTGGTTAATCATTACCCTGGTACTGGATATATTTCTTTTTATACCGGAAAGTCCTATACCGATGGAATTTTTTGAATAAATGATGGATATCGGTTTATCTACCTTTTAATTCCATTTATAACCATGGGAATGTCCAAACTTGCCCTGGATATTTATTAAAATAAATAATTTAAATCTAATTTATTTAAGTTGAATTCATTTAAGGGGTAAAATAATTAATCATGGTCAATACAATAAGATTAGAATAATGGTTTAACAAATAAATATCAAATAAAATCATTTAAGAGGAGTTACCAATGGCTGAAGAAGATTTTACAGCTGAAGCTGAAATGAGGGATAAAAGCCGTTTAGAAACGTTTGTAGATGGGGTGTTTGCTATAGCCATCACTATACTCGTATTAGAACTACAAGTACCTGCACTTCAATCTACTAATCTTGCAGTTGTACATTATATAACCGAAATAATTCCTGAAATTTTTGGATATTTTCTTAGCTTCTTCTTACTTGCAATCTTATTAAATAATCATCACCGGCAGTTTAGATTTATTAAAAAGACTAATGCTAATTTTTGGTGGATTAATATATTATTATTATCGTTAATATCCATGGTTCCATTTTCTACTTCTCTTTTAACAGGATTTGGGGGTATAATTACTGCAGTAATATTTTTTAATTTAAATATGCTTTTTGCAGGTCTATCCTTATTTTTACTATGGGAATATGCTCAACGAACAGATATAATTAAAAAGGACACCGAAGCTGAAACTATTATACTTATCAGAAGAAGAAATTTAGCTATTCCTTTCATTGCTTTTATATCCATGGGAATAGCGAGTATATCTCCAGAACTCAGTAATTTAGCCTATTTATTGTTATTTGCAATTATCCCTATGATAAACAGATTAGACTCTATTATTTCAGGGCTAAGGAAGATTTAATGCAATAAATGATATTATCATTATCCCTAATTATTTTTAGTCATCTTTTTTTTCACCCTCCCCACTCATAAGCAGCAATGCCAGCCAGTGGGTTTCTTCATAGTTTTCCAGATATTTGATGATAATCAGGGTTAGAGGGATACCCAGTAAGAATCCCACCGGCCCTAAAATCCAGGCCCATACAAATAATGAGGCGAAAACCACATAAACTGATAATTGAAGACCTTTTCCAGTAAGTTTAGGGAACAGGTAACTCTCAGCAAAGGTGTTAAGTATAACAAAGAAAATAGCCATTAAGATGGCAGATTCAATCCCATATCTACTCCAGGCAACTAATACGGGTGGTATGGCGGCTAAGATGATGCCTATATAAGGAATAAATCCCAGGATAAATGTTAATAATCCCCACAACAGGGCCAAATTAATGTCAAATAGAAACAGAATAGTGGCTACCCCCACACCATAAAAAAGATTAACTTTCGCTCGGATTATGAAATATTTAATGAAATCACCAACCAGGGCAAAAGATTTAATTAAAGAAGGATTATCTTCACCCAAGCCTATTATGAGTCTTTTTTTGATTTGAGGAAGCTCATAAACCAGGAATATCACGGCAAACAGTATGAAAGTTCCATCCGCTATAATTCCGGTGAGACTGCCCAGGGGCAGCAGGGATAGAATAAATTCGATGATTTGATTACCATATTCTGCAAACAAAGTACTGGTGTTTATAGAAAAAGTAGGTATTTCCATTATTAACTGGGATAAGGAAACTACCAGAAAGGCCAATATCCCCAGTCCCAGGGCAAAAACCCCCACCAGAACCATTAACATAGCTACATTATAGGATAATCCTCTTTTTTCCAGCCATTTTAAAAGGGGGTATAATAATATGCTGATGAAGATGGAAAGGAGCACCAGGCTCAATATAGGAGAAGCCATCTTCATTCCGATAATAGCCACAAAAATAACTGCTATTATAACAATCTGTCGCAAAAAAGGCGGTAATACAAAATCATCCCCCATCATAAAACTCTCCCTTAAGCAGTATTAATTATATTATTATTTATTCCGGATTTAAATAAATAAGATTTGTGTATTAATAATGAGGGGAGGATAAAATTCCTGGAAAAGGGAGGATAATAATTATGGATTATATTTTTTTTAATCAAGGGGAGCCGGGAATAAAATGTTTTCTTATTTTTTTCGAAAGTCTTATAAAAAGAAAAAAACCTAACTAATAATAATAAATAGTCCCTGGAATACGTAACAGGGATTCTAACAATTAAATCATGCTATAAGATATTTAAATAAATGTTTAATTAATTTATATTCAGACTTTTCCAGTTTATAATATAAGTACAAAATAACGAATATCGAGGTTTTTTAATATGGTTCAATTTGATGAATTTCAGGATAAAACAGTACTGGTTACTGGTGGAGCAGGATGTGTGGGCAGTAATCTCACCCGCCGTTTAGGAGAATTAGAAGCCCGGGTGATAATACTGGATAATCTCTCTTCTGCTTATGAGTGGAATATTCCAGATAGTGATAATATTGAGTTTGTTCAGGGCGATATTATGGATGATGCTGCCCTTAAAAGGGTTTTTAAGGAAAAACCAGATTACGTGTTCCACTTAGCGGCTCATTTTGCCAACCAGAATAGTGTGGATAACCCGGAAAAGGACCTGATGGTTAATGGTATAGGCATTCTGAAGGTTTTACAGTACGCCCAGCTAATTGGAGTGGAACGTTTTGTATACTCTTCATCTGGATGTGGAGTATATGGCCTGGATTCCAGGATGCCCTTTGAAGAACATGATATATCCATCAGCCTACATACCCCTTACCAGGTAACTAAACTTTTAGGGGAATTATACACCAATTATTTCCATAATCTTTACGACTTACCCATTGTTAATGCCCGTTTTTTCAATGTATTTGGACCGGGGGAGGTACCAGGAAAGTACCGTAATGTGATACCCAACTTCTTTTACTGGGCCATGACCAACCAGCCTCTACCTATTACCGGGGACGGGTCAGAAACCCGAGACTGGACCTATGTGGAAGATATTGTAAATGGATTATTATCCATGGGAATAAGAAAAGAAGCCATCGGAGAAGCCATAAACCTGGGATCTGCCCAGGACCATCAGGTCATAGAAATGGCCAATCTGGTAAATGAACTAACCGGTAACCAGGAAGGCATAGCCTACATGGCCCGACGTAACTGGGATGCTAAAACCAAATTATTATCATCCATAGAAAAGGCCCAGAAACTATTAGATTACCAGCCCCAGGTATCATTTAAAGAAGGCCTCAAAAAGACCCATAACTGGTTTGTGGATAACTGGGAAGATATCCAAAGAAGTGCCGAGTTTTAATATTCTCAAAACCTTTATACTTTTTTTTTAAATATTTACTTTTAAATTAAAAACTAAATCAGGTAATCATCATGAAAATACTGCTTGTACAGGAATCTGACTGGATAGAGCGCAATCCCCACCAACAACATCATCTAATGGATCGTTTATCCGCAAAGGGACATCAGATAAGGGTTATTGACTATGGTATTGACTGGAGAAGGAAAGATAAAAAAAGGGAAGGATTACTGGTGGATAGAAAGGTGTATCACCATGTGCACAAGGTAAATCCCCAGGCCAATATACAGGTCATAAGACCATCCATTATCAAAATACCAGTACTGGACTATTTATCCATACCTTACTACCATGGTAAAGAGATTGAAAGACAAATTAAAGAATTCCAGCCAGATGTGATAATTGCCTTTGGACTTTTAAATGCTTATTATGCTGCTAAATCTGCTAAAAAACACAATATACCGTTTATATATTATCTAATTGATGTTTTATATGCCCTCATACCGGAAAAAATCTTCCAGAAACTGGGTAAATCCCTAAAAAAAAGCACCATAAAAAAATCAGACCTGATTATCACCATTAACCAGCGCCTGAGAGAACTGGCAGTGGAACTGGGAGCAGATGAAGATAAAACCCTGGTTATTGATGCAGGTAGTGATCTTAAGGAATTTGATCCAGAACGTGATGCAAGATCTTTAAGAGAACAGTATAATATTAAAAAAGAGGACACGGTTCTATTTTTCATGGGCTGGATATATCACTTTGCCGGGATTAAAGAACTGGCCCGGGATCTGGGGGAGAATAAGGAAAAATATCCCCATCTTAAACTGGTGGTGGTGGGAGATGGGGATGCCTATGATGACCTGCTACGGATCCAGGAAGAGTACAGCCTGCAGGATCAGCTAATATTAACCGGAAAACAACCCTATGATCGCATACCTGATTTTGTGGCTGCTGCAGATATATGCCTTCTCCCGGCCTATCAGGATGAAGAAATCATGCAGGACATAGTTCCTATCAAGATATATGAGTACATGGCCATGGCCAAACCGGTAATTGTAACCCGCCTTCCAGGAATCAGCATGGAATTTGGAGAAGGACAGGGATTACAATACATTGACCATGCCGGGGAAGTACTACCTCTGGCTCAAAAAATGAAAGATAATAATCTGATTAAAGAAGAGGGCCATAAGGCCCGTAAATTCGTGGAAACCAATGACTGGGAAGACATCACCAACCGTTTTGAGGATACCCTGGAGAAAATGATATGAAAATTCTACATGTAACTCCCTTTTTTAAACCATCCTGGGAAGCAGGTGGTCCTCCCCGTTCAGTTTATGAACTGGCCCGGCGTCAGGTTAAAAAGGGACATCATGTTACGGTATTTACTACTGACGGTTTTAAAAAACGATTGGATGTGGAAAAAAACAAGCCCCTGGATGTGGAGGGTATAAAAACCTATTATTTCCGCAACCTTTCCCTTTACATGGCCGGAGCTTTAAATTTCACCCTGCCTTATTACCTGCCTCTGGTGGCCCGTAAAAAAATAAAGGAATTTGATATAATCCATATACATGAGCACCGTACTTTCTTAGCAATGGTGGCCCATCACTATGCCCATAAATACCACCTACCCTACCTCTTACAACCCCGGGGATCAGCACCAAAGGTAAATAAAAATAAGTTAAAAGAGATCTTTGATAAAATAACCGGCAATGATATTGTATATCACTCCTGCAAAATCCTGGCCACCTCTAAAATGGAACAGGAGCAGTATAAAAATTACTTCCCCCTTCTGGATATGGATAAAGTGGAATTACTCCCTAATGGCATTGATCTTGATACTTATAAGGTACTTCCAGCTGAAGGCCAGTTTAGAAAGGAGTATGGTATAAAAAAAGAAGAAAAGATTGTCCTTTACTTGAGCAGGCTTTACTCCACCAAAGGATTGGATATTTTAATCCAATCAATTAGTGAAATTTTAGAAGACAAACCATTTATCCGTCTGGTTATTGCCGGGCCTGATGATCATTACCAGGATAAACTGGAAGAAATGATATCCCAACTAAAAATAGAAGACCGGGTTCTTATAACTGGACCATTATATGGTAAAAAAAAGGATGAAGCTTACCGGGACGCGGATATATTTGTTTTACCCTCCCAAACAGAATCCTTTGGCAATGTGGTGGTGGAAGCCATGGCCTCTTTTAATCCAGTGGTGGTAACCCGTACCTGTGGGGTATCAGAATGGTTAAACCCGGATAACAGTGTGGTTATAAACTATGACAAACTGGAATTAAAAAGAGCCTTACTGGATCTACTTAATGATAATGATAAAAGGATTAAAATGTCCCAAAACGCCCGGAAAAAAGTGATGAGTACTTTTAACTGGGATAAAATAGTGGATGAACTGGATGAAATATACCAGGAATGTTTATAATTTTTTGCACATTTTTTTTGTTAATTCTTAAGAAAAATCAAGTTGACTTTCTAAAAATGCTTTTTATTATATTAATATCGGTCTCATCCATAGCACCTATTAAAAATATGGCGGCAAAGTAAACCACCGTACAGATAATCACCATAGGTATAAGAGAAACCGGTACAAACACCAGAACTCCTACCATAATCAGGTTGGGAATTAATATTTTCCATAGAAGAGGCACGGTTTTTTCTCCCAGGGAATAACCGGTTTTGGAAACAATGTAACCAAAAAGAATGAACATTAAAATTTCAGTACTGACTGTGGTGATACTGGCCCCTATAAAACTCAAATAAGGGATAAAAATCAAATTGGTCAGTATATTAAAGGTAGCTCCTATGGCAGTAATCTTGGATACCGTTAGCTGTTTATCAACTGAACCTAAAAGATTGGTGGATAGGCCATTAACAAACATGAATACCACTGCCCAGATTAGTATCTGCAAGGCCATCACTGCTGGCAGAAACTCACTGGTATAAGCCAGTAATATGATATCCCGGGCCAGAAAACTGGTTCCAATAGCTACTGGTATGATTATAATCAGTATATATTTCACCGATCTCTGGTAGGTTAATTTAAGGGACTGGGGTGATTTTTTATAATACTTGGCCATAACCGGGAATATGGCTATCATGTAAACATGATAGATGGAAAGTAAGACCATTATCAATTTGTAGGAAGCATTATATAGTCCGGTAGCGGCATTTCCCTGCAGGGCAGTTAGCATCACCGTATCTATCCAGAAATAGATCAGGGTGAATATGGAAGTCACTCCAAAGGGCAGGGCCAATAGAATGGTTTTTTTCCAGTAGGATAGATTAACCTCAAAAGCAGGGGCTTCGAATTTCCACCGGGTTATAAGAAGAGTGTATAACATGGTTATAAAACTGGTAATCAGGTAAACCGCACCAAAGGCCACCACACTAAGCTGGAGATAGATGGATACTATAAATCCAATAAAAAGCATGATACTATTTATTATCAGCCCTATGGCCTGGTATTCCATTTTCTCATGGGCCTGATACAAACCATAAAAAAGAGTGGAAAATGATGATAATATGGCATATCCTCCAATAAGGGCATATACCCATCCTTGAGGTAGGGGATATTCCAGTAACTGCAGGGAAGCTAATATGACTCCTATGATGATGGTGGAGAGGATTATTTTGATGATGATTATGTTACCCAGTAAGCGAGGTCCTTGTGACGGGTCCCGGGATACTTCACGGGTGGTGTAGGTACCCAGCCCCAGATCAGCAAAAATACCAAGGATTCCGGTGGCAGCCAGTGCCGCTGATAAAAGGCCAAAACCATCCACTCCCAGATAACGGGCAATCAGAATGGTCCAGAAAAATGCCAGGAAATTGGTTATAAGCTGTGAGGCCATTAACCATCCAGTATTTTTTGCTAATTTACGTACAGTACTCATTAATTCACCTTATATATGATGGAAAACTGTTATTAATTCTAAAGAAAATTATTTTTTTTATCTTACTGGCATTAATATTCCGGTAAATGAATCCCGGATTTTTTTTTAAGAGGTTTAATATTCTATAAAAAATAGTTAAACTAAAAGACCAGTTTTATGTGGTCAATCAGTTATATTTGTTGGTGCTATCTCATTTACCTGTGCACCGGTAACGGTAACCCACAGATGCAAATTCCGGTAAGGTTCGCTTCTGTCTGGTAATTTATATAGCAAGAATTCCAATTTACGATTTTCTCCAGGAGTATTGGCCACGAAACTGAAATCTTCTTCCCATTTTTCATTATTGGCCAGATTTATGGTTTTTTCACTAATAAGTACTCCATCCAGTTTAACCTCCAGGGCATAGGTTACATTGGCATACTCCCGGTTAACCACACCTATAATCAGTTCACCGGTTTGCCCGACAGTTAAATTGGTGGGATAATCACTGGCTTTACCATCTGGTCCCAGTATATAGAATTCCGTGAATTTTTCTCCTTCTTGAGGGGCCACCACAATATAAACTGTCATGGAAACTGCCACCAGGAGACTGATAATAAGCACCACCGAGAGTATTTTATCTAATCGGGATTCACTTTGGAAAGAATTTTTCAAAGAATGGAAGTGCTTTAAAATCTGGGGCTGAAAAACCTCTTCTGGACTTAAACGAACCCTCCTTAAAATGGCTACTAATCCTATTATCAGAGTAAATAATGTGAGAGATATTACTATAGGGGTCAGGCGAATCCCCCAGGGAGTGTAATTAAGAGAAAGCCCGATAAGGGGTGATACTGCTAGACTTAAACCAAAACTAAGGGCGGGTCTTTCAATACCATCTAAATCCTTTTTTCGAGGGAAAAGGGCACTTACCAGAACATAGCCTGGAATTAACAGTACGAATAATAGTCCTAAAATAGTTCGCAGAGGACTATCATTTAAATAGGGTAAGAAAATGCTAGAGATGGTAAGCAGGGTAATGGCAAATACTATTAAAAGATCGCTGGTTTTACTTAAAATTCCTGATTTTTCCGGTGGTTTTTTATCCTCATCTTCAATGGATGCCGAAAATGCTTTTACCAGTTTTTCCTCCATTTTTTTATCAGCGAGATCTTTTTCTAATTTTTCCTTTTTATGGGGTTTTATGGGTTTTAAATCCTTGCCCTGATATTTTAATAACAATTTATTGGCCATTTCCATTTCTTCTGGAGTTAACTCTTCTTCCAGTTCCTCATTATCATCATCTGAAAATAATATTTCTGGAAGGGTTTCTATAATTGAATCATCAGCTGCTAGTGGAGTTTCCTTATAGGGTTCTGGTTCTGGTTCTGGTTCTGGTTCTGGTTCTGGTTCTGGTTCTGGTTCTGGTTCTGGTTCTGGTTCTGGTTCTGGTTCTGGTTCTGGTTCTTCTACTTCAGTTTCATCATAGTATGCAAATTCCTCATCGTCATCATCTTCCTTTGAATCAATTTCAGGGACTTCTTTTTCAGCGGGAAGTACACTTAACCTTCTTTTTCTAAAGTAATATATTCCCACTCCGGATAGAGAAATAAAAGCCAGTAATATTATACATACTGCTCCCTGTTCCAGGAAAGGTGTAAGTACCATCCCTAATCCCAGGGCCAGTAATATACTCAAAATCACACTTAAGAGAAATATAACTATTTTTCTTTTAACACTTCTCTTAGTCTCCTTAGGGGATGAAATTCCTTTTAAAATAGCATAACCTGGCAAAAACAACACCAGGGGTATGGTGAAAATTATTCGAAGCAGATTCTGATTATTAACTGATATTAAATTAAAGGGCATAAATGCAAATAAAACCCCCAGAATAGTCAATAGGACCACCAATCCTCCCGGGGACTTGAAAAAGTAAGCTAAACCCTTAAATTCATTAACTTCATCAGAAGATGTGCTAAAAGATGACTTTTCACTTAAAAGTGCATCTGAAGCACCATCCTCTTTTTCAGGAATATCCTTTGGTGAGGAGCTTCTTACCATAGACTGAAGTTTTTTAGAAACAGGTGATTTTTTTTCAGCAGGGAGTTGGGATTCTGGCTTATAAATCCGCATGGTGCTTTTTGTGGGAGTGAAAATTTTAGACGGTGGTTTAATAGATTTTAAAAGTCTCTGATGATGGACATATCTTCGGATATATGCTAAAAACGTTGATATTAAAGAAATAAACATTAAAATAAGCAGAATGTTCTGGGAGGACATTTCATAATTTAATAAATTTAAAATAGCTCCCCCTATCAGGGTGATACTAAAACTCAATCCCACTGCACTGATTATTCTTATAAACCATTTCTTTTCCCGGTAAGATAATTTTAAAAGGGATAATAAGGCATAACCCGGCAGGAAGAAGGCCAGTCCCAGTGCAAAGGGTATTCTAATCAGGCTATCTCCTATAAAATAAATTACTAATCCACCACTAAGGGTGATAAGCAGCAAAATTAAAAGATCCCGGGATGATTCTTTTATACGGGTGATTTCCACTTTTTTTGGAGAGGAGGATTTTTTAGATTCATGTAAGCTATCTTTTTTCCTATTAGCAGCATTAAGTGCAGCTTCCCTTAATTTTTTACTTTTATCTTCCTGGGTTTCATCCCCGGCAGGAGGGGATACTTCCTGCCTTTTAATCCTAAAGTTTAAGATAATTTTAACTGTTAATAGCACTACCACCAGGACTACTGAAAAAATTTCATAAGAAACACTTAAAGAGCCGAAGGGAGTGTAATTGATAATCAATCCCCAGAATGCCACCAGGAATATACTGATTAAGGGTGAGATGATAATCCGGTGTAAAGGGTTTAAATCCTCTTTTTTATAGAAAAATAAGTGGGAAGCAGCATATCCCGGGAGGAAAAATACCAGCAGTAATCCTGCAATAATGCCTATAAGGGTTTCTTGAAATAAAGTAATATTTAAAATAGCGATACAAATCAGGCTGACTATTAAAAGGTATATATCATGGCGAAGGGAGTTATATTCCTGGTTTTTAGTTGATTCCATATAATGCCTCTAGTGGGGATTAATTGTTTTTTTTCTCTTAATTAGAATATTAATTTCACTCAATAATTTCCTGAAATTGTAGTTATATATTATATATCCAGTTAATTATAGCATAATATATTATTATAGCCTCAGGGTATATTTTAATTTATCATGGCCCTATCTTCCGGGGATGATATAACTTCTGGTATTCATGCTGGGACTTGATAATATAATGGTTAAATTAGGGTAATTAATTTTGATAATAATCTTTATTAGAGAATTACTCCCTAATTAACTTAATAATTAATAATTATTTAAGTAAATATAATTTTAAAAACATTTATATATCTTGGAGTAATATCTTTTTATCATGATTATTCATGTTAATGAGTTGATACATTGATAAGCTATCTAATAACTTTGGTATCGGCACTGGTTGTTGCCTTACTATTGAAACTTCCACTATTGCCTGAGGGACCAATGAGAGATTCATGGACAATCAGTGCAGTATTCCCTACCTCGGTTATTGCCCTGGGATTATTAGCAATATTCTTACAGCTAAACGTCACCGGGTTTTATAATGGATGGGACGTGGCCGTTATAGTGGGTGTATTTAGTGCATTTTTTTCCCGATATCTTTTAGAAGATGTTTTCCCCAAATTTGAAATGGAGGAATCATATGAATGAATTATTAGGAGTAGCCCTGGCTGCTATAATATCCTGGATAAATTTTGTGGTTATTGATACCTGGATGGGGCTTCCTGAATCCCCGGGAGTTAAGGGGGCAGAATTTATAGGTAGAGATGTTAAAAAAAGAGGAGGCGATCTTTCAGGAGGATTCTTCCAGGGAAATATCGTTTGCTCACCTGATGCCTCTGCCGGAACCCTTTTAGGTGCTATTTGTTGTTTCCTTATTGGTATACCTCAGGGAGGTTTTATTGCCGCCTTACTGGTATTTGTAGGAAACCGTTTATGTGCTGATCCAGGGTATGCGGGAACCATTGGTGCTTTAAGTATAACTTTTATCATACTGGCTGGATCTCTGGTGGGCTTAACCCCGGAAATGTTTGTGGTGGGAATGGTAATTGCTATTGTAACTATACAGGGACTCCATCATCAATCAGCATCACGTTTACTGGGTAAAATAGCTCAAAAAATGGGAAGATACTCTAAATTAGCTTAAATTTATACTTATTACTTTAATAAACCTTTATTAAAACGAGGACGATGTTATGTTAATAGAGATAGTAGGCATTATAGTAGTTTTAATGGCCTTAAGGGCACTAATCGCTCAGGACCGGTCGGAGAGACTACTTTATCTCAATGCCATGAGTTTCGGCATATCTGCCCTCATGGCTCTGTATATCAGAACACCCTTTGGAGCCATAATTGCCATAACCTTCTTTGTATCTTCTACTATAACCTCCAATGCCATTGCCTATTCCTTAAGCAGGGTTAAAGAAGAAATACTTCTGGATGATTGATGATAAATGATGATAAATAAAAATTAATTAAAAATCGGTGAAAAAACATGAATCCCCTGGATTTCATTAATTTAACAACTATATCCGCTGCGGTGATGTTCATTGGGGCGGCCGGGATAATTTTACTCCCTAAACCCCTGGACAAAGTTATCATGTTCGCTTTACTGCAGGGAGGATTTATCAGTACAATAGTTGCTGCCAGGTACCTGGACGTGGCCCTGGTTGCAGCGATTTTCGACCCCATTGCCACAGTAATACTACTGATGGCCATTATAAAGATAAATGAAATTAGAGGAAAAAAAGCCCAGGAGGAAGATTCCAGTGCTTGAAATGCAAATTTGGTTTTATACTGGTTGTGCCCTGGTGATTTTAGGCACCATTGGAACGGTGATTGGTCCTGGTGTAAAGGATCCCATTGTCCGAATATTGAATACTGAAATTCCTGCAGTGGGGGTTTCATTAATATTTTTATCCTACAACCATGTACTGGCCTTACTAACCTTCATTGCCGCTACAGTAATTATAACCCTGATTCTGCTTCGTGCAGTGGTCCGTTTAGAAGAAATGGGGGCTGAAGTATGAAACTGGGCAGACTATGGAATTCACTGGCCAACCCGAAACGAATACCCAGGCTATTCTCCATTATACTGGGGTTTATATTATTAACCGGGTTTTTAATACCCATGGCCCTTAATGATAATCAACTATATCCCCGACCGGTTCCCCAGGAACAGATAAACCAGGGCAATCCCTTAGCTCCATATGATCGAGGTGGAGAAGTACTCAAAGAACCAGGGATTGTGATATCTCAGTATCCTGAGAACGAACCAAACCTGGGTAAAATCACATCTTATTTAACTCCAATTGCAATTTCTGTTAAAAATAGCACCATTTATTATGGTACTTCCATTTATTCCTCCCCTGGAGGATTAATTGATGAAATTCTTTATTATACCCGGGGATTTGACACGGTACTCGAATCCACCATATTAATGATGGCCTTTGTAATAGCATCCTGGGTGGCCCTTAATTTCACCATGAGGAGGGAAGAAGAATGATTGTCCCGGAAGTTGTACCGGCTATCACCGTTTCTCTATTCCTACCTGCCCTTTATGTGGCCCTGATTGTGGGATTTATAGCCCTTTTAGGAATATCCTTCCAGAAAAAGGATGTACATGCACTCATCCTCACTGATATAGTAGGGGTGGCCATGCTCATAATTGTAGCCGCGGTGGGAACCGATCTGGCGGAAGCTTTAATTCTACCGGGTCTGGTGGTGGAACTGGCGGAAATAATGGCCATATCAGAGATATTAATGAGCCGGGAAATGAGAAAAACCGGTAAAAAAGTTTCATTCATGCCCATGCCCATTAAAATGGATATGGAAATTCTTAAAACAGCACCCAACTTCTTATCACTGGTACTGATAGTTTATGGAATATTTTTAACAGGATTTACCGGTGGTGCAGTGGCTGGTGTAGGTATTCTGTTCTATGCTCTGGCTAGAAAATCCAGGGGACTACCTTTCCAATTATGGGAGGGTGTTAGTGGAATTTCCGGGGTGGCCTGGTGTATCTGGCTGGCTGGATTTTTAATACTATTTGTAGCCCCTGAAATATGGTTATTAGGATTACTTATGTCTTCCTTTGGAATATTACTCAAAGTAGCATCAAAAATGGGTCTTATAGGAGTTCTGGGCCGGGAAGAATTTAAAAGAAACTGAATTAAATAGAATTTGAAAATCAATGATTATACTTATTAAAATAAACCAGGAGTAGAAAAATGGATATTGCAACTTTAGGCGGGCAACTTTTAGGTCAGATACCATTAGGAGATATAGTACTCTACCTTACTCCCTTTAACCTGTTCATGTTTGCAGGTGCCCTCATATTCACCACTTTAATTGCTATTAGCCGAACTGAAACCCAGGTGGAAGCAGAATTCGGATCACTAAATGATAATGAAGTGAAAGTTGGATTAAAAGAATTTAAAATCAGAAGATTTCTGGCAGTGGTATGTGGACTGGCCACCGCTGGGGCCATGATTACCGGGGATGTATTCAACTTCACCCTGCTGGTGGCCCTCATTGGTATCGTTAACATCGGTATAGTATCTGCGGTTAAACAAATCGATGTACTAAACGCAGCCTTCCAGTATGGTCTGATTGCTATGATTGCCTCCTTACCTTTATTTGGTGGTGCAGCCATTATACTGGCCAGTACTGGAACCTTGAGTATACTTGAAATTGCTCAGCTAAGCTTTACCACCCCTATGATGTTTTTTGCTTCGGTGTTACTCATACTGGGTATTGCCGGTGAGACAGGAATCGCCCCATTTTATGCCACTAAAGCAGAGATGTTTAGAACCCCTGGATCCCCCTTTATACTTATAATTCACTTGAGTTCTCTTCTGGTGATTGTAAGGGCAATAGAGATACTTTTAATCATAAATAAACCATTTTAATATAAAAGAATAGATACTTTAGGAAATTTCTAATAATCATGATAAGAATAGAAAAATAATCAGGACTGGTATTAAGGTGAAAAAATGACAACTCTAAAAGTGTCCAGCTATGCAATATTTTTATTATCCATATCAGGGATCATCTATGCCCTGCTATTTAATCCAGCCGACTGGATAGTTTATGCCATATCCATAGTGCTGATTCCCACATTTATATTATCCCTGGGTCTTATTTTGATGGCCCAGGTTAAAAAAGAGGAGGAAGATGAGAGAAGGAACGAACCATTTATTGGATATTAAACAATCTCTCATACATAAAACCGGTGATTAAATGAATCTAATGGCAAATATACTGTTAAATGTTCTCATTGCCTTTTTAATTGGGAGCCTATTATTTGGACTCCAGAGGAAGGTAATGGCCAGAATACAGACCCGGCCGGGACCTCCCATAATACAGCACTTACTGCACACCCTTAAATTTTTTATAAAGGAATCATCATTTCCTTACACTGCGGCCATGCCCTTTTATATAGCCATAGCCAGTATGCTCTGTGCCATATGGGTATCAGCGGTGATTGTAGGGCCGGTAATAGAAGGCTCTCTTTTATTGTTCTTTGGAATATACGCCCTTCAAAAAATCGTGGAGCATAATGCCGGTTCATCCTCAGGATCACCCTATGGGAAACTGAGCTGTGTCCGGGCAGTTTTTTCTGCAGCAGCAGAGGTTCCTTTATTTGCAGTACTGGTTATTATCTACCTGCAAACCCAGACCATGGTAATCAGTGATATAATCAATTACCAGGCAGTTAATGGACCCTTAATCTTCACCATTCCCCTGGCGGCACTGATGTTCTTTGTGCTGATTTTATCCAAATCTCCTTACTCCCCTTTTGCCATAACTAAAGGAAAAGACATTGTATCTGGATATGAAACTGAGCATTTTGGAGTACTAAGGGGTTATCTGATGATATCCGAGTCCATAGCATGGTACATGCTACTCTGGGTATTTTTAACTGTTTTCATAGGACCGCTGGGCATTTTAGGTTACCTGGTAGGTATGGTGGCTATCAGTGTTTTGATTGCGTTTATAAACTCCATCACCCCCTTACTTAATCCTAACCATTCCATAATGGTGCAAATCACCTTTGCTTTTATTGGAATTGTGGGATCCCTGGTCCTGATGCTGGTGATGTGAGATAAGAAATGAAAATAAAAGTTAATATTCATATAAAAGGAGAATCTTAAAGATGGCACAGGAAAAAGATTTAGTATTCTTGATGGCTCTGGTTGCTCTGGGGATTATGATTGCCAGTGGACTGGTGGCCTTCCTGCAATGGATGGTGGTAATACCGGTAACCCTGGTGGGACTGATATTCACCATATTCTTACTACAACAAAATAAAGATAAGGCCGTACACCTCTCAGAAAAACTGGAAAAAGCTGTTTTCCTGATAACCCTTATCTTCCTGGCAGTGGCCCTGGTAGTACTCTATCAACCTGCATGATATTTATTAGACATGCTGAAAATATGAAAAAGCATAACGGTGATAATAGTGGATGAAATAACATATTTAATATACATCATTTCCTTTGTACTGGGATCAGTTCTGGGGCTTTTATTAAGCTATAAAAAATATAACCAGCCCTTTGTAACAAAAAAAATTGATCCAGTGGCTTTAATAATTTCAATTGCAGGATGGTTTCTAGTATTAAATAGCGCCCTCCTATTTTTCCTACCATCTTTTGTATCCATAAGCCTGGGTCTTTTCCTGGTAGCACTGGTCCTGGGGATGAGGCCCGGATACGGCCGTTATGAAACCGTTTTTGGTATTTTAATTTCAGCTGTAGTATGGCTGGCTCTGACGATTATATAAGTTCATAATTAATGTAACACAATATGCGATGAATATCTAGCTTTCTGGTGATTAAATGGATAATAATGAATCACTTCTGGAATTAATGAAAATTAGAATAGTTACCAGTTTTCGCTGGAGAGAAGACATAGTACTACCTCTAGCTGATGAATTAGGTATTAAAAAAGAGGAAATGGAACAAATTCTGATTAAGAACCTGGACATGTCCAGTCTGGAGGCTTTACACCCTCGATTCGAATCAGCTCGCCCTCGATGCTTAAAAGAAAGGATTCATGCTGATTTAAGACTTTGCTATTTATCTGATGTTATGGAGATTGTATCTGGTGATGATTCAGAAAAAATCACCACTAAAATAAGTAAGGAAGTATTAGATGGTACACCTTATAATCAAGCCCTGGAGGATGGCAAAAAACAACTTTTAGAAATATTACTGGGGGATCAGATCTAAAATGTTGCCCCTGGAAACTAAAATAAATTATTTTTTAAACATCTATCTTGAGGCAACTAAGAGGTAAAGAAATGTTAAATACTCTTAAAGATATTGTAAGAAAGAGTTCAATTCACGTATGTCTGGTTAATACGGGAGGATGCAATGGCTGCGATATTGAAGTAGTGGCCCTTTTATCACCACGTTATGACCTGGAACAGTACGGTATATACGTACATAATAACCCCCGGGAGGCGGATGTAATCCTGGTAACAGGAGCGGTAACCGACCAGTGGTTAGAAAACTTAAGACGGATATATACCAAGGCCCCGGAACCTAAAGTGGTGGTGGCCATTGGTAACTGTCCTTTAACTGGAGATGTTTTTAATCAGGAAGGAGGAAGTGTATCTGCTCCTGTATCTGATTTTATACCGGTGGATGCTGAAATATCAGGATGCCCACCTCGACCTTCTGAGATACTGGAAGCTATATTGAGTGTGGCACCTGGTGCCATAGCCCTTAAAGGGAGGCAAAACAAATGATTCTTCCAATTGGACCTATACACCCTGGACTTAAAGAACCATTGCGATTGAAACTTAAAACTCA
>CAMYKT010000033.1 GCA_947259185.1 uncultured Methanobacteriaceae archaeon
TCCCTCAAAATGAGCAATACCATCCACCCAATCCACACATTTACCCTTATTTTCCGCCCTTTTTATGAGCACTACTCCTAATAAAGCCCCGGCAATACCACCCAAAAGATCAGTAAATAGATCATACATGGTGTCACTGAGGGCGTCCATGGTGGGTGAACCTTGAGTTAAGCCGGTGGGGAATACATGGTATATATGCAGATAGAGGAAGTTATCATAGAAGTACTCCACCAGTTCCAAAAGGGCCCCTATACCCAGGGTGACCATGACAATTAAAAAGGCCATAATCCAGTAACTGGTCCTGATGCGGCCATATAAGTAGGCGGTGTACATGAACATCATACCAGTTAGTGATACAATCAGAGGAATGGTAAAATGCATGAATTTATCATAGTTATCAATTCTACCATACAATCCAAAGGTGTTACCCAGGATGTACTCTAAAATCACCACCACCAGAAAGAGTATCTCCACTTCCACTGGTATAATTTGCAGGTGCTCACGGTTAAATAGAGTGGGAAGATAAATCACCCCTAATGCTAAAAGGGTCATCAAACCAAATACCTTGGTACCTCCACTACCAAATATAATGATACTGCTCCTAAGAGTAGAAGTGATATGCGCATAATTATGAGAAGTTTCTTTTTCCAGGGACTTATTTTAACCTTAGGATTGGTAAAACTCATTTTTTTATCACCAGAATTATAATATTTTAAAACAGTTTTTATAAAATCAAGAATATCCTTGCACTTAATCAGGGATGAACATTAGCTAAAAAGTATATAGATTTTATAATTATATCTACCCTTATTTTTCTCATTTTAAATGATTTAGCTGATTATGTAATTTTAACATTATTTATAAATTCAAGGCATATAAATTACGAGGTGAAGTAATAATTTATATTTATTATAAAGTTTTAATTCTACTAAATATAATAAGTTATTTAAGTGGTGATTAAATGGTAAAAGTAATTAAAAAAAAGAGGTTCAGTGGAAGAATTTAAACCTGCTAAAATTAAAAAGTCATTGGAAAAAGCGGCTATTGATGCTGGTTACAGTGTGGATGAGAAAAAAGAAATACTCGATTCAGTATATGCTACCATAAATAAAAAATTAGATGAAAAAAAAGAAATCAAAACTGATACCATTAAAGTCTGCCTTTTAAGTGAACTGGATAAATGTGAACCCTATATCGCCCATTCCTGGAGGAATTTTGAAAAACGATATAAATCTTAGGTTTTAATGGTTAGTTTTAATTCTATAAGAACTGGGGACTAATAAGCTGGACTTTATTAATAGGGATCCTTTTTTAAACTAGTCCGGGGCTATAGATGTTCCGGGCAACTAACCCAGGAACTTCCTCAAATTCGCCCCTCTTAAAATCTTTTCTCCCATTCCTTCAGTTTGATTGGTGGATAGGGATTTATTAATATCCCTGGTTAATTCCAGGTGGGAGAGGTCCTGATCAACTTCAGGGTAATAAAGGTTAATATATTCTTTTAGTTTTGGATTTAATAGTTTAGAATCCCGGTCCAGGTATTGAATTGCTTTTTTAAGATCCAGGTCAAAGTTTTTATAAACACTTTTGAGATAATCCCTATCAGCATCAGTTAATGCATTTAAAGCCAGTACTTCCGGAGGTATTCCCAGAGAATAAAGAGCACAGGTAAAGGTTATGGCCCGGGGAAGTGATATTTCACCAATACTGCGGGAATATCCGAATAAACCAATATGTAATTTTCTTTTCCTGCGGCTGGGTACGTACTTTGCCACCCGGTTAATAATTGGGGCCAGATTGATTATCTGTTTTTCATATTCTGCTGCATATCTATCTATGATATCCAGTGTTTTTTCTTCATCCATTTGATGGGGGTCTCTGGTTTTACGGTTTTTTAATTTGTTTATAGCATCCACCACTTCCGCGTGGGGGTGATCATATTTAAATGATGACTGCAGGGTCAGGGTATGGGCACTGGGATATTCTAATCCCACTTCTTCAACGAGAGAAGGTTCCAGATTACCTCTAAAGGGGGCAGAACCCATACCAATTATGGGATAGATATCCATACCCAAATCTTCGGATAGTATATTAAATCGTTCCAATGCAATTTTATTTAATAAAACAGCACTTATAATACCGTAATTCATGGCGGGGTCAGATCGGGCTAAAAATACCCTTTGATATTCCACATTTTTATCTTCCAGGTAGTTCCGGGTGATGGAATCAGCCTGGAGCATTCCGGGTTTATCCTCAAAAAGAGGTATTACATTAATGTTTTCTGGTTTGAACTCACCAATCCAGTCTTTAATAGTAATATCTCCTTTTTTAAATGGTTGGTTTTGTTTTCCCACCACAAAATCAAGGTAGTACTGGTAAATTCGGTCCAGACATTTGGTGGATGCAGCCATAGGAAGTATCACTTCAAAGACCGGGGCCCGTTCCTCCTCATAAAATAAGCGGGCAGTATCATAGGAACGGGGGATGCTTTCCAGGGTCTCCAGTAAGATTTTGGCCTCTGCTTTTTCCACAGTAGGATTGGGAACCCTTAATGTGAGGAAAAAGTCTTCCCCTAATTTATTATCTCTGAAAAATGGTTCATATTTGGTTAATAATTTTTTAACCACGTAGTTATCCACTTCTTTTCCTTCACAGTCCCACATTTGTTCATCGCAGCCTAAATGGGAAAAAACATAGTAGGCTTCTGCTATTTCATCTTCACCACTAATTTCATTACCCTCAGCAAAAAAGGGAGGGTTAACATTATCCGGGTGCTGGGTACTCATACATTTAGGGATTTTCATTTTTTTCACCAGATATCAGGGAATAATATCCTGTCAGGATAATTTTATACTCACGTAATTAAATTATTTAACCAGAGAATCTCTTAATTTAAAGTAAATCTCCTCTTTTATAGGAGATTACTAATATTTGCAATGATTAATAATGATTAGTTTTGCTGATACTTAAATCTTACCCGGCACATAAAATTATAACTTGTAATTATTCGTAATGTGAATTATGAATCAAATAATATTGGCCCCTTTAATAGATTATTCAAGATTAAAGTAATGATTTTAATTTAATTAAGGGTAAATCATTTTAAAAAAATAGGTTCTAAATGGCAAAATTAGATTATCTCTATTGATAGAGAGCTTATTGGGTAAAATTAGATTATTTCCCCACTTATAGAAATGGTATAGTCCTTGATAATTATATTTTTTCCTGCTTTTTCCAGGGCCCGCTGCACAATTACCCCTATTCCAGAACAACAGGGCACCTCCATATGTACCACCGAGATGGAATTAATGTCCTGAGTGGCGAATATCTGGGATAGTTTATCCACGTAGTGGTCTATGGTCTTATCCAGTTTAGGGCAGAGTATAATCAAAACCTTATCCTTTAAGAATCTTTCATGGAAGTTAGGATAACTAAAGGGCACACAATCAGCGGCAATAAGTAGATCTGCATTTTTTAGATAGGGTGCCTGGGTGTTTAATAACTGTAACTGTATGGGCCAGTTACGAAGTTGAGGCTGAAAGATTCCCACCTCTTTATCCTCTCCTGGTTGAATTTCCTGGGCCAGGGAGCGGGGACACCCACACTCCATGGTTTCATAATCAGGAATTTCTATTTCTTTTTCTTTTAAATAGTCCAGGGCCTGATGGAGATATTCAGTTTCACCATGATCATTCAAATGTTGTAAGTGGGCTTTTATCAGGTTGGATCCCCCTTTAACAATATTTTCCATCACCTTATATTCATCATAGGGTTCAGCTTCCCTTTTTATAACCTCAATGGCTCCCTGGGGGCAAGTTCCAATGCAGGCCCCTAATCCATCGCAGAATAAATCACTTACCAGCCGGGCCTTACCATCAATAACCTGCAAGGCCCCCTCAGGACAACCAGGTATACAACTACCACAACCATCACATTTTTCTTCATCAATCTGAATGATTTCTCTTTCCATGGTTATCACTCCTCTGATTCAAATTAAACCTGAAGTTAAAATGGATTTCATACCATAATATGTCCTTCAAAGTAAATCTATTTTATCCTGAATATATGATGATTAAATAAATCTTAAGCTTAACTAAAAGTTAATAAGTAATTTGATAACTAAAGAAGAATTAATAACAGGAATTATTACTAAAACTAATATTATTTAGACTTAAACCCGATTTTGATAGGATATTTCCTGGAAGCGGATGTTATAAACTGTTCCTGAAGTCTGATCCAATTTAATGGTCCCATCAATCTGCTTTACCAGGCTCATTACAATTTGCAGCCCCAGGGTCTCCACCTTATCCAGTTCAAAACCAGGGGGTAAGCCCACTCCATCATCACCAATAACCAGTTGATACTCACCAGCAGGTAACGATTTAAAATTAATGGATATGGTGCCAGTATCACCCTGAGGAAAGGCATACTTTAGTGAGTTGGTTATCAGTTCATTTAATAGCAGTCCACAGGGTATGGCCGTATCCAGATCCAGGGATATGTTATCAATATCCAGTTCCAATTTTACTCTGCCCGGATAGGTGGTGTAGTTATGAAACAGGCTCTCGGTTAAACTTTTCACATAATCATAAAAGTTTATCCGGGAGATATTAGGGGATTTATAAAGTTTTTCATGGATAAGGGCCATACTACGCACCCGGTCCTGACTTACCCGGCAAAATTCCTGGGCTTCTTTTTCCTGAGTTTCTGCCGACTGGAGATTAAGTAAGCTGGCAATAATCTGTAGATTATTTTTCACCCGGTGGTGGATTTCCCTTAAAAGGAGTTCCTTGTCCTTAATGGAATTTAAAAGATCTTCTTTATATCTCATCCTTTGTATGGCCAGGGCATAAAACTCGGCTAATCTTTCCAGGGCTTCCAGATCATTATCATCGTAACCATGAGTAGAGTTGGCCAGGGCAATCTGGCCCAAAAACTCATTCTCAGCCATAACAGGAACTGATATGAAGTTATTAAGTTTAATATGGCCGGAAGGTGTCCCCCGGGAACTGTTATGGGTTTCTGGTTGGTTGGCATAAAAACCCTTACCTGTATTCAGGCTATGGCCCCATAAGGAGTGATAAGTGCCATCTTCATGTGGAGGAAATCGTATTTTATCGTCTACATCCACCAGTTCACACTCCACCATCATACTGCTATGGGTTAAAACCACCATGTCCTGATTTTCAGGGTCCACCATACCCACAAAACCATTCTCACTATGGGTGAGTTTTTTGGCCTCCTGGAGTATAATACCGGCCACATCCTCCATGGAAGAACTATCAGAAATAAGAGGAGCATATATCCTGGAAAGCGACTGGTTAATTTCCAGCTCCCTTTTTAAATCATGGAGATACTTCTTTTCACGGCTAATATCCTGGGCAGCCCCATAGATACGCCATCTTCTTTTATCTTCCACACATTCTATGTGGTTTCTAAGCCAGATTATCTCCCCCTGGTGGGACATAATCCGGAATACCTTAACATTATTCGTTCCCGGTTTTAGATCCTGTAACTGTTCCTGGGCCAGCAGAGCATCATCAGGGTGCACAGTGAACATCCAGCAACGTTGAGTATCCAGATCTTTTTTACTAAATCCAGTTATATGGTAAAAAGAACCGGTAATCCAGTCTACCTGGTAGTCTCCATCATCATCCTGGATGCAGGAGTAGGCAAAATCGGATATTAATTCACCTACCATACGGTGTCGGTGTTCTGATTCTTTTAAAAGTATTTCAGCCCTTTTTCTCCCGGTAATATCCATTACAATGGCCTGAAGTAAATATTCCTCTCCTATTTTTAAGTGATTTAAACTAACCTCTGTAAAAAAGGTAGTACCATCCTGGCGCAGGTGCTGCCATTCAAAATGCTGGGGTTTACCGGATAGGGCTTGATGCATCAACTGTTCGGCCTTCACCTTAGAAGGTGTTCCATCTTCCTGGAGTTGGGGAGAAAAATCAGCCGGTGTTTTGCCCAGTATGTCCTCTTCTAAAACCTCAAAAATCTCTAGAACTTTCTGATTACACTCCACAAACAAGCCATCCCTGATTAAGAAGATTCCGCTTTCTGCATTCTCAAAGAGAGTATGATACTTGTGTTCACTTATTAAAAGCTCTTCTTCAACTTTTTTACGGGAACTGATATCATTGATAAAGGAATAATAATATTTCAATTCTCCCTCATGGTTGTAGGAGGGATGGGTTAAGATTTCAATGGGTACCCGGCTCCCATCTTTTTTCAGGTATTCTTTTTCATAGCGCACCGGATGACCAGTTTTTTCCATTTCCTGCAGTATATTTTTTTCATGATGCCACCATTCAGGTGGGGTTAAATCTTTATCCCAGCTTAAGGAACTTATTTCCGCAGGATTATAACCCACTAGTTCATTAAAAGCAGGATTATTAAATAATATTTTTCCATCCGAAAGCCCGATAACAAATGCCTGGGAGGATTTACTCAACACTTCGGCATATAATTCTTCCCTGTGGCGAATTTTATGTTCTCTTTTTATATTATTAAGACAGATTTCCACTTCCTTTTCTGCCAGGGAAGTATCCTGGAATTCCTGGGGAGGTACATGGTAAAAATTCTTATAAATTTCACCTTCCTTTATTAGATAGGGATGGGTCATAACCGCTCCTTTTATGATTTCAGGGTGAAATTTTTGTAGATCATACTGGCAGAGGGCTAAACAGGGGTAGTGGGGGAAAAAATCCTGGTTTAATCGGTTCTCATATTCCAGTAACTTTTCTAATTCTGATTGATCCTCTAAGACCCTGCTTATCTCTCCACTAATTCTAAGAGCTTTAAAACCATCATCAAGGGCCTTTTGAGCTTCAGTTATAAGTAAATGGATCATAGTGGTCGGTTCAAAATCCCCATCTTTGGTGTAGGTCTCACTTTCATCCAGAATAACTAACTGTCCTGATTTTTCATAGGAACTTACTTCCACTCCCTCTTTTTTTAAATATTCCAGAAGTTTATTATCCTGGGAGGAGTCCCAGATATAGACACATTTTTCACCCTTTTCTAAGCCCAGCTTAATAAAAGGAACAACGGTTTCTTTCCATTCATGGTGGGTATTATAAATAAGGCCTAGATGCTGGTGTGTTTTTAGAGCTTCTAAATCTTCCTCTAAAGTGCTAAGGCCCTTAATTTCTCCTAAATAGTTATCTTTTTCCAAAGAATATCCCCCATATTATAATCTAGAAATATATTGATTTTTTAAATATAAGTATTATAATCATTATAATCCCTATATAACATCCCGGTACAGTTAAAATTAGTATTAACTCATGATTTTATGGTATCCCTTTTGAAATTATATTTTTTTAGAACCGGGCTATTAGTATATTTTATTTTTATTAAACAAATTAAGCACAGTCTCACACGCAAAACTATTCTTAACGGTTATTATTAAACCCCTTTAACCTAATAGTAAAAGATCCAGTGCTCCCCGGTACTGTAAAATCAATACTATGAGTAACAATAGTAGTGTAGTCCACAGAATCAGGGATAGTCTAATCATTTTCTGGGATTTACTTATTCGCTCCGGATAGATGGCTTTTATACCCTGTATTTTAAAGGTTAAAACCCCGGCAAGATTTATACAAACCAGGTTAATAAAGAATAGTAAAAATGCACCAGCTGCCAGGGCATATTCTCCTGAACCAAATAGTAAACCAGAGGTTACTAGTGGTGGGAGTAAAGCCACCGCCACCATTACTCCGATTAGGGTGGTACTAAATCCCACCGTAAAGGCCAGAGCACCAGCAATACCTGAGGCAAAGGCCAGGGTTATACTTCCCAGATTGGTACGGGCCCTTAATAATATTTCTGGAACCGAAGGGTCCACATTAAATAACATTCCCAGAATCAGGGATAAGCTAAAGGCAATTGCAACACCTACATAGTTACTTTTAATGGAATCTTTAGCTAACTGCACATCCCCCAGATTGGTGGCCAGAGACAGTGCCATGTTAGGACCCAAAAAAGGGGCAATTACCATGGCCCCGATTATCACCGCTACATTATTATTCAAAACCCCGATGGCAGAAACAATAGCCGATAGGATAACCATGGTAATGTAAATAGGGGATAATTTAGCAATATCCGATAAACTGGCATACAATTCATGACGGCTTAAGCGGTTAATTAATTCATGGGGATCCAGATGATCTTTCAAATCATCCAGGGTGGTATCGGTAATTTCATCCTCTTTTTTATTAAAAATTGGTTCAGGGACTGGTACCGAGGCTTCAATAGGTAGCAGATTTATACGAAACCCCTCTAGATAGGAGAAACGTTTTTGAAGGGTGTTGATTAGTGATTCAGTTTTGGCCCGGCGTATAATCACATTGTAAATAATCTCATTTTCCCGGGAACTGAGTTGCCAGGAGTTAAGTACATCATATTTATTGATGATGCTACTTAGTTCATCTAACTTCTTTTTATCAGGTAGTATGATTATGATTAAGCGATAGGCCATAGAATCACTGTATAATTATGTTAATTTAATTATTAAATTTTTACTATAACCATTAAACCGGTGCAGGGTTAAACATATTAATTACCCCGGGCTCTGAATCGGCGTCTTTTGGAAAAATTCTCCATATATTCCACTGTCCTTTCTTTTTTAAAAAATGCAGCATGTTTAATCTTATTTTTATGGATTAAGGCCGATCCCAGAGTATTTTTACTCTTGAATCGATGATCCTTTCCATACCCCACAGATTCATGCACCTCCTCACTGGATTTTAGTAGATCATCTACGAATTCTTCAAAAAGAGATTCTTCAGGATTCAAGGGCTTATTTTCGCATAAAGCTGCTTCTAGAGCATAACTTTTCACCAGCTTAGGGTGCAGCTGGTGATAAGCAGCCCGGGAGGATATGATATCCAGGCCCACCACTTCCCCATTTATCATCACCATTATTCCGTTTTGATTATCTAAACTGGAAAAAGCTTCCAGGTATTTAATTAAATCTTCTTTTTGGGATTGGTAAACATCACCCAGAGCACGGGTGGGGGAATCTACCCTGGCATCCCGGGAAATTTCCTCAATATCACTCCAGATAGCTGTCTGATTGGAACGGTACTCTCCACATGATTTAAGGGATAATGATACTGATGCTGATTTTCTACGCCGGATCTTGCTGGCTGCTAAATTTCCTGAATCAGAAAACTGATTGCTGTTGTAACTCCATCTGCCCTCTTCGGTGCAGCTTACCGGAATAATGGTTTCGGATCTTTCTTTAAGTAGTATGGAGGTATTTAAAACCCGGTTTTGTTTAGCACCTACTAACTCCTCACCATCCACTAAAAGAACAGGTATAATGCCATTGTTTTGCACTTTCAATTCAGGAACAGAGCCCTGCTGGCTTATTTCACGAATATGCAACGAATCTGATTTAAGAGCTTCTTGCAGGGTTATGTACCCGGAATCTTCTCCTCCCCCCAGTAAGGGGAGCACTGCCATATTAGCATGGGACTGAATTTTACCCATTTTCAGGGTGGAGAAATATTCCGATAATACTTCATTCATTTAATTTACACCTCTTTTCAATTATTTTCATACAATTTCCAGTGATAAGTATAAAATTACAGACTATGATAGACAATTATTTAAAATTAAAATAATTGTAATAACAAATTCTATTATATTAATAAATGGCATATAACTTGTATTCTTTTTAATGATAAATACGACTAATATATTATATTTAATTAATAATATATAAAATTATATATTTAATATGTAATAATAATATAATATATGTAAAATTATTTTTTTTAATTAGTAATCCCGATAATAATTCAAATAATATTTTTTTAGTAACTTAATCTCACTAATCCTAAAATCATAAGCCGTATGGTATAAAGAGTATTAATCACATAAACACGTCATGAAAAATAGATATTTTATATTGAAAATTTGCTGATTTTAAAAAATGAAGAAAAGAGTGAAAATAAGGTAACTGACCTATATGTACCAGGTGATTTAGGCCTACTTTGTGAATTTTTTTTTTAGAGGCTGTACTTTGCCATCCATCCCCCTAAATTTCAACCAATAATAATACCAGATAGGATTTTTTTCATAAGATATTAAATTATAAAATAGATATGCTGCCAGGTGATATAATTCTAAAAAAAATAATCTTGTTTTGCAGATCAAATAAAACCATTAACGAGAAAATTAATATTTTTCCTATAGTTGCCATATTATCCACCATCAATTATATGAGAATAATTATATAATTTTTAATTCAATAAATAACATTTATGAATTCACCTAACATAGATCGGGCTAATCCGGTGCAAATATCTGAAAAACGGAATTTATATTTATTTTTCATCATCACCTTTCTTTTTTCCTGGTTTTTCTGGATACCACCTATCTTAATTGGTCAGGGGGTAGCTTTTCCCACCATCTTAGCAGATTTTTTCCTGGGACCCTTTAATTTAGGTGCCTGGGGTCCCTTTGTAGCAGCATTTTTACTAACCTACCACAATAATGGCAAAGATGGGGTTATTCAATTATTAAAAAGAGGAGTAGACTACAAATTTCATAAAATATGGTATTTACCTATTTTATTACTGATGCCCTTTATTACCGGAGCCGCACTAATTATCGCCTCAGTTCTGGGAGATCCCCTGCCGATTTTAAGTATTTTTTATGAACCCTGGCTAATATTCTTCTGGTTTTTTTATCTCTTACTCCTGGGAGGTCCCCTGCAGGAGGAATTTGGATGGAGAGGCTATGCCCTGGACCGCTTGCAATCAAGCCGCAGCGCACTAAGTTCCAGTATCATCCTGGGTGTGGTGTGGGCGGTGTGGCACTTCCCCTTAAACTTCGGCACGGGAGCGGCCGGACCACAATATGGCATGGCCATATCCCTATTTATAGGGGCTCTTATAACCATGAGCTTAATGTCCATCTTATTTACCTGGATATACAATAATACCGGTAGAAGTATCCTGGCTGTTTTACTATTCCATGCCTCCCTGAATTTATCCACCTTCATCCTGTTCCCGGTTTTTGAAGTACAAAGCGCCCTATTATTTTATTTGATATTGATGTTAGTTACCGTGGTGATGGTTCTAATAATCTGGGGTAGGAAAACTTTGATGAAGGATAAAAAATTTAGGGTAATGGAATAATTACCTTAGATATTAAAATTAGGAAAAATGAGGGCTAATGTGGTCCTTGTTTTTTCTATAATATTTTTTTTTTTAAGTTAAGTGTTTATAAACGATATTAGAATTAATGAAGTTGAATCAGGATTATTTTATAAATTTATATTTTTTAGCTATCCTACACATAGCATTATCTTTTAATATTATTCTCTGTGCTTTGTGTCGTCCACTTTTTACTATTATGATGGGATCTGAAATTTTTCTGGCTTCTGCCACGATTTTATTCCCCTTTAAGGTGTCACCTTCTTTAGTGTAAATTTGACTCATTTAGTTACCCCTAAACGCCCTTCTCGTTCTAGTTCCTCAGTTATTTCACAAACCAACCAATAATCAAGTTCCAGGTCATGCGCAACTTCATAGTCATAGGCTTCTTCATAGCTACGGTAATACCCCAGAACTTCACGTTTAGCGGATTCGTAGTCAATATCTCGAATTTTTATAACTTTAATTGCACGAAGTTTATCTCTAACAGCTTCTCTTATAAAATCTGAGACACTAAGATATATTCCTGCTTCAATTAAACCATTTATTTCTTCAATTTCTCTTGGTGTGACTTTAGTACCTATGGCTTTGGCCAGTGGTGTTTTTGATTCTGATTCGGTCCCTGCCATATTAAGTTATATATAGTTAACTATATATAAATTCTTCATTTTTTTTGGCTAAATTAGAAAAAAATAGTGAATTTTAAAAATTTGAGAAATATTATCTATCTTAATAATCTAATCTATATGAGGTAGTTCACATATGCAGGATCTGGATAATTTTCATTTGTGAAAAATCAGTTTTGTAAGAAAAAATAGGTAACTTCGTTTAACCTAGATTTAACGAAGTAGAATTTGATTTTTTTTTTGAAATTATCTCTGGTGATATTGATTGTAAATTTTATTTCTTATTTTATGAATAATAAAATCAAACATGAGAATATATTATAAATTAAGCTCACACTAATTTAAAAAAGATTCAGCACCTTTAATTATAATTTTGGCCTCATTTTGATCTATACTAGAGAATAAACCATAATCCGCCTCTTCTCTATCTTCCTGAGCCCTGGCAAGCAAGTCAAATAATTCCTTTTTAAATTCATTTTTCTTCACAAATTCTAATCCAAATTGAGAAATTAATCCCCGATGGGTCTTGGGATGAATATTTTTTTTAAATAATAATGCTTTAGCAGAAAAAAACATTGCATAATATGCTCTGCTCACAGAATCATTATAAAATCCATTTTCAAATAGATTTTTTGCTGCTTCAAGCTTTTCATGAGCATTATTTATTAGAATCTTTTTCTCATCCAATCACTACACCTTCTTTATTAATTGTTGAAATAAAATGGGTGTTTTTAAGGTTTTCATATTCTTTTTGAGATATTACCTTTGCAGAAATATATATGCCTCCTTCAAGTAAAGCATCGGTAATTTTAGCCATGATTTTATTCTTTGTTTCGGCTTTTTTAGTAGAAACAATAAGAATATCAATATCCGAATCCTTATTATCTTCGCCACGGGCCACTGAACCAAATAGAATTATCTTTTTTATTTCTGGAAATCCCAGAGAATTTGCAAATTTAATGGCTAAATTTTTCCTATTCATTCCATCACCAAATATACTATAGTTTATTCTTAGTTTAAATAAATATTAATTTTATTGGTTTAATTATCCAGTGCTCTAAAGAATTATTAAGATTTGAAAGGACTATTCCAAAAATGAAAAAGGATGATTATATTTTGTCTGGTGCTGTTGAAATATGGTCTGACGGTGGGGATGTCGGATCTGGAAGAGATCTAGGCCCAGGACGAAGATTTAGAAGAAAATAAAACTGAAAATAGGTCGGCTAAAGAATATTTAAAAAGGAATTATAGGGAGTATTAAAGACCTAAAAGTGGGATAAAAAGGTGGATTATAGTCAAAAATATGGGAATAATATCAAAAATAAGAATCAGAACCTGGAAGTACTGTTAAACGTGCACCTCAAGGTACACTGACTCCCAGGTTTTACCTGTTAGATAAAGATTGTTTTTTAGATATAAATAATTTACTGGAAATAAATTAATGAATTTTTAATCATCTCCAACTAAGAATTAGTTAAAACCGGCCCCATAATCCTGAGAAACCTCGTTATCTCTATTAGCAAAAAACCATGCCCCTGGACCTTTTAGTCATCACGGGTTCCTTTAATTTATAAGCCCTCAATAAATACACATATGCTTTACTGGAATTTATATATTATTTAACATGTTCACTAATCCAGATGTGGTAATTATTTAAGGATCAATTCTACTGGCCGGTTTTCCAATAATTTCCTATACTTTAGCATATATTTGACATCTAATTAATTCTATTCTCTTTTAGGTTGGGAATTCACCTGTACAAACACTTATATTGGTCTTGGAAGCTTTCTAAGAAGTTCTCATAATTTAAATAGCTCACCGTAGGAAATAAAAGAAAATCTTCCACAGTGGTCTTATAGTTTCTAATTATAATGGATTGCAGGCCCGGGCCCTCTAGGGTGGCGTTCCATTTGTTAAGGCATTTGGTTATATTTCATGTTTACCCTTTTTTAAGTATAATATAATTACTTATATATACAAAATAATATTTATTATTAGAATCAATATTTAAAGATAAATGAGGTATTTTTATGCGAACTCCTAAAGCTATAGGCACTAATCAAAATATTCTGCATTGGGCACGAAAGAATGCGGGATATAGTGTTGATGAAGTCGCAAATAAAATGGATAAGGAAACTGAAGTCATTAATTCATGGGAAAATGGAGAGGACGTTCCTACATTTAAACAACTCAGTAAACTGAGTAAGATCTATCATTATCCCAGTGCCTTTTTCTTTGCTGAAGAAGTTCCTGAAGATGAACCTTTACCTTCAGATTATCGTACTATGCCTGATAGAGATATAGAAAACTTTCCTGAAATAAAATTTGAAATTAAAGATGCTCAAGAACGCAGAGAGATTGCCTTAGAACTAATACAAAGATTAGATATTTCTCTACATGAATTTAATTTGGAGTGCTCTATTGAGGATGATCCTGAAGAGGTAGCCTTAAAGATACGAGAATATTTAGGAGTAACCATTGAGGAACAGATGAAATGGAAAAAAGACAAATATACTGCTTTAAACAACTGGAAAAGTATTCTAGAAAATAATGGAGTTTTAATTTTCCAATTTTCAGGAATATCTCCTGAAGAAATTAGAGCATATGCCATTGACCTGCGCCCTCTACCTGTTATTGGAGTAAATACTGCAGATGATCCTAAGGCCCGTAATTTTTCAATATTTCATGAATTAGCTCACATCATTACCGGTACTGGTGGTGTCTGTGACATGAATGATAGAGATAAAAAGATTGAAAGATTCTGTGATGAGGTCGCGGCCAAATTCTTAGTTCCTCCTTCTGTTTTAATTGAAATGGATCAGGTTAAAAATCATGAAGGATTACATTGGGAAGATGATGTTTTAAAATCACTTGGAAATAAATTTGGAGTTAGCAAAGAAGTAATCTTGATATCATTAGTTAAATTAAAAAAATCAACCTGGAATATATATCAAGAGATTAAAGAAACATGGGCCAATGGATCAGATGATGATAATGGAGAATATCGCATTCCTTATCATGTTAAAGTGAAAAGCTGGAATGGTAATTATTATACTGGCCTGGTATTACAGGCCTATCATCATAAACTAATTAATAGACATGATCTCTCCAGTTATATGGGAAATGTCAAATTGGAACATATAGCAAAAATGGAGAGTTGAGTCATGGCTGATTATTGTATTGACACTAGTGCCTTAATTGATGGCTGGAAAGATTATCCTCCAGAGAACTTTGGTGTCTGGAACAATATTAGAGACTTGATTAATGAAAATAGGTTAATATCTCCTTATCATGTCCTGGATGAGCTAGGAGTTGGTGGAGACGATTTATATGATTGGTGTAGAGAAAACCACTTTTTCTGCAGCCCGACTACTGAAACTCCCCGTATTGTTACAGAAATAAAAAATAATTTCCCAGATTTTAAACCTAAAAAAACACCTAAAGTTGATTGGGCCGATCCATGGGTAATTGCTATTGCCATTGAGAATGAATATACAGTTATTTCCCATGAAACCAGGAAGCAATTAGGGGAAAAAGCATCTTTTATTCCCGATATCTGTGATTATTATGGGGTGGACCATGCTACTTTTTTAGAATTGATTAAAGAAGAGGATTGGAGATTTTTCTAATTTTATTTTTATTCTTTACAATTTCAAATCATTAATCGATGGAAGGTCATGTTAATTTTCTTTTTCTATCTTTTCCACTTCCCGAGGTTATTTAATATGTATGATTAGTGTTTCAAGTTTTTCCTATTTTTGCGAAATTTGTAATAAGAAAATCAAAATCATCTATATTTTTCAATCTCATTTCCGGCACAAAGAACAAATAAAAACTTAAAATGCCATCAGTAATCAATTTTGATAAATACATGTCAGACCGGGTTATATTGTCCATCACAGCATTATGAACTAAATTGTTACGTTTTTTGTATAAAAATAAATTTTTTTACTCAAATAAGGAATCTTTGAATATTTTGACGATTTTCAGTTATTTTAACATTTACTCCTCCGTTTTTACCGTTTAGTTTTAGCTCATAGACATAATCGAACAATTTGCCAATAACTGATTGGTTAGTATAATCTTTTATTAACATTTAAGATAATATTCCCCTTTTCTTTTTCATATTCTTTGATGAATTTTAATATTGCGTCCAGGGATAGGCTACTCTTATTATTTTTCTCCAGGAGACCAGAAGAAGTAATGTTATCACTGGTTTTTTTATCTAAATAGACAGCCTAATATATTAGTAATTCTTAACTTCTAATTATGAAGAACCGCATCTTCACAAGCAAGTATATTTGGTTTATTAAGATTTTGATTAGATATGATAATTCCATGCCCCACCTGAATATTTAATTAATACTTTTTAAAATAAGAAGATGATGATATGACCTACGTAGAAGATGTATTAGAAGATCTGAAGAGAAAAAATCCTTATGAAGGAGAGTTCATACAGACTGCCACTGAGATTTTAAGATGTCTTAATGTAGTGTTTGAAAGGCATCCTGAATTTCAGGAAGCAAAGATTTTAGAAAGATTTTTAGAACCTGAAAGAGTGATTATGTTTAGAGTACCCTGGGTTGATGACAATGGTGAAGTTCAGGTAAATGGAGGTTTTCGTGTTCAGTTTAACAGTGCACTGGGCCCCTATAAGGGCGGGCTTCGTTTTCATGAGTCGGTTAATTTATCGGTTTTTAAATTATTAGCATTAGAACAGATTTTAAAAAACAGCCTTACCGGCATGTCAATAGGCGGTGCAAAGGGTGGAAGTGATTTTAATCCAAAAGGAAAATCCGATGCTGAGGTTATGAGATTCTGCCAGAGTTTCATGACTGAACTTAAAAATTATATTGGTCCTGAAATTGATGTCCCAGCAGGGGATATTGGTGTGGGTTTAAGAGAAGTGGGATACCTATTTGGGCAGTATAATAGAATTGCAAACAGGCATAATTGCGTATTAACCGGTAGTGGAATAGAATATGGTGGATCTCTTGTAAGAAGAGAAGCAACAGGCTATGGCCTTATTTATATATTGGAAGAAGCTTTAAAAGCAAGGGGAGAAATTTTGGAAGGTAAAAAGATAATAGTTTCTGGTTCAGGAAATGTGGCCCTATATGCAGCTGAAAAGGCTATACAACTTGGAGCAACAGTTATTGCTATGTCTGACTCAAAAGGTTACATTTATGATGAAAATGGAATATCTATTCCATTTGTAAAACATATCAAAGAAGAAAAAAGAAAATGTATCTATGAATACTTAAATGATTTTCCTGATACCATCTATAAAGAAGGAAGTAAAGGTCTTTGGAATATAAAATGTGATATAGCTCTTCCCTGTGCTACCCAAAATGAGTTAGATGAAGAATCAGCGATAAAACTTATTAATAATGGAGTAAAATATGTCGCAGAAGGAGCAAATAAGCCATCAACGCCTGAAGCTACTAAATTATTCTTAAAATCCGGATTAATTTTCTTACCAGGAAAAGCAGCTAATGCAGGAGGAGTTACAACCAGTGTACTGGAAATGGCACAAAGAAGTTCAAATATGCACTGGTCATTTGAGGAGGTTGATGCCCGATTAAAAAGAACCATGGTTGACATATATAGAAATATTGATAAAATGGCTAAAGAATATGGATTTGAAGGCAACTATGTAGTTGGAGCTAATATTGCAAAGGCAATGCTGGCTCAGGGAATTGTCTAATAACTATATACATATAACTAGTCCCAGAAGAAATTCTTCAAATTATATCTTACCTTAAATAAAGGATGTACAGTAGAAACCAAAAAATAATAGTTTTGAAACATAACTCCATATTGCAGGCGGAAATCAATTTAATATTAAGAAAAAATTTGATGACTAACTCACCAATTATTTACTTAATATTAAATGGTGGGATTGGTCTTTTCATAAAATTTTCAATAATCCTGAAGCACTTTGCAGTACTCTAAGTTGAATTAATAAATCAATTATGATAATTATAATAGCATTAAAAATCAATAATTAATCAGAGAATTTATTAATTATGTGGTTTTATGAAAACAAAATCAGAAGTATTAAAAATACTTGAAACAGATTTTCAGTTCTTAAGAGAAAACTTTCATGTAGATAAAATAGGCCT
>CAMYKT010000034.1 GCA_947259185.1 uncultured Methanobacteriaceae archaeon
ATTTTAGAACTATCCCGTGATGAACAGCAAAGTAGTTTAGATGCTTTTTTTTAATTATATAATATTTTTTTAGATAAATTTTTATAGTGCCCAATTTAAGAGTATAATATATTTCATTTAATTGTTGAAGAAATTCGATAGTTAATAAGTAAACATTAAAAAAATAAAATTGATTGTGTGGCAATCATTCAGGTGGGGATTATGCTCAAGGCAGCTTTTTTCGATATAGATGATACTCTTTATGATACTTCTGGTTTTGCCAAGCTGGCCCGAAAGGCAGCTTTAAATATGATGATAGATGCAGGTTTACCCCTTGATTCTACCGAAGCATATAAACTTTTAAGAGAAATTATTGCTCAAAAAGGATCTAATTATGATAAACATTTCAATGTTTTAACTAAAACTGTTTTTGGAGAGGAAAAACCTCTTTTAATTGCTCTGGGAATGATTAATTATCATAATGTTAAATTTGCTTTACTTAGACCATTTCCCAGAACAACCTCCACCCTGATAAACCTCAAAAGTAAAGGTTACCGG
Organism: uncultured Methanobacteriaceae archaeon; assembly: GCA_947259185.1. GTDB lineage: Archaea > Methanobacteriota > Methanobacteria > Methanobacteriales > Methanobacteriaceae > Methanobacterium_F. The sequence continues at coordinate 538 of CAMYKT010000034.1, forward strand.
CTGGGCGTTATTTCTAATGGTATAACCATAAAACAATGGGAAAAATTAATCCGTCTGGGTATCCACCATTTTTTTGATGAAGTGGTGACCTCGGATGAAATTGGTTTTGAAAAACCTCACCATCGTATTTTTGAAGTAGCCTTAAGTCGAATGGGTTGTACCCCTGAAAAATCAATTATGATTGGTAACAAATTTTCAGAAGACATGATGGGTGCGGTTAATGCAGGTATGTCTGCTATTCTGGTAAATTGTAAGCTCACACCTGAAGAAGAAGAGTATATTGAAAAAGAAAAGCTGGATGTAAAGGTTATTTCTGATATAAGTGAAGTAGATAAAATTTTATAATTATTTCAATTAAATGATTTAATAAAATTTTCCGGTGACCCCCAGCATTACCTTAAATTTGATTTATCGTCCCTTTCCAAAATAAAAATTTTAGGGGTAAATTATGAGTTACTATCACAATGAGCAAATGGAAATAATTATCAGGCGGCTTAGACAGCCTAAAACCCTGGAAGAACTTAGATTATCCGAAGTATTTGTTCGAGATTTGATTTTGAAGATCATTTCTAGCTATGGGACCGTGCAAACTAAAAGATTAAATGAAGTTACAGGCATACACTGGGATATTTTAGAAGAAATTCTACGTAAAATGGAACAAGACGGTCTTTGTGCCCAGGTAGGGGGTAGCTTCCTATTTTCCAGTATAGATTATACCATTACCAAAAAAGGAAGGGAAAAAACAAAGAGAATAGTGGAAGAAAATCCGTATATGGGCCTGGCACCAGTTTCCTATGATTTTTACTGGGAAATAATGGAATGCCAAATGAAAGGACGGCACCCCGTTGAAATTCCTGCAGATATAGTTGAAAAGACATTCCACGATGTGGTAGGACTTGATTATGCAAAAGAATGTCTTATAGAATCCTGCACAATTGGAAAAGGTATTTTTATATATGGTTCGCCGGGTACGGGAAAAACATTTATTGTTAGTAAGACCTCCGATTTACTACCACCCCTAATCATACCTAAATTTATTGAATTTGGAAGTAGAATTATACAATTATATGATCCTGATTTTCACAGAAAATGCCCTGAACAACCTGCAGATCCAAGATGGGTTAAAATTTACGCCCCATTTGTTTTTACTGGAGCTGAACTGAATCTGAATAAATTAGAAACCGTATACGACCCTAATAAGGGAGTATATGAAACATCCCCCATGATTAAAGCTAATGGGGGAATACTGCTGGTGGACGATTTGGGAAGGCAAAGAGATGACCATGAAATAATTTTAAACCGGCTCATAGTACCCATGGAAAATAAGAAGGATATGATTTATGTAAGGGGAGTTCCGGTGGTGGTATTCAGCCATTTTATTCCTGCTTTTTCCACCAACCTGGATGTTAGTATTATGGATGAGGCCCACCTTAGAAGAGCTCCTTTACACATTTTCCTGCGTAATCCTCCAGTAAAGAATGTTTCCAAAGTATTTAAAAGGAATCTTAATTTACTAAAAGAAAACTATGATGATGAAGTTCTGGAGAGATTTGAAAAGGTATATAGCAAAGTTAAAGATGGTGGAGAAGGTTTACAGCCCAGTTATGCCCATGCCCGTGATATTGCTCAAATCTGTCAGGCAGCCCGTATTTCCATGAATAAAAACAAGGTAGATCTACAGGTCCTGGAAGATGCTCTTAACAAACACGTATTGATTGCCCTTCAGCGTATGGATATTGACATAACACAGGTAACCAAAAAAATTAGAACCTTTCGTATTATAACCAAGGATATTGATAAAGCCTATGATGTCCTTTCCACTGATACTACAGGATTAATTTCCTTTGAATCAAATGCAATTATTATAGACCGGGACGATACTATAACACCCACCCAATTAGCTGAAAGTCTTCGAGATAATAATGTGGAATTTGAAAAGATAGATATCATAGCTGAAACCGAAAGAGAATTAAGAAAAACTATTTTAGATTACAAATAATAGTTTGTAATTTTAAATTCTATTTAAAAATTATTTAAGAAGGCATTAGATTGGATTATCAGATATTCATTATTCCACTGATTATTTCACTGATTATATCTCTTTTATTTTATATTCTGGTTAGCATAATCCCCTTTTTATTTCCTCAATTTGTTTCTAATATTTTTTTATCCCTTCCCAGAAAATATTCTGAGGATCCAGTGGAACTGCAGTTTTTAATTAATCAGTTAGTAAAAAATGATAGCTGGAAAAGGTTATATGCTCTAAAATTATTGGAAAAGAGTTTCCAATCGAAAATGAATATATTATTGTCTCAAAAAGAAAAAGAATGGAAAAAAGAATTGGAAATACAAAAGGAACTTTTAGAGTACCGTGAATTAACTGATGATGAGATAATGCATATAGAATCTGGAAAAAAACTAAAAGATAAATACGGTCCAGATATTAATCTTAACCCTCCAGATGATTCAATTTATTACCTTAATCAATATGAAGAAGAATTTATTAAAATAAGGAACGATCTGCCTGATGAAATTTCAATTTACCGGGAAAAATATGATAATTTTAAGTTCTGGTCCGTTAAAAATCGTAATTTATTAAAATTCATACAGGATAAAGTTTTTAATAATGAAGAACTGGATTTGGAAAAAATAGCAAAAGGAAACCGGGAATGGTCACTTCTCAATTTATGGGGATTCCCCCCTAAAATTAAATATGATTCTAAAAAAATTTATTACGATATCGTTCTTTATGTTGATTTAAAGTCAGGAGAAAAAGAAGGAGAAAAAGTTATTAAAAAATTAGCTATTGCCTTGAGTTCCCATGAAAAATCACTCGACTATTTAGAACATCTCATAAATCAATTAAGATAATGTATTATCTTTAAAATTAACTTTTATTCCTTTTTTTAGCTATATTTTAATATCCAGTGCCACCGGACAGTGGTCTGATCCCATTACATCAGATAATATATACGATGATTCTATGCGGTGGGCGAATTCTTTATTAGCAAAAAAGTAATCCAGTCTCCATCCCACATTTCTTTCCCGTGCCCGGGTACGGTAACTCCACCAGGTATATTGATTCGCATCAGAATTAAACATCCGGAAAGTATCCACATAACCATTATCCAGAAATTTATCTATCCATGCTCTTTCTACTGGTAAAAAGCCAGAAATATTACTGTTTTCTTTAGGGCGTGCCAGATCTATTTCCTTATGGGCTGTATTTAGATCCCCACAAACAATAATATTTTTTCCCTGGTCCCTCAGCTGGTTAGCATGGTCTAAAAATGCGTCGTAAAAATCTAATTTATATTTAAGTCGTTCTTCAGACATCTTACCATTGGGAAAATAAATATTGAATAATACAAATTCATCATAGTCTGCAATTTGAATGCGGCCTTCTCGATCGAATTTATCTATTCCGAACCCGTTTTCAATATTTTCTGGTTTAAGGGAACTGTACAATGCTACACCACTATATCCCTTCCTCTTTGCAGAATTAAAATAAACATGGTATCCATCGATTTCTTTTAATGTTCGGGGGAGTTGATCAGGGGTAGCTTTAGTTTCCTGAATGCATAAAATATCTGGCTTATCCTTATTTAACCAGTCTAAAAATCCTTTTCTGTGTATGGCCCTAATTCCATTGACATTCCATGATACGATCTTAATATTCTTCATTAATCACTCCTCCTTTATATCGGGAATATTTTATAAAAAATAAGGCAATATTTTGGCAAATAAACCTCCTACAACCAGAGCAGTTGTAAAATTGGCCCCGGTAATCACACTGGCTGCTTTCCAACCAAACTCTTTAATAAGTATGGCAATAGTAGAAAAGCAGGGTAAATATAACATACCCACTATGGCCAGTACGATAAATTGAGTTGGATTTAAAGCCAGGCTCAAATCAGTGCCCACAAATGATACCAGAGTTAATAAGATAAATTCTTTTCTAACCGCCCCCACTATAAGCAGCACTCCCGCAAATACAGGTAATCCTAACCAACCCACTGTAAGGGGGGCCATGAAATTACTCACAGGTTCTAAAACTCCCATAGCATAGAAAGCCTGTATTAGAGCACTACCCACAATATAAATTGGAAAAACCAGATAGATTAGTGATTTAGTTCTTGCCCAGGTTTGTTTAAGGATTACTGAAAATGAAGGTAATTTTAAGGTATGCATTTCCATTATAAGGCCTGTTGATTCCCCAGGAGTTGCTTTAAGAGCTATTCTGCCCATGATAAATATGATTATCAGGTCCAGCACATAAAGGGCCAGGGCCCACCATATATTGACGAATATGGCCACCAGGCCCAGTATTAAAATGGTTCTTGCAGCACAGGGCGCAAATGTTATGGCAAAAGCTGCTAAAAGTCGTTCTCTTCGGGTTTCAAGTATTCGAGTACTGTCTATAGCCGGTACATTACATCCATACCCTAATATAAGGGGTATTAATGCCTTACCATGCAGTCCTATTTTGTGCATGAAGCTATCCATCATAAAGGCCACCCTGGTTAATAAGCCTGAATTTTCTATATAGGATAACATAAGGTAAAAGGGGATGACAAATGGAATTATGAGTGTAACACCTGCCACTATCCCTCCAAATGCACCGTTCCAGAGTATAGCAGTGATGGCACCAGAAAATTGAGGATCAACAGGTTGGAAAAAGCTGAAAGCATTGGAGAGAATTCCTTCCAGAAAATCACCAATGGTAAAAGTCCATAAAAGTAATCCAATTATAACCAGAGCAGAGGTAAAATATCCTAAAACGGGATGAGTTAAAATTTTATCCAGGCGCTCAGAGAAAGGTATGTCAATTTTAGTCTGAACTTGAGCACCAGAAGCAATTAAATTCGCCAGCGTATATCTTTCAGAAGCCATTACAGCAAAAGAAGGCTCTTGATGAATTTTTTCAATCTCGTAGGCAAGCTGGTTGGCATAAGAAATTATCTCGGGAGATTCATTTTTGATATTTTTTATTATTTCAGGATCATTTTCCAGTATCTTAATGGCCATCCATCGATTTGAATAGTTTAAAGAAGTTTTCTTTGATTTTATCATTTCTGATAAATTTTGTATTCTTTTTTCAACTTCTCCCCCATATTTAATAATTTCCGGGATCTTTTTTGGGTTATCTGCTGCTTTTACTGCTTTTTCAATTAGTTTTCTAAGACCTTCACCTCTTACTGCAACAGTAGACACTACGGGAACTCCTAAAGCTTTTTCCAGTTTTTTTTCATCGATGATTATGCCCTTTTGCCGGGCAATATCCACCTGATTTATACAAACTACCAGCGGTACTTCCATTTCCATTAGCTGCAACGTGAAAAAAAGGTTCCTTTCCAGAACAGATGCATCCAGAACATTTATAACTACATCGGGTTTTTCATGGGCAATGTACTCCCTGGAAACTATCTCCTCCATAGAAAAGGTAGAGAAAGAATAAATTCCGGGTAAATCAATTACATGAATTTTTTGACCCTGAAAATAAAGTTTTCCCTGGGCCTTTTCCACTGTTTTGCCAGGCCAGTTACCTACAATCTGATTAGAACCACTAAGCTGATTAAAAATAACACTCTTACCCACTTTGGCATTTCCAGAAAGTGCTATGGTAAAGTCGTCCTTAGATGAACTAAACGATCCATCAAAGTCCGTTCCTTTCTCTTTTTTAAATCCTGATTTAGCCATGGGCCAATGCTCCATCTTCATCCTTTGATTCGCAATCAATTAATTCAACAAATACATTTTTGGCAATATCTCTGCCCAGAGCAAGTTTGGATCCCCTGACTGATACTTCCACCGGTCCTTTAAAAGGGGCCAATTTAATTACACTGACCATCGCACCTATGGTTATACCCATATCCATCAATCTTCGAATTACTTTATAATCTCCCCTTATGAATGATACGCGGCCCACTTCATTTTCACCCAGGCTGATAATTGAAATAAGGTTTTCATCACGTGAACCTATTTCTTCTACGTCTTCGTGTTTTCTCTCCAGACATTCTTCACATGTATCAAATTTAAAATCACAGGCAGGGATAGGGGCTTCATCAGGACATTGATCAGGCTGTTCCAGTAACTGACATAGAGCCCTTTCTGCATCATCAGATAAAGTATGTTCCATTTGACAGGCCTCAGAATGAATTTTATCTTTTTTGAGTTTTAATATATCATTTAAAAAGCGTTCCAGTAAACGATGTTTTCTGGTTACTTTACTGGCAACTTTAAGGCCTTTTTCTGTAAGAACTGCTCCTTTGTAGGGAGAATAGTGAACATAACCCCTTTTATCTAATTTTTTTAACATTTGAGTTACACTTCCCGGAGCAATATTAAGATTTTTGGATATATTAGAAGTAGTTACTGGCTTTTTCTCTTCCAGAGAAACTTTATAAATAACTTCCAGATACTCTTCAATGTTTTCACTTAAAGATTCATTATCTGACATTAGGTTCACCTAAAATAATCATAATTATTATTATAAAAAGAGAGCTTATAAATTTTTGCTTACCTAAACATAACTAAAGGGCCTGAGGGTCTTGATTTACTTTAAAAAATCATAGAAAGCTGGAAGATATTTATTAATAATTATAGGTTATCTAAAATAAAAATTTATTATTTAAATTAAATTAATTGTAAATTATCTTAAAATTAAGTGTAAAATGAAAAAATATTATTTTGTATAAAATAAAAGAAATAATCTCAATTGGAATTAGGAAAAATTAATTTTAGAGAAATGTTCTAACTTAAAACATATGGAAGTCACTTATTGATTTATGAGATAAAATGCTCGTGGAAAGATAGGTGTTAGATTAAAGAGTTCCTTCATAATTTATAATGTTGATTAATTTACATAGTTTATATTGGTTAGATTTTAGATTATTATTAAAGGTCCTTATGAAAATAGTAAACAAGTTGAATATGGTGGATAGGTATCAAAGTTTTATTGGTCAGTATTGATTTAATAAATTAATTATTAAAAAATGTCCTAATTCTAGATTTAAAAAAATTCATATTAAAAATTTCTTAGAATACTAAAAAAGAATATTAGCCCATTAATGTCGCGAATACATTAACAGGCTATTTTTGACGTGGAGGCGTCATCTTAATCTAATTAAATAGGGAGTACATCCCTCCCATGGGTCTCATTTATTACCTGGGCTAATCCCACATACATGGCGGCCGCACCGGTAAATATACCTTCATATCCTGCAATGGTTATCAGGGTCTGGGAACCAGTTATATTTCCTGCAGCCAGGAGGAAGAAAAGAATTGCCAGGGATATGAAGACCACCTGCAGCCCTCTTATTAATTTCAATGTGGCTATAAACATTACCAGAGTAAATACTCCCCACATAAATAAGTAAGCTGCTAGGGAAGTAGGATCAGCTGCTTGAATAGGGGAGGTTCCACTGGTATTTAAAAAACCAACCTGAGGCAGTATCAGTAAAATCACCAGAGACCACCAGAAAAGCCCATAAGATCCAAATGCTACTGTGGCAAACGTATTGCCTTTTTTATATTCCATGAAACAGGCCAATATTTGAGCTATACCCCCATAAGCAAAACCCATTGCCAGAATCATACTATTTATAGGGAAAAATCCTGCGTTATGGATATTTAAAAGAACGGTGGTTATGCCGAAACCTAACAGTCCCAGTGGTGCAGGATTTGCAGTCATATCCTTTAAAGATAAGGTTTTCTCGTTTTCTATAGACATTTTAATACCTCTAATTTTTTGATTCAATTAATGCTCCTCAACAATAGTTAAAATCATTCTTCTAAAGTTGAAGTATCTCCTAAATCTTCACCTTCTTCCTGTGCTCTTAGAATTCTTCTCATAATTTTACCACTTCTAGTTTTTGGGAGTTTATCCACCTGTTCTATTTCTCCTAAAACTGCTACTGGTCCCAGTTCATAGCGCACATGCTTTTTCAAATCTTCAATTAAGGAAGTATTAAGTTTATATCCTTCCCGAAGTATGAGGAAAGCCTTAATGACCTGTCCTTTTATAGGGTCTGCTTTTCCAATAACCGCTGCTTCAGCCACTGCAGGGTGGCTAACAAATGAAGATTCAACTTCAGAAGTACCTACCCGGTGGCCGGCAATTTTAAGTACGTCGTCAGATCTACCCTGAATCCAGTAATATCCGTCTTCATCTTTACGGGCCATGTCCCCTGCCCGGTAAAATCCTTGAGGGAACTCCTTCCAGTAAACATTTACAAATCTTTCTTCATCTTCATAAAGTGTCCGGAACATGGCCGGCCATGGTTTTTTGATAACCAGATACCCTCCTTTACCTAGAGGAACAGAATTTCCTTTTTCATCCACTACATCCGCATCAATACCTGGCAGTGGTAGGGTGGCCGATCCGGGTTTTAAATTAGAAACAGGTAACGGAGAAATCAAATGCATTCCAGTCTCAGTTTGCCACCAGGTATCCATGATAGGTGTTTTTTCTTTTCCAATATTTTTGTAGAACCACATCCATGCTTCTGGATTTATAGGTTCTCCCACACTTCCCAGCACCTTCAAGGAAGATAGGTTATAGAGCTGGGGATATTTATCTCCAAATCGCATCAAGTGTCTGATTGCGGTGGGGGCCGTGTAAAATTTAGTTACACCGTATTTTTCCACTATGTTCCACCAGGCACCCGGGTCAGGAAAATCAGGTGCCCCTTCATAAACCAGAGTGGTGGTTCCCAGAAGAAGAGGGGCATATATAACATAGCTATGGCCAGTTATCCAACCAATATCAGCAGTACACCACCATAAATCCCCATCATGAATATCGAAGACATGTTTCAAAGTTGTGGCCACTCCCACCATATATCCTGCAGTGGTATGCAGTACGCCCTTGGGTTTTCCAGTACTTCCGGAAGTGTAAAGGATGAAAAGCGGATCTTCAGCATCCATTTCTTCTGCTTCACATTCGTCGCTCTCACCTTCAATAAGTCGGTCATAGAAAATTTCCCTTCCACTTAAATCAGAAACTTCTATATCAGATCCGGTGTGATTTACCACCACTATGGTTTCAATGGTGGGGCATTGCAGTACTGCTTCATCCACAATATTTTTTAGATTAATTATCTTACCACGGCGGAAAGTACCATCGGCTGTAATTAGCACTTTGGCATTGGCATCATTCATTCTCTCTACAAATGCACCAACACTTAAACCAGAATAAACCACGCTGTGCATGGCCCCAATTTTATTACAGGCCAGCATGGAGATTAGAAGTTGCGGGCACATGGGGAGGTACATGGAAACAGTTTCTCCCTTTTTAATACCTAGATTTTTAAGGGCATTGGCCATTTTATTTACTTCGCGGTAAAGTTCAAAGTAGGTTAATTTTTTTTCCTCTCCCCTCTCATTAACATATAAAATAGCCACCTGATTTCTTTTGTCAGTGGAAATCCAGCGATCCACTGCATTGTAAGCCAGATTAATCTTTCCATTTACAAACCATTTATAGAATGGTTTATTGCTTTCATCCAGGACTTTATCCCATGGTTTAAACCATTCGAACTGTTCTGATTTTTCTGCCCAGTATTTTTCCAGGTCTTTTCCTTTTTCCAGTTCTGCTTCCCAGTTTTTTATATGTGCCTCTTCAACTAACTCATAGTTAGGCTTAAATATTCTTCTCTCATCAAGAAGAACGGAAGTGTCTTTTAGCATTTTTTTGCTCCTAACAATTCTTTAAATAATGATGATAAGTAAGTTGCAAATGCTATATATATATTACTATAATTAATCATTATAAATAATAATTAATAATGATAAATATATTAAGTTTTGAAAATATTATAAAATCAGGAAAAATAGCCTAATGATCCATAAAAGCCGATAGAATCAAAAAATAAACATAAAAACAGCAAAAATAAATAAAAAAAAAAAATAAGTAATGTTTTTAAAGAACATTAAATGTTATTTAAATCCCATTACATCATAGGAGGCATGCCGCCGGGCATACCACCAGGCATACCTCCCGGCATACCACCCATGTCATCGCCAGTAGCTTCTAAACCACCTTTAGCAGCAATCATATCATCTATTCTTAGAATCATTTCTGCTGCTTCTGCGGCGGATTGGATTGCCTGTTTTTTGACTCTTTGAGGTTCTACTACTCCAGATTCTCTCATATCCATTACTTCACCCTGGAAAACATCCAGTCCCATGTAAGGAGAATCTTCGTGAGCAGCTCTTAAATCCACTATGGCATCGATACTATCCAAACCGGCGTTTTCAGCCAGGGTCTTGGGTACAACTTCTAATGCTTCGGCAAATGCATTTACAGCCAGTTGCTCTCTTCCACTGATGGTATCAGCATATTCTCTTAATTTTCGAGAAATTTCAATCTCAGGAGCGCCTCCTCCAATAACAACCTGTTTATCTTCCATAGTAGAAGCTACTACACCTATAGCATCATCTAAAGCTCTTTCTACTTCTTCAGCCACATGTCGGGTACTACCTCTTAATATGATGGAGATTGCTTTAGGATCCTTGCATTCTTCCACAAAGATTAATACATCATCAAATATCTTTTTCTCATATACTTTTCCAGCTTCACCAAGTTCAGCATCACTTAAATCATCGATATTGGTCACCAGTTGAGCACCGGTAGCTTTTTCGAGTCTTTCCATGTCGGACTTTTTAGCCCTTTTAACTGCTAATATTCCCGCCCTTGATAGGTAGTGGACTGCCAGATCATCAATTCCCTTCTGACAGAATATGACATTTGCCCCAGAATCTATAACTTTCTGTACCATGTCTTTTATCATTTGCTCTTCGTTTTCAATGAAAGCCTGCATTTGATTAGGATCAGTCAATTTAATCTTGGCATCAGTTTCCAAGTCTTTTACTTCGATTGGGTATTTTAAAAGAGCAATTTTTGCGTTTTCAATATTTTTTGGCATTGAATTATCAGCCCTGCTCTTATCAACAACAATCCCATTTACAATGTGGGATTCATCCACAGACGCACCCTGGATACGCTGGATGTTGATGTTTTTCTTGTTGACTTCCCCATCTTCTTCCACCTGCATAACTGCAGATACTATTAAATCAGCTAATGATTCTTTAGCTTTTTCTGATCCTTTACCAGTCATGGCGGTCATGGCCACATTGAGTAAAGTTTCTTTATCATTAGCCTCAATAGAAATATCTTCTAAAATTTCCTGAGCTTTTAATGCAGCTTGCCTGTAACCCATGGCAATGATAGTAGGGTGAACATTAATATCCAATAATTCTTCAGCTTTTTTGAGTAATTCACCAGCTATTATAACTGCAGTGGTTGTACCGTCACCTACTTCGTCTTCCTGGGTTTTGGCTACTTCCACCAGCATTTTAGCTGCGGGATGAGCAATATCCATTTCCCTTAAGATAGTTACCCCATCGTTGGTAACCACAATATCTCCAAGGGAGTCAACTAACATTTTATCCATACCCTTAGGACCAAGAGTAGTCCTTATAGTCTCTGCTAATATTTTTCCTGCTAATATATTCAATCTTTGAGCGTCTTTACCCTGGAAACGACTTGTTCCTTCAGGTAATATTATTATTGGTTGGCCTGAGCCACCTAATTGTGCCATAAAAATCACCTCATGTTTATGCTAATTTATCGATGGGTTAGAGGTTCTATAAATAGTTTCTTATTTAAGAAAATTTTAGGGGAGGTAGTCCCTATAGGATATAGCACTAATTAGTTTAAGAAAAATAAATAAAAATTTAGAAATACTGAATTGATTATTTTTTTTGCGGGAAAACACGGGGAATAAAGGTCTTACAGAAATCAGGGGTTTTCCTTTGCATTTCATGTTCCATTTTGCTTATGATGTCATCCTCCAGGTCTGGAGTTTTGGTGGCATTAATGGAAAAGAAATCATCACTTATTACTGCCTCTAACTTTTCGCCCCCCATACTCAAATCAAATTTTACTTTATTCCCTTTTTCCATATTTTCCAGGATGTCATCCATTATTTCATCACTTAATTTAAGGAGTTTCCTTCCTTCTGGTTCAAATTCGGAAGTTGATGTGGTAATTTTTTTTATTCTGATTGGTGCGCATCCTTCCGTCCGGATAGTCTTCCTGGTGGTCCAGAATAGTCCCAGTATCATTTTCTGTTTGGATTCCATATCACTTTCTATAGCCATTGATTGCAAAAAAAATTCCCCCTATTAGCTAAAAAATTTAATAAGTATGTATACTTACATACCCTTTATTTTTTCAGCCACAGTTTTCCCTAACTCATAACATTTATCCAGATCCTCTTCTCCGGGTACATATTTAACATCAAATGATTCTTCAACTTCAAATCCGCAGCCAGCCAGATCCTGGGAAAGTTTTCTACTGGCTCCTCCTCCCCAACCTTTGGAACCAAATACCACCGCAAGTTTCTTAAAACCAGTTCTATCAAAACTCAAACCAGATAGATAATACATCAAGTCCCCCAGACTGGGGAATGGTCCATTAAATAATGTAGGGCTTCCAAAGAAAACTGCTTTACTATCAAGAATATCCTTGACAATTTCACTGCGCTCATCTTGATGAAGGAAATAAGTTACTACCTCCACATCCTGCCCCATTACTCCTTCGGCCAATGCATGGGCCATTTTCTGAGTGGAGTAATGCATGGTGTCATAAACAATGGTTACTTTATCCTTGCACTTTCCAGTGGCCCAGTCACTATAGGCCCCGATAATTTTCATGGGATCAGCCCATATCTGACCATGAGATGGTGCAATTACTTTAATTTTATCCAATAGATCAAGTTCCTTTACTTCCGCAAACTTCCGAAGAACCAGGGGGGATAAAGGAGTTAATAAATTGGCATAGAATTTTTTAGCAGCCTCCATTACCACGTATTCCGGGACTTCACTATCATACCTCTGGGTTAAACACAGGTGCTGGCCAAATGCATCATTAGAAAATAGTATCCCCTCCTCAAGTAGTAAAGAAAACATACTATCCGGCCAGTGCAACATGGGGGCTTCTAAAAAGGCTAGGGTTTTCCCACCTAGATCCAAAGTATCACCGGTTTTAACAATCTCCATTTTTGAATCTTCTAAAGCAGGATAGTGTTCCACCAGGCCACTGGCAGCTTTATCTGAACAGTAAATAACTGCTTCAGGGAATTTTTTAACAACTTCTGTTAGGGATCCACTGTGGTCTCTTTCAATGTGATTTTGTATAATAACATCAATATTCAGGTCCCTTCCCTCTTTTTTAAAAGCATCTTCAATACGACCCAGCATTTGAGCTGATGTACCGGGATAAGTATTATCTATTAAGGCTACTTTATCTTCACCAAAAACCAGATAAACATTGTAGGTGGTACCTCCCAGGGTGTAACCATGATAACTACGAATATCCCAGTCCAGTACACCTGTCCAGTAAACACCATCAGCCAGTTTTTTTGCATTTGCCTTCATTTTTTATCACCTGAACTTTATGAAATTTAATATAATATAATTTGTAAATCCAATCTATTATATTTGTTTAATACCTTACGGATAATGAAAAATTTTTAGAAATTTATTTTTCATTTTAGCTTACCATTTTTAAGTCAAGTTCTAAAATATTTAATAATTAATAGGATCCAATCGAATTTTTAGGGGGCTTTATTATAATCCCAGATATATTATTCCTTAATGCACACTAAAAACCTCCAAGACCTGTTTGTACGAAAATAAAAAACTCTAAAATTTAGAAATAATAATAAAGAGCATAAATACATTTATTTGATAATCATAAATAAAAAAGCAGGGTATATTAAAAGGGCATCTGCAAATTAAAGTATTATAAAACACGGTTCCATATCAAGAACAGCTATCTGGTATTTATAAAAAGAATAATTCAGGAGGTTAGCGATGGATTTAAAATATGATGAAACAGGGATAAAAAACAAAGAAAGCATAGTATTTCTCCATGGTACGGGACTGGGAAGTTGGATATGGGATAATCAGTGTTTAAAACTAACTGATTTCCACTGTATTATGATTGATCTTCCAGGACATGGGAAAAATAAAGAATACCGCCCTTTCAACCTGCAAACTGCTTCTGAAAAAATCCTGGAATTAATAAAAGAGAATGGAAAAAAAACTACCCATGTAGTTGGTTTATCTTTAGGAGGGCAAATAGCTCTGGAAATGTTAAATAAGTCTCCTGAAGTGCTGGACCATGTTATAATAACTGGTGTCCCTATCCGTGTCCCTGGTGAAACTGAGAAATTTCAAAAACTGCTGGACTATGTTCTACAAGAATATGTATCTCAAAAAAACAGAGATTTTTTAATAAAAGCTTATATCCGGAATTATAATATTTCAAAGGATTATTTTAAATTATTAAAATCTTCAACTATCATTATTCCTCCCGAAGAAATTAAAAGGATATTTGAGGCGAATATGTTATTTGAAATCCCACCTCACCTGAACAAAGTAGATAATCCGGTTCTGGTTTTAGGGGGAGAAAAAGAATATAGTGTTATAAAAAACTCAATTAAATCTATAGTAAGGACTATCCCCCAGTCAAAGGGTTTTATTGTACCTGAAATGGTACATTTGTGGAATTTAACTTCCCCTGATTATTTTAATCTTATTATGAAAAAATGGATAGCTGATAAAAATATGCCTGAAGATCTTATTCCAGTTGAATAGTATTCAAAAAATTCATGCAAATTAGCAGGTGATGTTATGAAAATCGGTTTTATAGGTTATGGGAGTATGGGAAGCATGATAATTAATGGTTTATTAGACTCCCAGGCTGTTAAAGAAGAAAATATTATTATTTCCAATCGTAATGTAGAAAAACTATCTAAATTGAAGTCCAAGTATCCTTTAATCGAAATAACTGATGATAATAAAGTAGTGGGTAAAAAAGCAGATCGAATATTTATTTTTGTAAATACTGGTTCTGTGAAAGAAGTAGTAGAAGAACTTAGCTCTCATGGAAGTTCTAATATGCATATAATCCACATAGCAGCAGGTTTGACCATGAGTACCCTGACACTGATATTTAAAGGTAAGGTTACCCGGGTTATTCCCTCTTTAACATCCCTTAGCCGAAGAGGGATATCTCTTATAAACCATAATGAACTGGTTGAGGAGAATGAAAAAAAGTTTGTGGAGGATTTATTTGGAGTTATAAGCCAGGTTAAAATTATTGATGAAGGAAATTTTGAAGCAGCTACCACCATTACCAGTAGCGGTCCTGCATTTATATCGTTTATTATGGCCAGATACGCCCATATGGCTACCCTTTATAGTGGAATTTCCCCAGAAGAAGCACAGGATATGGTAAAAAATGTTTTAGATGGTACTTCTAAGTTATTGTGCCAGGGTCACGGATTTGAAGAGATAGTAGAACGGGTAGCTACTAAAGGAGGAATTACACAAGAAGGGATAGATATTATGGATAGTAAACTGGAAGATATGTTTCAGGAACTATTTAAAAAAATAGGAGCAAAAAATGAAGAAATTAAATTAAAGCTGGAAAGTGATTATAGGTCTTAAATATATAAATTTATTACTATTATTAATCAATTACATACTTGAATTCCCAGAAAGGTCTGCCCTTAACTACCCCTTGGTCTAGATGTTCCATCTCATGTGAAACCCCGTAAGCTGTGGGGCCTGTAAATTCTAAAGGTGTATTGATTTTTTTTAAATGTATTTTCAAATCTACTGGATCCAGCTCTGCTTCTAATATATAATCTGCATTAACCAAAACTTTATATGGCCTTTTAACCAGTTCTCTTTCATTTTTAGTGCTGCATTTTTCCAATCGATGGACAATTCCTTCCTGAGAAAGTATTTTAGGGTTTAAAAATAAATAAATGCGTTCTAATGTGTATCCAGACTTTTTTTCATCATCATATCTGGTTATTTTCTCTTTTATGGACATTAATCTTCTAGAATTCTTTCGAACACTCCAATCTCCACCAAAGCGTATTGAAAATATAAGGGGTAAAAAAGCATCTTCAGGTAATTCCAGTTTTTGAAGTATTTCTTTTTCATTAAGACTAAATTTTAAGAGTTTTTTAAGGTCTTCATATTCCAATTAATCACCTGTTGTAGCCAGTAAAAAAAGGGGTAGTGGCATGATTATGGTATAAAAAAATATATTAAAAATGAAAATATTAATTGGTGGATTTAGATTTAAAACTACTGATTGCACCATCAACCAATTCAATAATTGATTCTGAAAGGCTACCATACTCTTTGGAAGTAACCAGAGGTATGTTATCACAATAAACTACTTCTAAGCCGGCTTCAAGTGCATCTTTAGTAGCCACATCAACTGCAGCGGCTTTAAGTTCAGTGAGCATTACATCCACCTCATCAATGTATTTTTCAATATCCTTCTGTAGAAGAGGGCGGTTGGAAAGATGGGGAGTGGTTCCAATTACTTTA
>CAMYKT010000035.1 GCA_947259185.1 uncultured Methanobacteriaceae archaeon
CCAGGATGGGACATTTCAGTTAGTAAAATAATTTCTTTGCCCTTATTTTCTGCTACTTCCTGACAGGCCCGGGCACTATCATCCCCTACCATACCATGTACAATAATAGCATCTGCCCCGGCATCCAGGGTGACCCGGGTGATTTTTTCATTGGTTGGTGGTATATCTGCTACCTTAAAATCAGCTATAATATTAAATGAAAAATTTTCCTTAAATTTAGAAAAACATGATAACCCCTGGGAGAGTGCCAGAGGATATCCTATCTTGATGGTATCAATATAATCAGATACCTGTTCAGTTACCCTAATAGCCTGATCCAGATCCATTAAATCCATGGCCAGTATGATCCTGTTTTTCACCTTCATATTAAAAAAATTAGGTTTTAAGGTTTATATTAGTTATGCCCCCACAGGTGCGCGAAGGGAGGTATTTAATTTTTTTATTAATTTGAAGATAATATTATACCAACTTAATCAAGTTAAATTTAATAAAAATTAAATAGCCTTTAAAAAATAAAAAACTTTATATGGTAATTTATTCAAGTTTATTTTAACTAAAATCAGATAAACTTAAAAAAAAGATGTGAGAGGAAAATTATGCATATTATGGAAGGATTTTTGCCCCCAGAATGGAGCATTTTTTGGTATCTTTTATCAGTTCCCGTGGTAATATATGGAATCTTCAGGATTAAAAAAATCACACAGGAATTCCCTGAATCTAAACCATTATTAGCTGTTAGTGGAGCATTTATGTTTGTATTATCTGCTTTAAAACTTCCTTCAGTTACTGGTAGCTGTTCCCATCCTACCGGGAATGGTCTGGGAGCCATATTATTTGGTCCAGCAGTAGCTTCAGTTTTAGCAACTTTAGTATTGATATTTCAGGCACTTTTACTGGCACACGGAGGAATCAGTACCCTGGGTGCCAATATTTTTTCCCTGGGGATTATAGGGCCCCTTTTTGCATGGTTAATATACCGTGGTTCTCAAAACGCAGGACTCCCACTTTCCATTAGTGTATTTCTAGCTGCCTTTTTTGGAAATTTAATGACCTATGTTACCACTGCCCTGCAGTTATCACTGGCATTTCCCCTGCCCAGTTTTGGAGCAGCACTAAGCAATTTCATGCTAATATTTGCCCTAACCCAGATTCCATTAGCTATAGCAGAAGGGCTTTTAACTGTAGTAATAATCGAAAAAATCATACAAATCCGACCGGATATCTTTGAAAGGCTCAATATATTCAAAATTAAATCAGTTGAAGATCCAATAATTGAAGCCGGTAAGTAAGGAGATTTTGATATGGAAACCAGACATATAATAATGTTAATAACAGTTGCTATAATAGCCATAATCCCTTTAGCCCTTTATGGGGGTTTAGGAGAAGATGATGGTTATTTTGGTGGTGCAGATGGTACAGCAGCTGAAGTAGTAGAAGAAACAGGTTACGAACCATGGTTTGAACCCTTATGGGAACCTCCTAGTGGCGAAATAGAAAGTTTATTCTTTTCTCTTCAAGCAGCTATTGGAGCCCTTATAATTGGATATTTCTTCGGATACTACATAGGAAAAGGTAAAAAAAAGACCCCATAAATAATTTGAATCAAAAAACTGGTGATTTTGAGTGAATATTTCCATAGATTATCATGCCCACAATAATAAGTTGAGTGATTATAATCCTCAATTTAAAATATTATTGGGAATTTTAACCCTGATAATCTGCTTAATATCTCAAAAACCATTTATTCCTTTTTTAATATCATTAATAATGTCTTCAATTATAATCTTCAAGGCACATATACCCTGGCGTTTCTATTTGAAATTTATAGGAGCACCTCTGGGATTTGGAGTTTTAACCCTCTTTTTTATGGCCTTCTTTTTTGGAACCCAGCCTCTTTTTGCCACAAGTATAGGGGATTTGACCATCTATCAGGATGGTTTAAATTTAGGTCTCCTTGTTTTTAGTCGCATGGTGGGAAGTTTTGCCTGTCTGGGATTTTTAACCCTGACCACACCTCTAAATGATATATTCTCCCAGTTGCATAAATTGAAAGTCCCGGATATATTTATTGAACTGGCCCTTTTGATGTATCGCAGTATTTTCATCTTTATTGATGAATCAGATAGAATGTACCATGCCCAGCAAACCCGATTAGGATATAATGGTTTGAAAAATTCTTATCATTCCCTTGGCCTTTTAGCCAGTAATCTATTTATTAAATCCTGGTTTAAAGGAGAAAAAGTACATCTGGCGATGGAATCCCGCTGTTATCAGGGCGAACTGCGAAGCATGAATAAATACTCTTCTTTAACCTTAAAACATGTTTTAGTATTAATATTTTTTGAATTTAGTCTTATTTTAGGATTATATTTGACCAGTGGATTAAAATTAATTTGATAAATGGATTAAAGATATTAACAAAATCCAATTTAACAGATTAAAATTAATTTAATTAATGGGATAAAGATATTATTAATAAAACCCAATTAAGATTTAATTATATTAAAAATTGAATTATTATTCTAATTTTATGGTGAGGCCATGAATATTATCCAAGCAATAGATATCAATTATAACTATCCTGACGGCACCCAGGCCCTAAAAAATGTGAATTTTAAGGTAAAAAAAGGGAAAATAGTAGCACTGCTAGGGCCCAATGGTGCCGGCAAATCAACTCTATTTTTACACTTCAATGGAATTTTACGCCCATCATCAGGAGAGATTAAAGTTGAAAACCAGACTCTGGACTATAAAAAGGATGGATTAATGAAAGTACGTCAAAAAGTTGGTATAGTTTTTCAAAACCCTGATGATCAGCTTTTTGCCCCTACGGTGGTAGAAGATGTAGCTTTTGGCCCTTTAAATCTGGGTTTGGATTCAGAAGAAGTAGATAAACGGG
Source organism: uncultured Methanobacteriaceae archaeon (assembly GCA_947259185.1). GTDB lineage: Archaea > Methanobacteriota > Methanobacteria > Methanobacteriales > Methanobacteriaceae > Methanobacterium_F. Next base: position 2,900 of record CAMYKT010000035.1, read on the forward strand.
TTTCCAGTGCATTGGAAAAAGTAGGTATGGCTGGATATGAAAATAAACCCCCTCATCATTTAAGTGGCGGTCAAAAAAAAAGAGTAGCCATTGCCGGGATACTGGCCATGCACCCAGATATAATGGTCCTGGATGAACCTACCAGTGGTCTGGACCCTAAAGGGGCTTCTCAAATACTAAAATTATTATACCATCTTAACCAAGAGGGAATGACCATCATAATATCCACACATGACGTGGATCTGGTGCCTCTTTATGCTGAGGAGATATTTATCATAAGTGATGGGGAAATAATTAAACAGGGGAACTCCCACCAGGTGTTTGAAGATGTGGAGACCATACGCGGTGCCAATTTAAGACTTCCCAGAATTGCTCATCTCATGGAGATACTGAAAAAAGAGGACAAATTACCCTTTTCAGAACCATACCCCCTGACCATAGGTGAAGCCCGAACCCGTTTAATAAATTATCTGGAAGAGAAAAAATAACCACAATTCAATATTCTCTTAATCAAAAAGATTTATCAGGTGATAAAATGAAAATAATAGGCGTTTGCGATACCACTTTTGCTCGTTTTGATATGGGAGCTGCTTCAATTGATGAAATGAAAATGCACATGGGGAATTTAAAAATTAAGAGAAGAACAGTCCCGGGAATAAAGGATCTACCTGTAGCCTGCAAAAAATTGATTGAAGAAGAAAACTGTGAGATAGTTTTAGCACTGGGAATGCCGGGTCCAGAAGAAAAAGATAAAATGTGTGCCCATGAAGCATCAACCGGATTAATACAGGCCCAGCTTATGACCAGTACCCATATACTGGAAGTTTTTGTACATGAAGACGAAGAATCTGACCCCCGGGAGTTGAAGGTGCTGGCAGAAAACCGAGCTAGAGAACATGCCCAAAATCTGATAAAAATGATATTCAAGCCAGATAAACTCCAAAAAGAAGCTGGTATGGGTATGAGAGAGGGTAAACCTGATGTAGGGCCTCTTTAATAATTTAATGGAATATTACGATTAAGGAGGAATTAAATGGTGAAGATAACCGGAATTGTAGGCAGCCCCCGAAAAGGAAATACTTCTTTTTTAGTTAAAAAGGCCCTGGAAGCTGCAGAAAACGAAGGAGCACAGACTGAAATTATATTTCTAGGTAAATCCCATATAAATCCCTGCATAGCCTGCGAGATTTGTAAAAAAACTGGAAAATGCTCCATTGAAGATGATATGGAAGATATACTGCAAAAAATTTCCACTTCCCAGGGGATCATCATAGGTAGCCCTGTTTATTTTGGAACCATAACTGCCCAGACCAAAATGTTAATGGATCGTTCCCGACCTCTTAGAGGAAATTTCCAGCTAAAAGATAAAGTTTGCGGTGCTATTGCAGTGGGTGCGGCAAGAAACGGAGGTCAGGAAACAACCTGCTCTGCTATTCATGATTTTTTCCTGATTCATGACGGGATAGTGGTAGGTGATGGTAGCCCTACTGCACATTACGGAGGAACAGGTGTGGGTGGGGAAAAAACAGCCTGCCAGGAAGATGATATAGGTATGGAAACTTCCATGAATTTAGGAAAAAGAGTGGCCATTCTAGCCCGGGATTTATATCATTCCCGGTAAGTATTCCCTCACCATAATACTCACCTCCAGCACAGATAATTAATAAGATTTTTTATATTTCGTTGAGGATAACATGGGTAACTCTAATATTATAGCAGGAGATAGAAAAGTGGTTCAATCCAAGGGGAAACATATAGGTCCCTCATGGAAATTTTCTTATAAAACCTTCATTGTGGTACCAGCTTATAATGAAGAAAAAACAGTGGGTCAAGTATTGAACCATTTAATCAAAAGGGGTTATCAGGTGGTGGTGGTTGATGATGGATCAAGTGATAATACTTACTCCATCATTTCTAAGACTAGAAAAGAGTATCCTGAACAGATTTTTGTGTGTCAGCATTTAATTAACCAGGGTTTAGGAGCCGCATTAAAAACCGGGATGGATTGTGCCCTGAATCATGGGGCAGAATATATGGTAACTTTTGATGCTGACTGCCAGCATGACCCGGAAGACATAAAAAACATGTTAATACCCCTTAAAAAGAATCTGGCCGACGTAGTTTTAGGTGTGAGAAATTTTGACCACATGCCTCTATTTAAAAAAATGGGAAACCAGATAATGAATACCCTGACTTTTATATTTTACCGGGAAAAAGTCAGTGATTCACAATCAGGTCTCAGGGCCCTGAATAAAAAATCAGCACTTTTATTACGTCTGGATTACAGGGGTTATGGTGTTTCCTCAGAAATAATAAGGGAAATTAAAAATCATAAATTAAAAATGGTGGAAGTACCTATAAAAACCATATATACTGATTACTCACTTTCAAAAGGTACAAATACCTCTATTGGTCTTGAAATATTATTCAAAATGATACTGGATGTATTTAAAAGATTTTAGTATTTAAAAAGTATAAATAGAATAATCTAATAGAAAAAAGGTGTTTAAATGATATATCCCTACATAGCCGGATTAATCGCCCTCATAGGCATAATATTAACCATTATCCGTTTTAAGGAAGGAAGGACTTCACCCCGGATGTTATTATTCTGGATTATTATTTGGATTCTGGTAATATTGATTTCTTTTTTCCCCCAGGAAACAACTATTTTTGCTAATATTGTGGGTATAGGCCGGGGTCTTGATTTTATTTTAATATTAGGGCTGATTGGATGTTATTATCTTATATTCAAGATATACACTATGATGGAACGTTTAGAATCAAATATAGCTCAATTAGTAAGGGAAATAGCCATAAAAAACGAGAAAATTGAATCATTAATTGAACAAATAGAAATATCCTCCTCTAAAAAAAAATAAAGTCTTAAAAATCCTTAAGGTTTTTTTATTTAAAATTTATTTAAAATCATCAATTAACCATTATATGGATAAATGGTACTATAATGAGATAAAAATATGAAAATCTGTTTTGTCACTGAATATTTTCCTAAAACTGAAAACCTGGAAGTGAAAGGTGGTGCAGAAGCCACAGCCTTTAATGAGGCTTTGCAGCTTTCAAAAAATCATGAATTAACAGTTTTAACTTCATTAGCTGATGGAATGTCTTCTGAATATGAAATTAAAGGCATAAAAGTAAAGGGTTGTGGTAGAAAGAGGCCCTATGTACAATCCGGTTCATTTAAAAATAGATTATCATTCATGTATGCCGCATACCAGGAAGGTATCAAAATGAAAGTTGATCTGGTGGTGGGTTATAATTTCATAACTCATCCTGTGGCATGGAAAATTGGAAAAAAGTTAAATATTCCATCAGTAGCCAGATATCATGATGTATGGATTGGTGAATGGGTAAAAAATGTAGGTATAGCAGGTATTACTGGAGAGATTCTGGAGAGGTATACCTTATCCCGTAAATTTGAACTTATTGTGGCCGTCTCTCTTTTCACCCGGAAAAAATTGGAAAGACGTTCGAAAGCTCAAAAAATAGCAGTAGTGCCCAATATAGTCGAATTCACTCCATTTAAAGCAGAAAAATATCCAGTGACAACCATCTCCTGTGTTTCTCGCCTGGTAGAATATAAGAGGGTGGAAGACTTGATTTATGCCATGAATATTCTAAATACAGATTATCCCTCCTTAAGGTGTAATATAGTAGGAACCGGGCCTCAGGAAAATCATCTCCGAAAATTAGTGAAAAAATTCAATTTGCAAAAAAAAGTTAAATTTTGTGGGTTTGTAAAAAATCACAAAGATGTATTACGTATTATAAAATCTTCCCATATATTCTGTCTCCCCAGTGAAGTAGAAGGTTTTGGACTGGTTATTGTAGAAGCTATGGGTTGCGGTGTTCCTTTTGTAGCATCCAACATAGAACCTATTATGGAAGCCAGTGGAAAAAAGGGAGGATTATTTTTTAATGTCCAGGACCCTCAAGACTTGGCAGATAAAATAAAATTTCTATTGGAAAATGAAGATACCTATAACCATCTCAAAGAAGAAGGTCAGAAACAATATGAGAAATATAAAGGGGAAAGTGTAGGTAAAAAACTGGAATACCATTACACTAACCTGTATGAAGAGCATAATAAGAACAGAGATGACTTAAAAATAGAATTATGAATTAATTCCAGGGATTTATTCCACATATTCATGTTTCAAATTTCAACAATATGGTGCAATTATGATATATTTTAGAGGGTGTGTAACCCGTTTAAAGGTTAAAGAAATTGGTGATGCCACCGAAACTATATTAAATTCTGCAGGAGTTAATTTTGAGTATTTAGATGAGGAAGAATGCTGTGGTTCAGTACTCCTGCGCACCGGGTATGGAGAAGATGCTCAAAAATTGATGGAAAAAAATATAAAAAAATTTAAAAATCATACCATACTGGTATCCTGCGGAGGATGCTACCGCAGCCTGAAAAAGGATTATAAAGAATTTTTAGGGGTGGAATTGGATATCATACACACCACCCAGTTATTGGATGAACTGATTAGTCAGGAAAAAATAAAACTCAAAAACTCAAAAGAGAAAATTACTTACCACGACCCCTGTCATCTGGGAAGACATATGGGAGAATTTGAAGCTCCCCGTAACATTATCAGGAAGGTAGGAGAGCTGGTGGAAATGGAACATCACCACGAAAAATCCAGATGTTGTGGGTCAGGAGGAGGGGTTAAATCTGCTTATCCGGAGTTATCTGGCAAAATAGCTCAAGAAAAAATAAAAGAAATCGAAAAAACTGACCCTGGTTTGATAACAACTTCCTGTCCTTTTTGTAAATTAAACTTGAGTGATCAAGGCCTGGAAGTTTGGGATATATCTGAATTCATACTAATGTTTTTAGAGGGGGAAAATAATGAAAGAAAATGAACTAAAAACTATGCGAAGTTCATTTAAGATAATGGAGGAACGTAGAATAGATTTAATCCATGATCCCCGCATAATTAAACTTCAGGAAAGGGTTAAAAATATTAGAAAAAAATCTGTAAAGAAAATCTCCTTCATGGTGGAAACTGCCCGGGAAAATTTTAAAATTAATGGAATGGAATTTTTATATGCTGAAGACTCACATCAAGCTTTAGATTTAATTTATAATTTGATTAAAAAAGAGAAGATAGTGGCTAAATCAAAATCAAATACCCTGAATGAATTAGGTCTTTCTGATTATTTAAAGGAAAAAAATATCCATCTGGTGGAAACCGATTTAGGAGATAGGATAATCCAGTTAAAAACAGATGATAATAAACCATCACACCCTATAGGTCCTGCATTGCACCTTAAAGTGGATAAAATTGCAGAAATAATTTCAGAGTCATTAGATGTAAAAGTAGAAGCAGATCCCCGGGCTATAATGGAACTGGTTAAAGGTAATGTATTAGAAGAGTTAAAAAGCTGTAAAATTGGTATAACTGGTGCAAACTCCGTAGCAGCTGAAGATGGGTCCCTGATAATGGTACATAACGAGGGAAACATATCATTATTATCTTTAATGGATACTCACATCGTGGTGGTGGGAGTAGATAAACTGGTGGATACTATAGAAGATGCCATATCCGTTGTGAAGCTGGAAACGGCCTATGCCACCGGTACAGCCCTGCCTTCATACATTAATGTTATATCTGGACCATCAAAAACCGCGGATATTGAAAAAAAGCTCCTGGAAGATATGTATGGAGCGCGAAAAGTAGTGGTTATCATGCTGGATAATGGTCGTAAGGAGGCCCTGGAAGAATGTCTTTGGTGTATTGGTTGTGGTAGCTGCATTGTATCCTGCCCGGTTTACAATGTAGTGGGGAATGAATTTGGTTATCGTGGTTATTTAGGAGGACGGGGAGTAGCCATGAGTCGTTTTTTACAGGATGAAAAAACAAGCTTTGATTGCGGACTTTATATGTGTACTTTATGTGGTCTGTGTACTTTAGAATGTCCCGTAGGTACCCCCACCAGAGAAATTATGGAGAAAATACGAAAAGAAAGTAAAAATGCTGGTTTTTCTCCAAAAGAACATCATGAAATTCACAAATCCATTAAAAGAAAAGGATCTCCCTTTTAAAAATATAATGGATTTTAGTTAAGAGCCACCTATTATTTATTTCTGTTTTAAATCATAATTAGAATACAGTAAATTAAATATCTAAAAGTTTTTATAATCCCAGAAGCATATAGTTAAAAAATATTAATTTAAATATTAATTAAAATAGGTAAAAATATAGAAAAGTATATTTAAGATTTTTAAATCATCATTTTGATTATAATATTTAGTAAGGTAAACCTGGTTACTAAATTAATAATACAAATGGTTTTTTTTCTATAAAAGAGGAGGAATATGAATTGCTTCTACTGATAAGTCCCATTAATACCCAAGAAGCACTGGAAGCCATTGAAGGCGGTGCAGATATAGTTGACGTTAAAAATCCAAAGGAAGGATCATTAGGTGCTAATTTCCCCTGGATAATTCAAGAAGTTAGAGAAATGACCCCAAAAGATATGATGGTAAGTGCCACCCTGGGAGATGTTCCCTATAAGCCCGGTACCGTTTCATTAGCTGCCATGGGAGCTTTGGTATCTGGAGCAGATTACATTAAAGTCGGTCTTTATGGTACCTCCAATTATGGTGAAGCACTGGAAGTAATGGAGAACGTGGTAAAAACCATAAGAAAAAATACATCCCAAGCAGTGGTGGTGGCTTCTGGTTATGCCGATGCCCATAGGGTGGGTGCAGTGGATCCTATGGAAATTCCTAAAGTCGCAGCAGATTCAGGAGCAGATTTAGCCATGGTAGATACTGCAGTAAAGGACGGGAAAACACTCCTTGATTTTATGGATATGGATCAATTGAATAAGTTTGTAAGTGAAATTCACGACTACGGGCTAAAGTCTGCACTGGCGGGTTCTGTAAAAAAAGAGCAGTTAAAACCATTGTATGACATAGGATGTGATGTTGTGGGCATAAGGGGAGCTGCCTGTACTGGTGGCGATAGAAACTCCGGAACAATACACAGAAGTGCAGTTAGAGAACTAAAAGAGATGATTGCTGATTTTTAGTTTTATGAAAATCCACCATGATTTTTTAATAAATATACTGCCCTTTTGAAATTAAGTGAATTTTTAGAAAAATAAAAAATTAAGATAATTAAAAAAAATTACAGGTTCTGAGGTGTTTTAATGTATTCTAAAAAATTAAAAGAAGCTCCAGTTGGTTATACTTTTGATGATTTTTTGATCCTTCCCGGAGCATCAGAAGTGGAACCTAAAGATGTTTCAACCAAAAGCATGGTTTCCAAAAATTTTGAATTAAATATCCCCCTGATTAGTTCTGCGATGGATACTGTAACAGAATCTGATATGGCCATCACTCTGGCTCAGGAAGGTGGAATGGGAGTAATTCATAGAAACATGACCATAAAAGAACAGGTAAAACAGGTAAAACAGGTTAAAAAATCAGGAGACCTTGCCATTCATGACGTGATTACCATTAATCCGGAATCATCACTTAAAGAAGCTCAATCTATAATGGATCAGGAAATGGTAAGTGGTATGCCTGTAGTTGAAGATGAAGTGGTTATTGGAATTATAAGTCGTAGGGATATTAAACCCATTATTAACTCTGATTCTCATAAAAAGGTTAGGGAAATTATGACCAGTGACGTGGTCACTGTAGATGAATCCATCACCCCTGGTGAAGCCCTGGATATTGCATATGAAAATAAAGTGGAACGTTTACCTGTGGTTCGTGAAGGGAAAATAATGGGCATTGTTACCATAAAAGATATACTGGAACGTAAAAAACATCCCCACGCTTGTCGTGATAAGCAAGGACGTTTCATCGTGGCTGCAGCTACTGGGCCTTTTGATCTGGACCGTGCCATAGCACTGGATAAATCAGGTGTGGATATTATTGCTATTGATACCGCACATGGGCATAATATGAACATAGTAAAATATGTAAAAATTATGAAGAAAAATATTGAAGCCGACCTGATAGTGGGTAATATTGCTACCAGGGAAGCCGCAGAAGATCTCCTATCTCAGGAAGTTGATGGATTGAAAGTGGGTATTGGTCCCGGTTCCATGTGTACTACCCGTATAATATCTGGAATAGGGGTTCCACAATTAACGGCAGTCTCTGAAGTAGCAGAAGTAGCATCTGAATATGGTGTTCCAGTTATTGCCGATGGAGGCATACGATATTCAGGTGACATAGCTAAGGCTATTGCGGTAGGTGCTGATGTTATCATGATGGGTAACTTACTTGCCGGTACCTATGAGGCACCAGGAGAAGTAGTGGTTATGAATGGAAGGAAATATAAACAATACCGGGGCATGGGATCCCTGGGGGCAATGACTGGTGGAACCGGTGCCGGTACTGATCGGTACTTCCAGGAAGTAAAAGGCCCTATGAAGCACTCTAAGCTGGTACCAGAAGGAGTAGAAGGAGTGGTACCTTACCGGGGCTCGGTTAGTGAAATGGTGTTCCAACTGGTGGGAGGACTTAAGGCTTCCATGGGTTATTGTGGTGCTCAGGATATTAAATCCATGCAGAAAAAAGCCAAACTGGTACGTATAACTTCCAGTGGAATTAAAGAAAGTCATCCCCACGACCTCCTGATTACCAATGAAAGTCCTAATTATCCTACTTTAGAATAGAAGATTTTTTAATCCTTTATTTACCCCTTCTTTTCTTATTAATTATGAAAAACTAAAAAAAAAGGTAGTTAAAATATCCAGAAATTCAACCAGATCCTGCATAATCCTGTGTGGAGGATTAAGTAGTAGAATGGGCCAGGACAAAGGTTTAATGACATTTAAAAGTAAACCTATGGTCTGTAATATACTGGATAAGCTGGATAATCATATGGATGAAGTTTTACTGGTCCTGAGAAATGATAAACAAAAGCAGGAATATCAAAAAATTCTGAATGATTTTTACACCGATAATACCAGTTTTGATTTAAAATTTTTTAAAGATGAAATAGAAAGCCAGGGCCCGCTTTCAGGTATATATACGGGATTATCACACATAGAATCCGATTATGCCATGGTAATTCCATGTGATTCGCCTTTTATATCTATTTATTTCATGGAAAAGGTGTTTAAGGTGTATGAGAACAGTGATGGAAATTACGATGCATTGATACCATTTTGGGGTGCAAAAGATAATAGGCGTTTTGAACCTTTACATGGCATTTACCATAAAAAAAGTAAAAAAACCATTTATTTTCAACTTTTAAAGGGTAAAAAAGATGTTAAATCATTAATTGAAAAATTGAACACTTTTTTTGTGGAAGTTAGTAAATTGGATCCATCTTTAAAGAGTTTTAAAAACTTTAATCGACCAGAAGATTTATCAAAGATTTAGAATTCAGGTATTAATATTTAAATATAAAAAATAATTTCTTTTAAAAATAAAATTAAAAAAATAATATTTGAGGAAAATTTCCTCAAATCAAATGTTTTCTAAGTAATCTACCTTCACTGTCATAAATATCCACTTCCAGAGGTGAATCCTCACCAATGGCATGGGTGGCACAGGATAGACAGGGGTCATAGGCCCTTACAATCATCTCTAACTTATTTTTAAGACCCTCTGAAACTTCTTCTCCTTTTATCATTTCTTTAGCGGTTTCTCTAACCCCAATATCCATGGAAAGGTTGTTCTGTCCGGTGGCTACTATCAAGTTGGCCCGGTTAATAAATCCTGCCCCATCTGTTTCATAGTCATGTATTAATATTCCCCGGGGTGCCTCAATCATACCTACCCCTCTTTTAGTTTCACTGGACTCTTTAGCTTCTTCCTTAGTCATTAAAGGTCCGTTGAGCCCATTTCGAATATCAGTGCCGGTTATATTATCATCTTCTAATATCTGCACTGATCTTTCAGCAGCATACATCAGTTCTATTAAACGAGCATAGTGGTATAGTAGTGTGTTCTGGGCAATACCGTATTTTTCCTTATATTCTGCAAATAAATCTGCCGCAATTTCAGTAGGAACAGTATCCACCACATTAAGTCGGGCCAGAGGACCCACCCGGTAGTTACCCTCAGGGAATCCAATTTGTTTCAGGTAAGGAAATTTAAGATAAGACCAGGGTTGAACTTTTTCCTCAATGTAATCCAGATAGTCAGAAGCGGCAAATTCGTGTATAGGACTGCCTTCTTTGTCCATAATCTTTACCGGGCCATCATAAAATTCCAGATTACCACCATTAGTTAAAGCCCCAAAACTACTTTCAACCGGACCCAGGGTCTCAATAGCTTCACTGTATTGTTCGAACAATGGTTTAGCTACTTCAATTCCCTGTCCAATAAGACCAATGGCCTCTTTTGCTTTGGATAAAATCTTATCTCTTTCTTCAGCAGTTATTCCCTTGGATTGACCACCTGGAATGGCCGTTACAGGACTAATTGGTTTTCCACCCACCAGAGCAGTAATTTCCTGTCCAATTTTTCTGGTTTTAATGGCCATCATGGCCAGATCAGGCTTGGATTTTAGAATACCCAGAACATTTCTCAGGGCAGGGTCTGATTCAGGCCCCATTACCAGATCTGGTGCTCCCAGGAAATAAAAATGCAGGGAATGAGAGTGGATATACTGTCCTAAAAGCATTAGTTCCCTTAATCTCTGGGCAGTTTCCGGCGGCTGAAGCCCAAAAACTTCATCCGTAGCCTTAGCAGCAGCTAAGTGATGTGCTGTTTGACATATACCACATATACGGGGAGTTATACGGGGAGCTTCTTCTACTGCTGCTCCTTCTAAGAATTTTTCAAATCCCCTGATTTCCATTACATGAAAATGAGCATCAGCCACATTTCCTGCATCATCAATCTGAACTGTTATCTTGGCATGTCCCTCAATTCTCGTAACCGGGCTAATTTCAATTTGTTTCATAGTTTCACCTTTACTTCTTCACCAGTTGAGGAATAAGAGATACCTGTTTATCCTCCATAATGGTACTTCCAATCACAAACCCGTAAATTACATGTCCTATATCATAAAGCTGTTTTTCCACATCTTTTTCTGGCATCTTAGAAAGGTGAGCTATCCTTTTAATGACCCCGTTGTAAATATCGTGACTTGGTTCCCGAATAACATCCAGTGAGGGACCTCCGCATCCATGACAGGCCACTCCTGCCTCAGTACAAAGGCCACCACATCTTCCCAAAGTAACAGAACCTAAACAAACATATCCCTGGGATAGGAAACATTTACCGGGTTCAGGGTCACCCTCTATCCTTCTGTGAATCTTATCAAATTCTATGTGCTCCATTTCACGATTGCAATCAGCACAAACACTTTTTTTAGGAACATCTGGGGCTTCATTATTTATCAAAGGAATTAATATATCTCCAGTTAGCTGTTCTTTAGGGGGGCAACCGGGTATAAATCCATCAATTTCTGTAAAATCAGCAGCAGGATGCACAATGGTAAGAAGCTCCGGAACAACTTCTGATGGAAGATCAGCAGAGATGGTACTGGGATTATCAGTGTAAGTTCTGGAAGTAACCTCTTCTGAAGTGTATAAATCTGCCATTCCAGTTATGCCCCCATAACAGGCGCAGGTACCGTAAGCAATCAATATATCGGATTTATCTCGTAGTTCTTCCAATCGCTCCTGATTCTCTTTGTTCCTAACTGATCCCGATACTATAGCGATATTAATATCCTCTGGTAATTCTTTGGTATCCATCAGCACTGGTGCATATACCAGCTCGGCATTGTCCAGTAACTTAGTAATGTCCTCATGTAAATCCAGAATGGAGATTTCACATCCAGCACAGCTAGCCAGTGTTTCTAAAGCTATTTTTACCATTATTTACCACCCCATTTGATGGTTAAAGTTTTAAGGCATGCATTAGATCCCACGTGGTCAATATCCAGTTTGCCCTTTATACTCATAACTTCCTCAACAGCTCCCACCATATAACCATATAACAGATAACAGAGTGGTCCTTTTTGAGGTAATCCTGTTCTACGCAAGGTTTGTCTTACCACACAATCCATGAATAGAAGTTTCACTACTGTTTCATCCCCTTTTTCAATGGTATAATTTTCCTGTCCTGATGGTTTCCACATTTCAAAGTAAAATTCAACTCCTAAAATATCACTAAGTTCCTGCATGGCCTGTTCCAGGTTGTCAGTTTTTTCCATGAGTTTTCCAGCATCGTGTCCCATTCTTTTGCCGGCCTGGTAGACAATAGCATTTGCTCCCCTTCCAGAAACCTGTTCCAGTGCACTGGACATAGATCCCACGAATTTCATCAAAACATGCAGTGCTTCTTCATAATCTGATATGTCTCCCCCGGTTTCCTTAGGAATCATTTCAGGTTTAAAAGTGCCCCTTATCTCTTCCATTTCCATTTCCATTTGTATACCCCTAGATAATTTTGTTTAAAACATCACTGACCTTACGGTCAATGTATAATCGTTTAGCCACATGTATATCACGATGTTCCAGAGCCTGGGACGGGCAAATCTCATGACAGGATAAGCAAGCCATGCAATCATCTGCATTTATCACTTCGCTTTTCCACTTTTCCTCATTCATCTGGTAAACGTCACTGGGACAGTCATCCACACAGGATCCACACCCCACACATGCATCTTCATCAACCATAATTTCCACCATTATTTCCCCTCTTTTCTTTTATAATCCAATTGAATGCCTTCTTCTTTTAAATAATTTCCACTAAAATATTAAAATGGAAATATTTTAAATGAATATTCATTATTAATAACAAATAACTGTTTCGATATGGTTTTTAATAATAATAATACAAATTTAATTATATATAATAAAATACTCAATAAAAAGTGGATTTCTATATCTGGAAATAAATAAGGAGTAAGGATAAAAAAAAATATTTAATGTCTTTAAATTGAATTCAAAGATATTACAGTGTAATAATTAAAATAGAGGCTGTCTCATAATTAATTTTTTATTATTTTTTTCTATTTATTTTATATTAGTGTTTTTAAGGGTTAGTTTTATATTCTAGTAGTGTTT
>CAMYKT010000036.1 GCA_947259185.1 uncultured Methanobacteriaceae archaeon
AGTAATAGGACAGGTAGCAGAACTCGCTGGAGATTTATTGGCCCTTTCCTATATAGGAGGTGCTATCATTGCAGCGTGCAGTGCCTATGCTTATATAAAAATGTCCAATTCTTATCCATCAGCAGGAGGGATTGGACTGTTTTTTGTAAAAGTCTATGGAAAAGGAACAATAACAGCATCATCTGTCCTTTTAATGGCTTTTTCTATGGTACTTTCTCAAAGCCTGATAGCCCGTACATTTGGAACATACACACTCCAACTTTTCAATATAGGTCCAGAAAGCTGGTTAGTACCTGTACTTGGAGTAGGATTACTTATTTTTGCCTTTCTGGTCAATATATCTAAGAATTATTTTATACAAACTTTTACTTCTGCAATTTCTTTAGTTAAAATAGTTGGACTTTCTATTTTTTCTTTTGCTGCATTAATGGCAGCAGGTTTTTCTTTAGGAGTTAATCCTGAAACTTTTTCTTTAGGAGTAGCTTCTCAAACTATACCTGCTCAGTCAGGATTAGGGATTGCTGCTTCATTCTCTTTAGCTCTATTAAGTTTTAAGGGTTTTACTACAATTACAAATAGCGGTGCAGAAATTGTGGAACCTCGGAAGAATATTGGCAGAGCAATTATTATTTCCATTGCCCTATTAGCAGTACTATATTTATTTATAGCTCTAGCAGTGTCAAGTAGTCTTTCTGTGCCAGAAATAGTCTCAGCAAAAGATTATGCCCTTGCTGCAGCTGCAAGTCCTACTTTGGGGGTATATGGTTTATGGTTTACAGTGGGAATTGCCATTTTAGCCACAGTCACGGTATGTATTGGAAGTTTATTTGCTGTCTCCCGTTTGACCGCTATGCTTTCAAAAATGAAATTAATTCCTCACAGCCATCTAGGCATGAAAGGAAGAATACAGAAACATATGCTGGTTTATTTCCTGGTTATAGGCTCAATATTAACTATATCATTTGATTTAAGCCGAATTGCATCTATTGGGGCCATTTTTTATCTTGTTATGGATATCATTTTCCAGTGGGGAGTGTTAAGACGAATTAGAAAAGATATTAATGCAAGAGCTTCTATCATTACTCTAGCTATTGTAATGGATATTATTGCTTTAAGCGCTTTCATCTTAATTAAGATTGAAGAAGACATATTAATTGTTATTCTGGCTATAATAGCTATTAGTATAATTTTTATTGAAGAGCAGTATTATTTAAAATCTTATTTATCTAAAGAATGAAGAATCATTTAAAAGGATATAATACATAGCTAATCTGCAAAATCCAGGTTAAACCAAGATTCCAAGAGATTGTAGCCCCAAATAAAATGAAAAGGTAATACGAAGAATCTATTGATGCTTCTTGGAATTTTTCTTCTTCTAATATCCTTTTACCATGTATTATCGGTCAAAAGCAATTCCTACAATAAAAAAAGTAAAACCGGTAAACTTTTTATATTAGATATAAGTAATTAAAATTATCATTAATAATCATGTTCATTTCATGTTTATCTGTAAAAATAAGATTTGTTCATAGGCTTTTCGTGAAAAATGAGTGTTTTTTACACATTTTGTGGGATTCATTATATCATTACATATTATTTATAAAACATTATTTTAGGATTATATCCACCCCAGGCAGCTACTTTAAGCTGGTAAATAGGGCATTAATTATGAATAAATTATTAAATCAATTAAGTTTATTTAAAATAGTTTAAGGGATTAAAGTCTATAAAACTAAGTAACCAGGCCTATAATATTTTAAATAAAGTTTTATTAAAGGATAATTATTAAATTTATAGATAGTTTATTCCATAGAATAGAGGTGTTCTCATGCAGGAGAAAGGAAAGGAAATAGGTGCACGGGTAATGGAAATGAGAGAAATATCCCAGATAACTGCTGCTGAAATGGCAGATTACCTGAAGATATCATTAGAAACTTATCAAAGCTATGAAACCGGGGAAGATGACATCCCGGCTAGCGTACTTTATGAAATTGCCCATAAATTTAAGGTGGATTTGGGACTGCTACTTACTGGAGAAGAAACCAGGATGCACATCTTCAGTGTAACCCGTAAAAATAAAGGAGTGGCTGTGGAAAGACAGAAGCAGTATAAGTACGAAAATTTAGCCGAAAAATTCATTCATAAAAAAGCAGAGCCATTTATTGTTACGGTAGAGCCCCAGAATAACTCCAAAAAGCCCTCCACCAATGCCCATCCTGGACAGGAATTTAACTACGTTTTAGAGGGGAGTATGAAAATTTATATCCATAACCATGAAATAGTATTAAATGAAGGAGATTCCATTTTCTTTGATTCATCCTATCAACATGCTATGGAGGCTTTAAATAGAAAGTCAGCCCGGTTTTTAGCCATGGTGATGTAATAATATTGATTATAGAGGTGTTTGAATGTCTTCTTTACTTCAAGAATTTGTAAATAAGGTTGATTTTGATTCCTATAATGATTTCAATGATAATTTCCAGATAGTGGTCCCTGAATCATTTAATTTTGCCTATGATGTGGTGGATCGCTATGCTGAAGAAAATCCAGAGAAGGTGGCCCTGGTGTGGTGTGATGATCATAACCGGGAAAAAATATTCACCTTCCAGGATATGCAGGAATATTCTAATAAAGCGGCTAATTTCTTTAAAAAATGTGGAATTAAAAAGGGAGATCGGGTGATGCTCACCCTTAAAAGCCGTTATGAATTCTGGTTTTCCATTCTGGGACTGCACAAGCTTGGAGCCATTACCATCCCTGCCACCCACATGTTAAAGGCTAAAGATATTGTGTACCGTATAGAAAAAGCTAAAATAAAGATGGTAGTATGTATTGGTGAAGAAGGGGTTCCTGAGAACTTTGATAAAGCTCAGGAAAAACTTGAAACCCCGGTAATTAAATCTATGGTAGGGGATGAAGATTGGAATGGCTGGTTGAACTTCCGGAGGGAAATAGAAGAAGCCTCCCCTATTTTTATTCCAGGTGAATCTGAAAAATCCATAAGAAATAGTGATATTTCACTGGTTTATTTTTCTTCAGGGACTACAGGAATGCCTAAAATGATACAGCACGATTTCACCTATCCTTTAGGTCATATCATAACGGCTAAATACTGGCAAAATGTCAAAGAAGATGGTGTACATTACACCGTGGCAGATACTGGCTGGGCCAAGGCTATGTGGGGGCAAATATATGGGCAGTGGATTGCCGGAAGTGCGGTATTTGTTTATGATTATGATCGTTTTGATGCCGGTAAAATGCTGGAAAAGTCAAGTCAATATGGAGTAACCACTTTTTGTGCTCCCCCCACCATTTACCGATTTTTAATTAAAGAAGACCTCAGCCAGCATGATTTATCCAGCATAGAATATGCAGTAACTGCCGGGGAGCCCTTAAACCCGGAGGTATTCAATAAGTTCTATGAGTTTACAGGATTGAAATTAAGGGAGGGTTTTGGTCAAACCGAATGTGTGGTTTGTATTGCTAACTTCCCCTGGTTGGAACCACGCCCGGGATCCATGGGTAAACCGTCTCCCGGTTATAAAATTGAACTTTTGGATAAAGACCTGCGTCAGGTGGATGTGGGTGAAGAAGGGGAAATAGTAATGAATACCAGTGCAGGTAAACCACTGGGTTTATTTGGTGGTTACTACCGTGATGAGGAAAAAACCAGTCAGGTATGGTATGATGATTATTATCATACCGGTGATACGGCCTGGATGGATGAAGATGATTATCTGTGGTTTGTAGGTAGAACCGATGATATGATAAAAAGTTCCGGTTACCGAATAGGGCCCTTCGAAGTAGAAAGTGCGGTTATTTCCCACCCCTCGGTACTGGAGTGTGCTATTACTGGATATCCTGATCCAGTTAGAGGACAGATTGTTAAAGCTACTGTGGTTCTCTCCCGGGGTTATGAAGCCTCAGATGAATTAAAAAAAGAAATTCAGGAACATGTAAAAAAAGTAACTGCCCCCTATAAGTATCCCCGGGTAGTGGAATTTGTAGAGGAACTACCTAAAACCATAAGTGGAAAAATTAGAAGGGTGGAAATTAGAAGCGAAGATAAGAAAAAATAGGAGAATCATATTAGCCCTATTCTATAACCCGCTTAATATAAAAACTTTAAAAAAAAAATGTCTAAGTTGATTAAGGTTTGAGTATACCCGGCTGCCTGATTCAGTTATCCTTAGATAAATACTAAATTATGTTCACCAGATAAAATAATTTTTGAGAAGGATTAGATATGAAAGCTTCTAAAAAACCAGGCGCTTATCCAGTTATCAATATTGATGAGTGTAAGGCCTGCGATCGATGTATTTTAGCCTGTCCCCAGGATGTACTTGAAATGAGTATGGATTTGAATGAGAGGGGTTACCACTACGTGGTTTATAAAGGGGAAGGATGTAATGGATGTGGAAACTGTTACTATACCTGTCCCGAACCCCTGGCCATTGAAGTACATATTCCCCGAAAAGTTAAATCAAAGGAGGATGAATAAATGGCCACCCAGATGGTAAAAGGAAATACTGCAGTTATTATTGGAGCAATGTATGGTGGTTGTGACTGTTATTTTGGATATCCCATTACACCAGCCAGTGAAATACTCCATGAGGCCTCAAAATATTTCCCTATGGTGGGAAGAAAAGTTGTGCAGGCTGAATCAGAAGAAGCAGCCATTAACATGGTTTATGGTGGGGCAGCCGCCGGTCACCGGGTAATGACTGCCTCTTCTGGTCCAGGGATAAGTCTCAAACAGGAGGGAATTTCATTCCTGGCAGGAGCAGAACTACCGGCAGTGATAGTTAATATCATGCGGGCCGGACCTGGTTTAGGAAACATTGGTCCCGAGCAGGCCGATTACACCCAGATGGTTAAAGGGGGTGGTCATGGAAATTATAAAAATATCGTGGTGGCCCCTAACAGTGTGCAGGAAATGTGCGATCTCACCATCAAGGCCTTTGAA
The DNA here is from genome assembly GCA_947259185.1 of uncultured Methanobacteriaceae archaeon. Lineage (GTDB taxonomy): Archaea > Methanobacteriota > Methanobacteria > Methanobacteriales > Methanobacteriaceae > Methanobacterium_F. The sequence continues at coordinate 4,967 of CAMYKT010000036.1, forward strand.
CTGGCAGATAAATACAAGAACCCGGTGGTGGTACTGGCTGATGGAGTACTGGGGCAGATGGCCGAGCCATTAAGCTTCCCCCCCGAAGCTATAGAACCTCACATAGATACCTCCTGGGCAGTAAGTGGTAATAAAAAGACCATGAAGAACCTGGTAACCTCCATTTTCCTGGACTTTAATTTGCTGGAAGAATTTAATTTCCAGCTGCAGGAAAAATATGAAATTATAAAACAAAAGGAAGTAGCATACCAGGAATATAAAGTGGAGGATGCTTCCATCGTACTGGTATCCTATGGTATCAGCAGCCGTATCTGCCGCAGTGCCGTGGATCAGGCCCGTTTAGAAGGAATAAAAGTTGGATTACTCCGACCCATAACTCTCTATCCTTTTCCGGAAGAAAGGTTATCACAGCTGGCCCGGGAAAATAATTGTAAATTCATATCCGTGGAAATGAGTAATGGGCAAATGAGGGAAGATATTAAAATGGCCATCAGTTGCCAGGATGTGGAGCTGGTAAATCGTATGGGTGGCAATCTCATTGGACTGGATGATGTAATGAAAAAGATAAGGTCCCTGGCAGGAGCTGGTTAAAAATGGCACTAAATGTAAACTCATCCCCTGAAAGGGATATGAAAGTAATTAAAAAACCCCGTTCCATACCGGATGTATTTGAAAGAAAAGGAGGCAGCGCCCCCACTGCTACTCACTACTGTGCCGGATGTGGTCATGGCATAATACATAAATTAATGGCAGAAGCAATGGATGAACTGGAGATACAGGAAAGATCAGTGATGATAAGTCCTGTGGGTTGTGCCGTTTTTGCCTACTACTACTTCGACTGTGGTAATGTCCAGGTGGCCCATGGTAGGGCCCCGGCAGTGGGTACTGGTATTTCCCGGGCAGAAGATGATTCAGTGGTTATATTGTATCAGGGAGATGGTGACCTGGCCTCTATTGGATTGAATGAAACTATTCAGGCAGCTAACCGTGGGGAAAAAATGGCAGTTTTCTTTGTAAATAACACCGTGTATGGGATGACCGGAGGGCAGATGGCCCCCACTACCCTGTTGGGCGAGGTAACTGTCACCTGCCCTGAAGGAAGAGACCCACATTTTACAGGATACCCTTTGCACATGTGTGAACTTTTAGATAACCTGGAGGCTCCGGTATTTATTGAGAGAGTATCTGTATCAGATATTAATCATATCCGCAAAGCAAAAATAGCCATTAAAAAAGCCCTTAAAATTCAAAAAGAGGGTAAAGGATATGCTTTTGTAGAGATTCTCTCCCCCTGTCCCACCAATTTACGGCAAGATGCTGAAGCAGCAGAAAAATTCATCAACGAGGAAATGGAAAAGGAATTTCCACTAAAACGATTCCGTAATAAATCTTCCCAGGTAGAGTCTCTCTACCGGGGCAAGAGTGATTTTTCAAAGGATTCCCTGGATGAAATATTTAATATCAGAACTGACAGTGCTCCTGAACCTGTTACTGATCCTGATTTTAAAGAAAAACATCTTAAAATTGCAGGTTTTGGTGGTCAGGGAGTATTGAGTATGGGGCTTACGCTGGCCCAGGCTGCCTGTATGGAAAAACGGCACGTGTCCTGGTATCCTTCCTATGGCCCGGAACAAAGAGGAGGAACCTCCAGTTGTGCAGTGGTTCTATCAGGAGAAACCATCGGTTCACCAGCTGTAGCCAGACCAGAAGTACTAATAGCATTTAATAAACCTTCCCTGGATCAATTTGCAGGAAATGTAATTCCAGGAGGTTTAATTATCTATGATTCTACTTCCACCCAATTTAATCCTCCAAAAGGCCTTAAAACCATTCCGGTGCCTGCTATGAAAATTGCAAAAAGTATGGGGGTAAAACGAGCCGCCAATACTGTGGTTTTAGGGGTTTTAATGGAACTGGGATACACCCAGCTGGATGCTACAGCATTTGCCCAGGCAGTTAAACATACCTTTGCCCTTAAGCCTAAACTGGTTGATATAAACCTCAAGATATTAGAAACAGGGGCTAAGTGGGCCCGGGAGAATATTAAGAAATGATTGATCTTATTAATATGAATATTCCTTAATATCATTCACTCCAGGAAAAGGTTAACCCGGACCCCCTGATTTTTTTTATTTGTTATTTTTCAGGAAATTTCATTAAAAAAAGAGATTTCTTAATTTATTTTAATGGATAAGCTACTTATTTTTTTAAAATTTATTAGTAATTAAAATTAATAGTAACATTGTATTAAAATGAATAAGGATAAAATTTCTGTGATTATAATTAATTAAAAGTGATTTTTATGAATTATCGAGGATCTGCCAAAAAATTACTGGAATCATCAGGTATCTCTATAGGAGACCTTATAACGATTGAAAAAGACGATGTTACTTATCAGGGTATGGTTTTAGATCGATCAGAGGATGCTGATGATCAGCATATAGTTTTAAAAATGGACAGCGGATATAATATCGGTGTTAATATCTCTTATTCTAATTTAAAGCTTGTAGAAAAAGGTGAAAAACCTAAACTGGATCTTAAGCCCCTTACTATTAAAGAAGATCCTGCTAAAAAAGATATCTCTATTATCTCCACCGGGGGTACGGTGGCTTCTATTATTGATTATAAAACCGGTGCAGTGCACCCGGCATTCAATGCAGAAGATCTTCTAATAACTAATCCTGAACTTCTGGATATGGCCAATATCAAGGGTAAAGCCATATGCAACATATTAAGTGAAAATATGAAACCTGAATACTGGGTTAAATCTGCACGTTCCATATACGATGAGATAAATGATGGAGCCTATGGAGTGGTAGTGGCTCATGGGACCGATACCATGCACTACACCGCAGCAGCTTTGAGTTTCATGCTGGAAACTCCGGTTCCCATAGTAATCACCGGGGCTCAGCGTAGTTCAGATAGGCCCTCATCAGATGCCTTTTTAAATCTTCTTAATTCAGTAAGTGCAGCTAAATCTGATTTAGCAGAAGTGATGGTGTGCATGTATGCCGGTAGTGATGACACCGGCTGTTACCTCCATCGAGGTACCAAGGTGCGTAAGATGCATACCTCCCGGCGGGATACCTTCCGCAGTATCAACACCGCGCCCCTGGCCTGTATGAAAGAAGGGGAAATAGAAATTCTGTCTGGTGCGAAAGGATATAATTCCAGAGGAACTGTTGAATTAAAAATAAATGATTATTTAGAACCAGATGTAGCATTTATTAAAAGTTTTCCCGGCATAAATGGAGAGGTAATTGATTATCACCTGGACAAAGGTTATAAGGGGATTGTATTAGAAGGCACCGGTCTGGGACATTGCCCTGATCAACTGATTCCTTCCCTGGAACGGGCCGCGGACTATCAGGTGCCGGTGGTGATGACCTCCCAGTGCATGTATGGAAAGGTTAATATGAATGTTTACAGTACCGGTCGAAGACTCCTTAAAGCAGGAGTTATATCTGGAGGGGACATGCTGGGAGAAACAGCTTATGTAAAGCTCTCCTGGGCTCTGGGTCACAGCGAAAAATTGGAAGAAGTAAAAAAGATAATGGAAACTAATATAGCGGGAGAAATTGAAGAAAAATCTTCACTGGATTACTTTTTACTGTAAATAAATTGATTTACTAAAATATGATTTTAATTATTACGGTGATTTCATGGACTGGGAAAAATTAGGACTCAAAATGGGACTGGAAATCCACCAGCAACTGGATACTAAAAGCAAATTATTTTGTCCCTGCAGCTGTAATTTAACTGATAAGAAAGCTGATTATGAAATATTAAGGAACCTGCGCCCTACCCAAAGTGAATTAGGGAAAATTGACCGGGCAGCATTTCAGGAAGCACGTAGAAAATTACGTTTTTTGTACGAAGCTTACTCCCGGGAAACATGTCTGGTAGAAGCAGATGAAGAACCACCCTGTCCCCTTAATCTGGAAGCAGTGGAGTTAGCAATTGTAGTCGCTTCTCTATTAAATATGAAGGTGGTGGATGAGTTCCATACCATGCGAAAGCAGGTTATTGATGGCAGTAATACCGGAGGTTTTCAAAGAACAGGCCTGGTGGCCACCCATGGTTTTCTGGAAACCAGTCAGGGAAAAGTAGTTATAGAAAACCTCTGTTTAGAAGAAGACGCCGCAAGGAGAATAGAGACAACCAGTGATGGTTTTAAATTCCGTCTGGATAGATTGGGTATTCCTCTCTTGGAGATAACCACAGATCCTTCTATCCACCACCCGGAACAGGTAAAAGAAGTAGCTTATCAGTTAGGGCAGGTTTTAAGGAGCACCAAAGTTAAAAGAGGTCTGGGGACCATTAGACAGGATTTAAATATATCCATCCGTGATGGTGCCCGGGTAGAAGTTAAAGGGGTTCAGGACCTGGATTTAATGCCTACCATGGTGCAAAGGGAGGTGGAACGTCAAATAAAATTAATAGAAATAAGGGATACCTTACTAAAAAGGGAAGCCCGGGTGGAAGATGAAATATTTGATTTGAAATCTGTGTTTGAAGACACAGGTTCTAAGATACTATCCAGTGCCCCTGCAGTAAAAGGCCTGAAGCTTACCGGTTTTGCAGGGTTGGTAGGTATGGAAATACAGCCAGGACGTCGTCTGGGTACTGAATTTTCCAGTTATGCTAAAAAATTAGGAGTATCGGGAATATTCCACACTGATGAACTACCGGCTTATGGCATAAGTTCCCAGGAAGTGGATAGATTAAAAGAATTCACCGGTGCCGGTGCCGAAGATGCAGTTATAATTGTAGCACACCAGGAAGAAATAGCTCAAGGGGCCCTGGAAGAAGTAAAAAGAAGGGCTTTAATGTGTTTTGATGGTGTGGTGGAAGAAACCCGTAAAGCCCTTCCCGAGGGGAATACCGAATATATGCGCCCCCTTCCCACATCCAGCCGAATGTACCTGGAGACTGATATCCCCACTTTCACCATCACCCGTCCCCAGGTGCAAAAAATAAAAAATAATCTTCCTGAACTTCCCCGGGAAAAAAAAGAAAGAATGGAATCAGAGTATAATTTAAGTGAGGATCTGGCCAGCCAGCTGGTGAAAAGAGATAAAGTAGATGACTTTGAAAATATAATGAGCAATTTAAAGGTGGATCCCACGGTAGTTGCTTCTTTAATGGCTTACTCTTTAAGAGAACTTAAAAGAGACGGGCATTCAATGGACAGGTTGGATTCAAAGACCCTGATAAATGCTCTGAAATTATTAGAACAGGATAAAATATCTAAAGATGCTATAAACCCTATATTAATTCATGTTTCTCAGAAAAATACATCCCCTCAGGAGGCAGCCGAAGCACTGGATTTACTGATGTTAAAAGAATCTGATGTGGAAGACATAATCCAAAAAATAATTTCCCAAAAAGAGGATATGGTAAAACAAAGGGGTATGGGTAGTATGGGACCCTTAATGGGGATAGTGATGAAAGAATTAAAAGGTAAAGCTGACGGGAAACTTGTAAATAAAGTTTTAAAAGAAAGTATACAGAAATTTTTATAAAGTTTTAGTACGATTTATAAAATATATTTCCCTATTTAAAAATTTGAGGTGAATAATATGGAAGTACCCTGGATAAGAATAATAACTGGAGTGGGAATTGGTAAAACACTGGATGTTACTGAAGACCCTGATTTAGAATCAATAAATGTAAAAGAAGACCGGGTGGAGTTAACTTATAAACAGTTACGGCCAGCCGGCCCGGGAAAGGTAGTATACTTCTACAGTGGGATAATTGGAATTGAACACGGCCTCTATGAAGATAAATAAAGAAAGAATTCCAGTTCATGTATTTAATAAATCTGAGGTCATTTAATTAAATTAGTTAGTTAATAGCAAGGAAAGGGTAGAATGGAATCATATGACATAATAATTATTGGAGCAGGGCCGGCAGGATTAGCCGCAGGTATTTATGCAGGTAGGCAGGGTACCACTACTCTAATATTGGAAAAAGGTCCTGCTGGTGGTCTGGGATTAGAAGTTCCCATGATGGAGAACTATCCCGGTTATGAAATGATTGCCGGGATGAGTCTCATTAATGAAACAAAAAAACAGGTATTAAAAACCACACCTTTACATGAAAGGGAAGAAGTGGAGTCTTTAAAATCAGATAACGGGTCTTTTAGTATTAAAACTATTAATGGCCAGTATCATGCCCGGGCTTTAATTATCAGTACCGGTAGTAAACACAGAACTTTAGATGTTCCGGGAGAAATAAAGTTGCTGGGTCGGGGAGTATGTTACTGCGCCACCTGTGATGGGCCATTATTTGCTGGTAAAAAAGTCTATATGGTAGGCGGAGGAAATAGTGCTGCTCAGGAAGCTATATTTCTTAAAAATATTGGGTGTGATGTTACCCTCATCCACCGGAGAGATGAATTAAGAGCAGAAAAATACCTGCAGGAAATGCTTAAAGAAAAAAAGATTGATATTATCTGGGACACGGTGGTAGAAGAGATTAAAGGGGATCAATTTGTGGAATTTTTAGTCCTTAAAAATCTTAAAACATCTCTAGTAACTGAGGTTCCAGCCCAGGGGATTTTCATTTCTGTGGGAGATATTCCCATAAATCAACTGGCTAAAAAACTGGGAGTAAAACTGGATAAGCAAGGGCACATTATAACGGATAAATCACAGAGAACAAATATCCCCCAAGTATATGCTGCCGGAGATATAACTGGAGGATATAAACAATGGATAGTGGCCTGCAGTGAAGGAGCAGTAGCAGCCATGGCCGCATATGATGATCTACAAAAATAGAATTTATTTAATATATTTTTTATTTAATCTGAAAATATTGCCCTGAATTTGATTAAAAAATATTAATAATTTTTTTTAGTTTAATGGATAAATGAGGTTTAATTGATTTTTCCCTTTTGCTGGGATCCATCCTTTAAAAAGATATATATAACATAGGCTATTATTAATACTACAATAAATGGAAGTAGCCAGAAGAATACAGTGACAATGGCCACTGCCACTAAAAGGGCAACTATAATATAAATCAAGTCTCTTGTTTCCATATTAAAAAATTTGTAAAGAGACTATAAATATATTTCTAATTATAATTAGAAATCCACTTAATAAATTTTATTTTCACTGAATATAACTTGAGGAGATATTAAAATATGAAGATACTGGTTGTAAATAATCATGGGCAATACAATCATCGAATACACCGCACCCTGACCTACCTTAAAATCCCATCAGAATTAATAGCAAATACTCTTTCGGTGGAAGAAATACTCCAGAAAGATCCAGCAGGGCTGGTTTTAGGAGGAGGTCCTTCCCTGGATAGATCAGGAAACTGCAGGGAGTACATTAAAAAAGTAGATGTTCCTATTTTAGGGATCTGTCTGGGCCATCAACTAATTGCCCGGGCCTTTGGCGGGGAAGTTTCAACAGCCGATGCCCAGAGTTATGCTCAGATACAGCTGAATATTCTGGATGAAGATGATATATTCCAGGGTTTAGGCCCTGAAATGAAGGTATGGGCTTCCCATAAAGATGAGGTTAAAAAAATGCCTGAAAATTTTGATGTACTGGCCAGTTCCACCATATGTGATGTGGAAGCCATGAAACACCACCAGAAACCAGTATATGGTATTCAGTTCCATCCAGAAGTGTACCATACTGAGAATGGTTCTCGAGTTTTTGAAAACTTCTATGCGGTTTGTAAAAATTATAAAAAGTAGTTTATCTGATTATTGCAAACTGGTTAAGGCTCCGGAAAAACCAGTAAAAAGGCACTCATAAATTATATTTAAAATGAAGTACTAACTTTTTATTAACTAAATTTAAGGAATATCCTCTTTAATTTGTATTCCTATTATTCCTAAACTTATTCAAGGTGAAAAAATGTTGAATCCATCTGATTTTATAAAAGAATCCATTGAAGATATAAAAAAAACTGTGGGAGACGGAACTGCAGTAATTGCTCTTTCAGGAGGGGTTGATAGTTCAGTAACATCAATTCTTACTAAAGAAGCACTGGGAGATAATCTAATAGCTGTTTTTGTAGATCACGGACTTTTAAGAGAAGGAGAAGCAGAATACGTTAAAAAAACATTTGAACCCCGTTTGAATTTTCGTTATGTGGATGCTTCCTCTGAATTTTTAAATGCCCTGGCAGGGGTAAGTGACCCGGAAGAAAAAAGAAAGATCATTGGAAAGATCTTCATTGATGTATTTGAAAGGGTGGCTGAAGAAGTAGGTGCCCGGTTTCTGGTACAGGGAACCATTGCCCCGGACTGGATTGAGAGTGAAGGTAATATCAAGTCCCATCACAACCTGGCCTTACCCCATGGACTGGTTTTGGAAATAGTAGAACCAGTAAGGGAACTCTATAAGGATGAGGTGAGAATAATTGGTAGCAAACTGGGGCTTCCTGAAGAAATGGTGCAGCGTCAGCCTTATCCCGGACCGGGATTGGCAGTTAGAGTGGTGGGTAACTTAAGCCTGGAGAAAATAGAGATTTGTAGAAAGGCCAATGCCATTGTAGAAGAAGAAGTGCATAAAGAAGGGTTGGAAGAATCTTTATGGCAGTACTTTGCCGTACTAACTGATACCAAAGTCACGGGAGTAAAGGGGGATATTCGGGACTATGGTTACCTGGTGGTACTCCGGATGGTGGAATCACTGGATGCCATGACTGCTGATGTACCAGAATTACCCTGGAATATGGTAAAAACCATATCCAGCCGGATAACTGCAGAAATTCCAGAGGTAACTCACGTGGCACTATCAGTTAGTGATAAACCACCCAGCACCATTGAATTTGCTTAAAAAAAAATACCTGAAAAATAGTTTTTATTAAAAATAATCTTTTATTTTTTCCATCGCTCTAACTTAGGTATGCCCCGGGTAAATACCCAGGCAATTGGTCGGATCATGCCCTGTTCTTTCATTTTTTCAATACAAAATTCCTGCATTTTCTGGGGAGTATCTATTTCTGGACTGGTAAATTCACCATCAACCAAACAATAAGAACAGTATTTTAGACTTTTTGATCCATCTTTAGTGGTCCCTCCAGTTTTAGGGTCTTTTTTAAGGGGCATTCCACAGCTTTGGCAGAATTTATATTCTTTCATAATTATATCTCCTACGGGCCTTCCTATTATTACCACCATTTTGCGGCTTTTATGGTTTATTGACTTTAAAAAGATGAAATTGTATTTAGAAAAAAGTGAATAATGCTACTAATATTGCATATCCTGAGAAATATGAGCTTAGTATTTTTTTCAATTAACTGGATTAAACCCTTTCATTTTTTAAGTTAAATGATTTATTATAGTCTTTTATCAGGGATTCTCTGGTGATCAGCAACCCCTTTTCCTGTGGATGAATCATCATATCCTTTAGATGATTTTTTAGATCCTTTATCCATGGGGGGTTTTATAAGGCCACGTTGCAGGACATATCCTTTCTTAGATAAGAGGGCCAGAACTTCCTTAAAATCAGCCCGGGAGATATCAGGAAAATCATTTTTTAATGCATTATATAATCTTCTTTCAAGATAAACAGCTTTATGTTCATTTAAAATTTCATCTGCTCTTTTTTCTATCTGTGATATTTTATTATTATCAGTCATTTTTTTTATCTCCTGGAAAACTTGAAGCGGTTTTTGATGAATTATAATAATGTTATATTCTTCTTAAATAATGTAAATTTCTAAAACCTGCAAAAAATAAAGATTTAAAATTATTTGTTACCTAAATCTCATCAGAATAAATTTTAGAAATAACATTTCTATTAGCCTGATTAAATTTCCAGATTGCTTAAAAATGGATTATTATTTCCTGAGTTTTATTTTTTATATTCCAAAATCAGCATGGTAATATCATCAAATTGTTCTCTATCTCCTACAAAGCTATCAATTTTTGCTTTAACATAGGATACTATATCACTAAGGCTTAAATTATGAGTATTATTCATGATGGCCTGTAAATATGAATCCCCGAATAATTCATCCTGGCGGTTTATGGCTTCGGTTATACCATCGGTATAGAGGTAAATTCTATCTCCTGTTTTTAAAGTGAGTTCCTTTTCCTGGTATGTTATGCCCTCCATACCGGCTAAAACAAAACCCGGTTTTGATTTGAGCCATTCATAATCATTTGCACCATTTTTGATAAGTGGATGATTATGCCCGGCATTAACGTAAGTTAATTTACCAGATGAAATCTCCAAAATCCCCATCCATGCCGTTACAAACATACTCTCCTCATTTCCTTCATATAGCTGATTGTTAACGATGGTGAATACTTCTGCCGGGCTTTTACCTGACTGGGCCTGGTTTTTTATAAGGGTCTTGCTTATGGCCATGAATAATGCGGCCGGTACTCCTTTGCCCGATACATCACCCATTACCAGGGCTAAATGGTCTTCATCCACCAGAAAGAAATCATAAAAATCCCCACCCACCTCCCGGGCAGGGATA
>CAMYKT010000037.1 GCA_947259185.1 uncultured Methanobacteriaceae archaeon
GCTGGTGGTTAAGTTGCAAATTGGATATTTATCCACACTGTATCATACCTCCTTTCAAATAAAAAATATCCAAACTAAAATTCAGGGCAATACCCTGGAATGGAAGTTATTTTCAACTGGTCCAGCCATGTTAGAAGCTTTTTCATCCGGTGAAATTGATCTGGGTTATATTGGATTACCTCCTGTTATAATAGGTTTATCTCGAGGGTTGAAATTAAAATGCGTGGCAGGAGGGCATATAGAAGGTACAGTTTTAGTAGCTACTGAAGAATTTGATTCCTATAATAATTCTACCGATATTGATAGTTTAATATCTCAATTTAAAGGAAAAACGATAGGAGTACCATCTAAAGGAAGTATACATGATGTTATTTTAAGAAAAATAACAGCAGGAACAGATATTAAAATAAAAAATTATCCCTGGGCAGATTTCATACCCAGCGCACTCCAGGATGGAGCAATTGATGCGGGAGTAGGAACACCCGCCCTGGCTGTAGCTTCCTCCCATTTAGCCTCAACCCACATCATAATACCTCCAAATTTTTTATGGCCCTGGAATCCCAGTTATGGAATAGTTTCATCAGAAGACCTGATAAATCAGAATCCAGAATTTATAAAAGATTTTTTAGTAAATCATGAAAAAATGTGTAATTTTATCAAAAATAGCCCCATTCAAGCAGCGGAAATTGCCACTAAAGAATTGGGGATTAAGAATGTTAATTTTGGTGTGGAAATCTTTAAAATATCTCCCGGTTACTGTGCCAGTTTACCTCCAGAATATATAGAATCCAGCTTAAAGTTTGTTCCAGAGTTACAAAAACAGGGTTATATTGAGTCTAAGTTTAATAAAAGCGATATATTTTACACTGAAATTATTAAAGAAGTTCATCCTGAAAATCACCACTACAAATAATTAAAATCTTTTATTATTTATAGAATTAAGAATCATATGCATTTTTTAATTATCACTTTTTAAAATTATTCTAAAACAAAAAAAAATTACGTAAAAAATAAAAGGTATATTCAAGAAAACACCCGGGGTGGTTTTTGAATATTTTCCAGAAATTTATTTTTTGATCTGCTACTTCCCAGACGTTTCAGGGCATTTTCTATGGGCATATTAATTCCAAATGATCTAATACCTTGAAGAGATAATTTATTATTAGCTGCTGGACCAATTTGAGATGCCAGGAGATATTTGCAATCACTGATTATTTTCATGCTATTATATAGCATTTTTTCATGTTCTTCCAATTTCTCCGAAGGTGGGCTATTGTCCCTGGTTTCAATATACTGGTAGGAACCGTCTTCATCTATCTGGTATATCAGAAATTTAGTGGCCCTTCCAAAATGTTCGTCAATCATTTTTCCATTTTTACTACAAATTGCTACTTTAAATGATATTTCAATCACCATAATAAATTATAACAATTGTTATATTTTAGTTCGGTATTTATAAATCTATCGTAATTATATAAGGATAATCAAAAAAATTTATATAACAATTGTTATAGGATATTAATAATTAATTGGGAACCTGAAAATGAAATACGATTTTAATCAAATAATTAATAGAAAAAAAACCAATTGTTTAAAATGGGATGGAATATCTTCCTATTTTGAGTGTGAAGACCTCCTTCCTCTATGGGTAGCAGACATGGATTTTCCAGTGGCCCAACCCATAGTTGATGCCCTGAAAAAAAGAGCTGCCCATCCTTTTTATGGATATACCCTGCCTGGAAAAGGTGTTATTGAATCTGTGATAGATAGGATGTGGAAAAAATTCAAGTGGAAAATCAAGCCAGAATGGATTTTATTCACCCCCGGGGTGGTTCCCGCTTTGCATGTAGCAGTAAGATCCCTTACCCAGCCTGGAGATGAAATTCTTCTACAAGAACCAGTATACCACCCTTTTTTTGGTGTGGTAAAAAATAGTGGTTGTCACATCATTAATAATCCCCTTAAATTAGTTAAGGGTAGATATGAGATGGATTATGTAAATTTAGAATCAAAATTTCATAAAAATACCCGCCGTTTAAAAAATAAATCCCGTATTAAGGCTATTATATTCTGCAATCCCCACAATCCAGTAGGGAGAGTATGGGAAAAAGAAGAAATAAAGAAAATGGGTGAAATTGTTATTGGTAATGGTGCCGTGGTAATATCTGATGAAATACATTGTGAGATACTATTTAAGGGATATGAACATATCAGTTTTGCCACCATATCCCCTGAATTTGAACAAAACTGCATAGTTTGCACCTCTCCTAGCAAAACCTTTAACCTGGCTGGACTGGAAGTTTCTGCCATAATAATTCCCAATGATGAAATCCGGGAAAGATATATTAACACCCAATCAGGCATTGTACCTTTACCCAATTTATTTGGATATACTGCTTTAGAAGTAGCATATAAACAGGGAGATGAGTGGCTAGAACAGGTAATGAGTTATTTACAGGAAAACCTCGAATTTTTAAAAAAATATTTCACATCCAGAATACCTCAGATAAAAATCATAGAGCCCCAGGGGACTTATTTAATATGGCTGGATTGCCGGGAACTGGGCCTGGATAATGAATCACTAAAAGATTTTATGCAGCATAAGGCTCGGGTAGGGTTGGAAGATGGTTATATCTTTGGGGAAAAAGGCAGTGGATTTATGAGGATGAATATTGCCTGTCCAAGAATAATCCTAGAACAGGCAGCAGAGAGAATAGAAAAACAGGTTAGTCTACTTAAAAAATGATTTAGCCACCATGAACAAACCTACCCACCATGAATCATTTTTAAAATTTTAATCTCATCCCTGGAACTTAAAATTTCACTTTCACGAACAATTTCCCCGTTTTTAATGATGGTACCCTCAAATAAACTAATGCCCAGTTTATGCATCACTTCTTTTCCTGTGAGTTCATCACCAGCTATCTCTTTTTTTGTATTATTTCCCATACCATCGGTAATAATAATGTGCAAGGTTAAGCCTCCTTTAATATAACTATTGTTAACTTAAAACATAAATTTTATGGTCATGGATATAGCATCCAAACCTAAAAAATTAAATTTCCCTCGTAATATCCTCAAAAAAGCGGGTAAATTGTTGGGCTAATCCCCGGTAGTGAGGGGCATAAGCTTTATAGAATCGTAATCTATCAGAGGGGATTCCCTGATTTTTAACTGACTCGCTTAATTCTTTTATCTTGGCTTTATGGGCCTCCAGCATACACTCATCTGGATATTCCGCCATAAGTACTCCATCTGCCCCGTGCAAAAAGGCATACATCAGATGATGAGGCATAATCCGGTTAATAGAAGGTATTTTAATAATACGTATAGCTTCCGGGTAACATAATCGGTTATTTCCTATGGCATCAGCGGCGGTGTAGCCCACATTATCCAGGAATGCCAGTATACGTATTTCTCCCTCTTTTTTATCGCTTAGAAGTCCCCTTATCTGAGCATAGAGTTCCAGATCATTTATACCTTTAATTTCAATGGCTTCCTGAGGGCATTGCCCGGCACAGGCCCCGCAACCCCGGCAGGCCATGGGATCAATGGCCATATTCTCTTCATCACGGTAAACTGCCTTGAATCCACAAATGTCCATACATTTACCACAGAGATTACACTGAGAGGTTTTAATTACTGCTACAGGGGGTTCAGCTTCAGTTCCGCTTTTTATCTGTTCTGATACTTTAGCTGCAGCAGCATTAGCCTGAGATACACTATCGGTTATATCCTTAGGTCCCTGGGCTGTTCCACATACAAAAACCCTTTCCATATCTGTATTTACCGGTTTAATTTTGGAGTGTTTTTCTTTGATAAATAGATCCTGGCTGAGTCCCACATTGAATTTCTGGGCAATGCGCATGGTACCGGGAGAAGGTTCTATGGCTTCAGAGAGTACCACCATATCTGTTTCAATTTCCAGGGGTTTTCTCTCCAGTGTATCTTCTACCCGCACCACCAGTTTATCATCTTTTTTAGTTACTTCACCTGGTCGACCTCTTATGAGTTTTATGTCTTTATCCTGTACATAGCGGAGGTAATTTTCATACATTCCCACGGTCCGCATATCAGTGTAACATATCACCACTTCTGTTTCAGGAAAACGTTCCCGGATGATACTGGCATGTTTTAAGGCTACCATACAACATACTTTAGAGCAGTACCTTTTACCATCATCTTTTTCATCCCGGGATCCGGTGCACTGCACCATCACCACTCTTTCTGGCCTTTTTCCATCAGAGATTTTCAATAGTTCACCCTGAGTAGGTCCATTAACCCCCAGGATTCGAGCCAGGTCCATCTGGGATATTACATCATCAAAACGCTGGTAACCATATTCTGGTCTTTTATTCAAATCAAAACTTTCATGGCCGGTGGCAATTACCACGTTACCTGCCTCTAAGGGAATGATTTCTGATTTTAGATTGAAGTCAATAGCCCCCACGGTGCAGACTTTCTCACATTTTCCACAGCGTATACAGTTTTCCAGGTCAATGTTATACACATCTGGAACTGCCTGGGCAAATGGTTTATATATGGCCTTACGGGTGGTCATCTTCTGGTTCCATTCATCAGGAACATCCACCGGACAAACTTCCACACAACGACCACAGGAAATGCACAAATCCTCATGGACAAATCCAGTTTGTTTTTCTAATATAATTTTAAAATGGGTGGAACGTCTTCCGGCACGTAGGAGGTTGGTTTTAGTAAGAATCCGGATATTTTTATGGTTTATTACCTCATTTATAATGGGATTTAAAATACAAAGGGAACACTCCTCGGCTAATTTTTCCGGAGAAAAAACTTTACCAATTTTTACCATGTTACCCCCAATGGTGGGGTTTTTTTCAATAATACAGGTTTTGACTCCTTGATTAGCCAGTGATAAAGCCGCGGTAATACCAGAGATTCCTCCACCAAAAACAGCAGCGCTTTTTTCAGTTTGACGTATTATTTTATCCAATGCCTGGGCCTTTTTAACCTTTTCTACACCAGATTGAGTTAATTCAATGGCTTTTTTGGTGGCTTTAGCTGAATCTGAGTGTACCCAGGAGCACTGTTCTCTGATATTAACCATTTCCACCATGTAGGGGTTTAATAAATCAGCGTAGTTCTGGAAAGTTTTAAGGTGGGTGATAGGTGAACAGGCCGCAATAACCACCCGGTCCAGTTCCTTATCAATTATTTCTTCCCGGATATGGCGCCGGCAGTTAAGAGAACACAGGTTTTCAAATTCTCCTACAAAGTCCGCCTGGATACTATCCTTTAATTTAGCCATGTCCACCGTATGGGATATATTTCCTCCACATCGACAAAGGAATACCCCTACCTTTTCTGGATTTTTAGTATCTTCCTCTTTAGTAAGAGGATGGTTTTTTTCCAATTTTGATTTGGTGGTGCTCATTATAATCAGATTTTAAATTTATTATTCTACAGGGGATTTATTTTTTATTTTTTCCAGTAGCCCTTCTAACGGGACAGAATGGGTTTGTATCCCTGCTATTTTATAGGGGTCCGCGCCCATGGCCAGGGCCATTAGCTGGGCAATATTTAAATGAGTCAGATTTAGTTTTCTTCCCAGTTCTTTTTCCAGTACAGGCTGATAGCGATCCAGTTGCATCTGACAGTTGGGACACATGTGCAAAAGCAGGTCCGCTTCACCCTCCAGGGCCAAAAGCTTATCTGCGGTGGCAGATAATGATAAATCCCGGTTGGCAAATCTCTGACTAAAACCTGCCCCACAGGTGGCTTTTTTAAAATCATACCAGTCCACCACCTGGGCCCCGCAACTACTGGAGAGTTCATCCAGTACCATGGGGTTACGGGAAGGGGTTATAGAATCTTCAGGATAAACCTTGCAGTAGTGGCAGGCATGGTGACTGGCTATTTTAATACCAGATAAATCCAGTTTAATCTCCTTAGAAATTTTTTCTTTCAGGGAATGGAATACTTCCACCACATGGAAGATATTATGCTCACTGCTTAGATCACCGGCCTGGTATTGCATATGGGATAGGCCTGCTTTTTTTAATATATCATTAACTTCCTGGCGGGCATTTTCATTGGAATTTAATAATTTTATGGTTTTTTTCATAATTGCATAGCAGGTGGAACATAAGGTGGTGATATTCTCATGACCACTGCGGCGGGCCAGATAGAAATTCCGGACGGCCAGGGCGGTGGTGGATAGCTGGTCAAAAAGATCATAGTAATATCCCAGACCGGTGCAGCAGGACTGGTCTGGATCAACCCGGTACTCCACTCCCATTTTATCAAAAATGTACCGGGTGGATGACTCCACTCCCGGGTATTCCACATTAACCAGACAGCTTTTAAATAAAAGAATATTTTTGTGAGGAATTTTTTTCATCTTATATCCTTACTTAGTTTTTTAAATAAATTAGGGAATTCTTAAATAAAAATAATTAGACTATTCAGGATTCATGGCATCTTTTAAATTCTTCTAGACGACTGGTAAATCCAGATGAGCTTAGGATACTTTTAACTTCTTCTAAGGCCTCTCCTTTGAGATTGTAGTCTTCAAGTCCCAAATCATGGCGGATATCCTCCAGGTTGATTTTAAGTTCCACATACTTCTGGCCAAAGTCGGCTACCAGACCATCGAAAAAGTCGCTGGGAATGGAACCCACCCCAAAGTCCAGGTAACTGTAACCATATGCCAGGAATTCATAGATCCGGGCATTGTTTTCCCCTTTTAGTAGAATTTTTTGTCTTAAAATCTGGTTAACTATACAGGGACTGTTGTTGGCCGGGCAGTTACTGCCGCAGGTATAACAGTAAAAACAGTTCCATATATCAGGGTTATTCATTATTTCTGGATTATTATCCCGGACCATTTTAACCATTTCCCGGGGATCATAGTCACTGTGCCGGGCGGCAGGACAATTGGAGGTGCAAAGACCACACTGTAAGCATCGTTTAATTCCCATTTCAGGAAAAGCCCGATAATCGTTTCTTACATCTTCTAATAGAGAATCTGTATCTCCTTTAGGGTCTTTTTTTATCATTAAATAGGACCTCATAAAACAATCAGTATTAATTAAGAGTAAATCATTATAGACTTAGTTCCAATTAATATACTTTGTGGTTAGATTAATATACCTGGTGCTTAAATCCCACCATCACCTAATTTTAAAAAATCAATTCCCTATATAACGTGCATACAATGATCGAGCTATATTACCATCACTGGTTCCCTTGATTATGGCCCTGGCATCTCTGAATATGGAGATTTCATAATCATCGATTTTAAATAATACCAAAAAGTCTGAGGCCTTTACCTGTCCTAATGGCTCCAGTTGCCCAGCTAATTCTTTTAGTTTTAATTTTTGGGGGCGAGCAGGAGTAATTTGAATGGCGTTTCTACCACACAAAGAAGTGAGTACTTCCTTATCTTCTGCATTTAAAAATTCATAGTCTCCTTCACCACAGCAACTGCAATCTTCCACCTTTTTAACCACTATGTGGTCTATGGAATTGTTCCATGCATCATAAACCACCAGAGTACCATCTGCATTAGAATCAATTTCTTCTAAAAGGATTTTTAGAGCCTGAGTACTTTCCATGGATCCCATTATAGCAGTAGCTGTATTTAAAACCCCCATGGTATCACAGGTGGGTAGAGCTCCTGGGCTGGGTATATGGGGATAAAGGCACTTCAGGCAGGGGCCGGAGGGTAATATATTCATAATCATTCCCGAGGTGCCGATAGCACCGGTGTATATCCATGGTATTTTATGGATGGTGCAAAAATCATTGATTAGCATCCGGGTCTGGATATTATCTGTGGCATCCAGAACCACATCAGCATCAACTAATAATTCATTTATATTGGTATGATTCAAATCAGCCACCACGGGATGGATATTGATATCAGAATTTATAGCCTCCAACCTTTTAGCAGCAGATAAGGCCTTAGGTTCTCCCACATCCTCTTCAAAAAAAAGCATCTGTCTTTGCAGGTTACTTAATTCCACAAAGTCCCTATCAATAATGGTTATATTCCCTACACCTGCCCGGGCCAGGTTATTGGCTGCTACGGTGCCCAGAGCACCACAGCCCACAATAACTGCTTTACTATTTAGAAGTTTTTTTTGACCTTCTTCACCTATATTTGATAAAATGACCTGTCGGGAGTATCTTTTAAGCATGAATTTACCTCTTAATCTTCTTTATTCAATTATTTTAGCCAGTTTCTTGGCCAGAGCCACTATGGTTAGAATGGGTGGTCTTCCTGGTGCACGAGGGATTATACTGGCATCCATAATATACAAACCCTCCAGGGAGGTCTGCATATTCTGATTAACCACCTTACCCATAGGAGCTGTTCCCCCCGGGTGGGCCCCTCTGAGTGGAGATATTACCACAGAATCAGGATCGGCCCCCATTGCAATTAATAAATCTGTGGCTTTATTTATTCCCTCCTGTAATAGTTTAATGTCCCTGGAAGTTACATCTTTATGTATATTGCCCTTTGTATCTATGAAACCCTGGGATTCATCAGCAATTTTTATCATAATCCCCACCACATCCTGTGGGTAGACATTGATATTTTTTTTCTGCTTGTGGTATTTCTCCTCAATAGCTGCTGGTAGAAAAGCCGAGTAATGAGGTGATATAAAATAAGGGCCAAATTCAGATTTAACCCCCATAGGTATTTCCTGATGGAGATAGGCGTCTTTTAAATATGCGCCTACGGTAAGGAATAAATCACAGAAAAATTCTTCCCCTACTCCCTGGGTTATTCCAGAATTACGCAGTATGAGGGGAGTATTTAAGGCTCCGGCAGATAAAATTACCCGGGAAGAATTTAAAACTCTTTTTTTACCCTGGTGAATTCCTTCCACTCCTGTAACCTTTCCCTGTTTATGAAGTATCTTTTTTACGTGAAAGTCAGGTATTAGTTCTGCACCATTTTTCTGGGCCTGGGAAATATAGTCTCGTGCATCCCATTTAGCCCCGGGTTTACAGTCATATAAACAATTTCCACATTTATTACAGATTTTAAAGTCGATAAATTTGGGCATGGCTTCCATATAAAAACCCAGTTTTTCTGCAGCTTCCACCATTTTCTGGGTAGTGGGTCCTCTAAAGTCGAAAGGTAGAGGGTTTACCTTCATCTCTTTACTGGCTTCTAAAAACTCATTATAGAGTTCTAGATTTTGCAGTTGAAACTGGGTGGTGGTTGAATCAGTATAACAACTGCTGCAAGCATAGCAAGCATTGGCCAGGGAAACCAGGGTAGTACCCCCTACTCCTTCCACATACATCAACTCTAAATCAAGTCGATGATCTTTATTTTTTAAATGGTTAATTTTATTAATGTCTGGAATTTCAATATTTTCCAGATCTGTTACTTTTTTAAATTTTAAAGATAATACAGCATCACTCTGTGTATGCAGAGGGCCTTTATCCAGTATTTTTATGTTATGATAATTTAATGATAATTCACGTGCTATGGTGGCTCCACCAGCACCGCTACCAATAATTATAGTGTTTTCCATCATTTAATCACTTATCAATTATTCTTAACTATTGTTATATTATCAGAGTTATCTATTATAAATTTAATGTATAGGTTGATAATCCCTAAAAAATCAGTTTAATAGTTATCTCAATCTTGAATCTCAAAATCCAGATTGTTTAATCTGCTTCTAATTTCATCTGAGAGTTCCCATTCTTTTTTTTGCCGTAGTTTTTCACGTATATCCAGAATTATTTCCAGCAAATCCTCCTGACTGGTGACTGGAGTTTTAACAATCTTTTTGAATTGGAATCCCATTATTTCTGCAAAGTCATTGAAAAATCTTAAAATATTGTTTAAAACCTTTTTAGATGGATTATTATTTTCCAGGGATTTATTCAGTTGACGAATTAAATTAAATACTGCAGCCAGGGCCTGGGGAGTATTAAAATCATTATCCATGTGTCTGAAAAACTCTTCCTGGTATTTATTTAAAATTTCCTGGAATAAATCATCATCAGATCCATCTAAAGGTGCATTTAAACTTAGTTTTTGGAGTTTTAGTACCATATTTTTTATACGCTCCAGACTTTTTGTGGATTGATCCAGAGCCTTTGTGGAAAAATCAATGGGGCTACGGTAGTGAGTTGATAATACAAAGAAGCGGAATACATCCCCCTGGTAATTTTCTAAAAGATCCCGGATGGTGATGAAGTTACCCAGTGACTTGGACATTTTTTCTCCAGATACATTTAAAAATCCCGTATGCATCCAGTAGGCTACCATGGGGCTTTTACCTGAAACTGATTCCATCTGGGCAATTTCTGCCTCATGGTGAGGAAATATTAAATCCAATCCTCCACCATGGATATCATATTGAGGTCCGAAGTATTCTTCAGTTATGGCTGTATCTTCTATATGCCAGCCTGGTCTTCCAGGACCCCAGGGTGAATCCCATAAAGGTTCATGATCTTTCTTTTTCCATAGAGCAAAGTCACCTGGATTTTTTTTATCCTCATCCTGCTGTATACGGTGCACATTAAGATCCTCTAATTTTCGTCTGGAGAGTTTACCATAATCCGGAAATTGTGACTCATCAAAGTACACTCCTTTTTCAGTCTCATAGGCAAATCCTTTCTCCAGGAGACTTTGAATCTGAGTTATTATTTCATCCAGGTGTTGGGTGGCCCGGGCATGAAGGTTTACTCCATTTACCCCTAATTTTTCCATATCCTCCTGGTATCTTTTTTCGAATTTGCGGGCCAGTTTTTCAGGATCCACCCCTAATTCAGCAGCCCTGGCAATTATTTTATCATCAATATCTGTGATATTTTGCAGATAGAATACACTGTAGCCTTTGTATTCCAGGTAACGCTTTATCATGTCAAAGGAGATGTAGGTACGAGCATGACCGATGTGGGCATCATCATAAACCGTTGGTCCGCAGACAAAAAGTTTTATTCTTGCTGGGTGCAGGGCTTCCAATGGTTCTTTTTCCTGAGACATGGTATTATAGATATTCATAGTATAACCTTAAACTAAATTTAAAATTAGTATATAATAATCAATATAAAAAAGTTAGGCCAAGATTGGGATTTGAACCCAAGTATCGTGGTTTGCAGCCACGCACCTCGCCTCTCGGTCATCTTGGCATGAGAAATTCCCTTAATATATATCTATTTTCAGGTATTTACTTATAGTGCATTGTTAACGATTGTTATATATATAGTTTTCTACAGTTTAAAATGAATAATCTTAAAATAATAAAATATTAATTTATATTTACTTAGCCTATCCATTAAGTCCAGATTTAATAAAAAAATTAAATTATGTAGTGGATTCTGGAATTAGTAATCCATAAAAGGAATTATAAGAAAATTAGGAAACATCTTTATCATTGTGCTTATGTAGAATATAATCTATTGGTTAGAGCCAGGAGTATGAGCGAAACATTTATAAATAAAAAAATATAACAATTGTTATATTGTAGTATATTCTACAAACCCTATAACAAAAGAGTTTGTTTCCACTTAAAATGTATGAGAAATGCTTTAATTAATTAAAAGGAAAAAGGAAAATATTGCAAAATAGTAAATAGGAGTAGAAAAATGACAAATAATGAAAAAAAAGAATACGGATTAAGTACCCTGGGTCTGCATGTAGGTCAGGAAGAACCAGATCCTGCTACAGGATCCCGGGCAGTACCTCTCTATCAAACATCTTCTTATGTTTTTGAAGATACCGACCATGCTGCAGATTTATTTGCACTTAAACAATTTGGGAATATCTACACCCGGATTATGAATCCTACCACAGATGTTTTTGAAAAAAGAATGGCAGCAATTGAAGGTGGAACTTCTGCTTTAGCAGTTTCCTCTGGACAGGCTGCCACTACTTTTGCACTTTTAAATTTATCTCTACCAGGAGATGAAATAGTATCTGCCAACAACCTGTACGGTGGAACCTATCAGTTATTTAATTATACCTTCCCTGAACTGGGTAGGAAAGTAAAATTCGTGGATTCTACTAATTTAGAAGCATTTAAAAATGCTATAACTCCCAAAACCAAAGCAATATTCGCTGAATCAATTGGAAATCCAAAACTGGATGTTCCTGATTATAAAGCCATTGCTGAAATTGCACATGAAGCAGGAATTCCCTTTGTAGTGGATAATACTACCGGAGTGGGTCTGGTTAGACCTATTGAACACGGGGCAGATATAACTGTTTTGTCTGCCACTAAATTTATTGGAGGACACGGTACCTCTATTGGAGGAGTAATTGTAGATTCCGGTAATTTTGACTGGGGAAATGGTAAATTCCCTGGATTTACTAATCCCGATCCTAGCTATCACGGATTAAAATACTGGGAAACATTTGGAGACTTTCCAGGAGTAGGAAATATTGCCTACACTATTCGGGCCAGAGTAAGACTATTACGAGATATAGGGGCGGCTTTGAGTCCATTCAACAGCTTCCTTTTCCTGCAGGGTCTGGAAACATTGGATTTAAGGGTTCAAAAACACTCCAAAAACGCTTTTGAAGTGGCTAAATTCTTGAAAAATCATCCAGCAGTAAACTGGGTTACCTATCCTGGATTTGAAGATGATCCTGCCCATAAACTGGCTTCAAAATATCTTAAGGGAGGATACGGTGCCATTATAGGCTTTGGTATTAAAGGAGGTCTGGAAGCCGGGAAAAAATTCATAGAAAGCGTTCAGTTATTATCCCACCTGGCCAATATAGGGGATGCTAAAAGTCTGGTTATTCATCCTGCTTCCACCACTCACCAGCAGTTGACCCCGGAAGAGCAAAAAACCACCGGAGTAACCCCGGACTTTATAAGGTTATCCATTGGACTGGAAAATGTGGAAGATATAATTGCGGATATCAACCAGGCCTTAAATAAGATTTAAGGATGAGAATCTAAATAGATTTATAAAGGATTAGCCAGATAATGGTTATGATAATATAACTATTGTGATAAAAAATGAAAAAAGAATCTGTAGGACTGGTGGAAACTAAATACTTCCAGATAGATGGATATCTAAATTTGGAAGGGGGAGAATCATTACCCTCAGTTACCCTGGCCTATGAAACCTATGGTAAGTTAAATAAGGAAAAAAATAATGTCATCCTGGTTTGCCATGCCCTTACCGGAGATGCCCATGTGGCCGGATGGTTAGAAGGCCAACCTAAACCGGGATGGTGGGATATAATTGTAGGACCAGGTAAATGTCTGGATACTGAAAAATACTTTATAATTTGCTCCAATGTTCTGGGAGGATGTAAGGGTTCCACCGGCCCGGCCTCTATAAATCCTGAAACTGGAAAAGAGTATGGATTGGATTTTCCTGTAATCACCATTAAAGATATGGTGAATGCTCAAAAAGCCCTTATAGATTCTATGGAAATAGATAATATATTCGCCGTTATCGGGGGATCAATGGGTGGGATGCAGGTATTGGAATGGGCAGTTTCCTATCCAGATATGGTCAGAATGGCCATACCTATTGCTACTGCAGCCCATTCTTCACCACAACAAATTGCATTTAATGAAGTGGGAAGAAGAGCCATTATCTCTGATCCAGACTGGGAAAATGGATCTTATTATCACAAAAATCCTCCTAAAAAAGGCCTTAGTCTGGCTCGTATGATAGGCCATATAACCTATCTTTCCTCAGAATCCATGTTAGAGAAATTCGGCCGTAATTTACAGGATAAAGAAGAATACAGTTTTGATTTCGACCTGGAATTTGAAGTGGAAAGTTACCTCCACTACCAGGGAGAATCATTTGTAAAGAGATTTGATGCCAACTCCTACCTCTACATTACCCGGGCCGTGGATTATTTTGACCTCAAGAGTAATGGTTCTCTGGTGGAAGGTTTAAAGAATGTGAAATCCAAGTTTCTGGTTATATCAGTGGATTCCGACTGGTTATATACTCCTCAGGAGTCCAAAGAAATAGTAATGGCCTTAAGTAGTAATGAAGTTGATGTAAATTACACCGAAATTAAATCACCCTATGGCCATGATGCCTTTTTACTGGAAGCAGGCCAGCTTAACTATATCATAGGAAATTTCTTAAGCGATACCCTGGTACAGGATGTTATGGCTCAAGAAATAGCACTAATTAGTGAAAAAACTACTATTGAAGACGCAGCTAATCTAATGATGGATTGTAAGGTAACTCATTTGCCGGTGGTTGATTCTCAGAAAAAATTAATTGGCATAGTTACTGCCTGGGATATATCTAAATCTGTGGCCTTAAAATGCAGTACCTTAGAACAGATTATGACCAGGGAAGTGGTGGTTTCATATCCAGATGAACCTATAGAAAAAGCCGCAGCTAAAATGAAAGCACATAATATATCATCCCTCCCGGTGGTGGACTTAGAAAATAAAATTAAAGGCATAGTTACCACCGACCATATCAGTACCCTGATAACCAAATATTAAAGGGTGCTTATAAATTATTTTTTTAAAAAAAAAATATATTTCAGCAGGAATATATATTTTATTTAGTATTATCTTACTAACAATTGTAATTGAAATTCATGTTAATTAAATGGAGGTAAATTAAATGATTTACTTGGATCACTCTGCAACTTCACCGGTAAATCCAGAAGTTTTAAAAGCTATGGAACCTTTTTTTTCCCAGGAATTTGGTAATGCATCCACCTTTTATTCTCTGGGTAGAACCGCCCGGCAGGCTATGGAAGCTGCCCGGGAGAATGTGGCTTCTCTTATTGGGGCCAGTCCTCAGGAAATAATTTTCACCAGTGGTGGTACTGAATCAGATAACATGGCCATGAAGGGGACTGCCTATAAATGGAAAAATAAGGGAAAGCATA
>CAMYKT010000038.1 GCA_947259185.1 uncultured Methanobacteriaceae archaeon
ATGGAAATCCTAAATAGATTTGCTAAAGACAAAGTTAAATCAGAATCAAGTAAAAAAGAACCAACTCTTTCTAAAAATAGGAGCAACAATTAATTTTATATACTCCTGAAAGATATTATTGTAAATAAATGTTTGATTAAGGTTTTATTATGGATAAAGCACCTTTAGATATCAATAACGACCCCTATTTTAAAAATTTCATCAACGGAAGAAATGTCTCTTCATCAACTGAAATAGTATACTATGGAAGATTAAGAGCATTTTGTGAGTTTTTAGGTAAAAATCCTGCAGAATTAATTAAAGAAGCCCAAAGGGAAAAGGGCAAGAAGGTAGATGAATATCTTCAGGACTACATAGAAAACTTAAAAAAAAGTGGAAAATCTTCCAATACCATTATTAATCGGTTAGATACAGTCAAAGCATTTTATAAAGAGCATGATATTGATACTGATAGCATAAATCGTATAATTCATCCGGGAACAGATAAGGTAGTTGTTAATGAAATTATATCTCCCGATCAGATTAAGGAAGCATTACAATTAAGCGGTTTAAGAGATAAGGCCATTATTTTACTGCATATGTCTTCAGGCATGGAAGCTACGGAAATAAGAAATTTAACTTATGGGGATTTCATTAATTCAATTAGAGAATATCTTGATTTGAAACGTGGAGATGAATTTAAAGTTGATTATATAACCCATAAACTTTGTAATATGGATGAAATCATAGGAACCTGGGAAATAAAAAAATATAGAACTGGAAGAAATTATGTTACTTTCAATACTCCCGAATCAACCAGAGCCATTTTAAGTTACCTTATTGACAGAAAAAGGAAAAATAAACCTATTAAATCATTAAATGATCCACTTTTTGTTAATTCAAGAAATAATGCCCTGAATGTTTCTGTGCATGGTTCTATTTTTAAACGTGTAAATGATAGGGCTAATTTTGGATATCTTACTGAAAAAAGAAGATTTTTTTCTTCAACCATGCTCCGTAAGTATTTTAAAACTAAATTATATGAATCCGGAGTAGATGAAATTTTGATAAAGACTATTTCAGGCCAGAAGTTGGATGATAATACTAGCTATCCTTCTAATTCTGAAATTAAACTCCTTAAAAATAAATATAGGAGTGTGATGGCTAATTTATCTCTGGAGGAACCTAAAATAGAGCATATAACTCCCGAAGGATATAAGAATCTTCTTAAAAAGCTTGATGAAAAAGATAAAGAACTAAAAATAATTAAGAAGCATCTGGAACATATTAAAGAAATCATTGAATAATAATAATAACTAATTTAACGATGCTTTTAATTATTACATTCTCTAAATAGCTCATCCCCTATTCTATTTTAATTCAATCCTCCTTTACTATTATCCTGTAATTAAAAATATTTCTATTTTATAAGTTTTTACTTTTCATCTGCTCTCCCATAACTTAGACCCACACCCATATCATAATATCTCACCAGACCCTTACAAAGGAATTGATAAAAATGAGAACCGAAGAAGCCAAAGTTACCATGGGTGTAGAGGAAGTTAAACTGATTGACAAAAAATTGAGAACCAAAATAATTAAGATAGAAAAGCCTTTGATTATCCTGGAGGAGAAAACCATTTTTTCTACTGGACATAAGGTGAAGGTGGTGGATAAGGATGACTTTGAAAAACTGGGAAAAATAATTAAAGATTTCCGGGAGGATAAAAAAACTCTTATTCAGCAGTTAACCATCATGGAGGATATTTTAGAGGATAAAAAGAACTACATTCATCAGCTGGAAACAGAAAAGGAGAGATTAAAAGAAACAACTTCTGGTGGGAGATTAGGGAGGATAAAAAATATACTGTAGTACCCGGGTTAGTGGTTAATATGGACAAGCTGGATGATTTTAAAAAATGGCTAAAAAGATCAGATCCTGTTGATCTAGATTATATATTATCCTTGATTGAAGCCTATGAATCAGAAAAAGAGGATAATTGAAAATTATATTATTAAAATTCTTCCATTTGATTATAGATAATCTAAAAAGAGGGAATTAGTATATATCGGTAGTTACCTATAGATTAAACTTCAATTTATATTGTTTTTAAGTTTTTATAATTGGTAAAATTTTGTTTCACTAATTTTAGTTTTTTTGGGATATCAAATAAATGAACTAAAAAAAAATATTTTGAGTGATTAAAAAAATAAAAAAATAGTTTCCCCCTGAAATTCAGGGGAAATAACTTAAAGATTTATGCTCCCGCCCCTCCTGCCAGGGAGTTATTACCCATTTCCATGAATAATGGCTTGGGAAGATCCAGACCCATGGTTTCTTTTAAGACATCTTCCACCGTTTCCACCAGGAGGAACTCCATTTCAGATTTAACATCTTCTGGCACATCATCCAGGTCTTTCTCATTATCCTGGGGTAATATAACCCTCTTTATTCCGGCGCGATGGGCAGCCAGCACCTTTTCTTTTATTCCACCTACGGGTAAAACTGCACCCCTCAGAGATATTTCACCGGTCATGGCCAGTTCAGGATCCACTTCGTGTCCAGTTACCAGTGATGCAATGGTAGTTAAAAGAGCCACACCTGCAGATGGTCCATCCTTGGGAATGGATCCCGAAGGTACATGAATGTGCAGATCTTTTTTATCAAATTTCACCTGCTTCAAATTGAAGGCTAATCTGGATCGAATCAGGCTTTGGGATATCTTGGCAGATTCCTTCATAACATCACCTAATTGTCCGGTAAGCATTAGTTTACCTGTTCCAGGCATGAAGGCCCCTTCAATAAAGAGGATGTCCCCACCTACTGGAGTCCAGGCCAATCCAGTAACTACTCCTGGAGGATTATTTTCACTTATCCGATCATGGCGGGTTATTTCATGACCCAGAAGATCGTATAACATGTCCTCTTTAACCACGTAGGGCAGTTCCACCTTACCCAGCACAATCTTTTCTGAGGCCACCCGGGCCACTGCAGATAACTGGCGTTTAACTCCCCTTACTCCGGCTTCCCGGGTATATTTTTCAATGATGGTTTCCAGGGCCTGATCATCAATCTGCAACTGGGTTTCATCCAGTCCATGGTCATCTAAGACCTCCTTGATTAAGTGGTATTTGGCGATATGGAATTTTTCATGGCTGGTGTAACTGCCGATTTCTATAATCTCCATACGGTCCCTTAAAGGTCCGGGGATATCCCGCAGGGAGTTGGCCGTGGCAATGAAGAACACATCAGATAGATCATAGGGCACTTCCAGGTAGTGGTCAGAGAAACTATCATTTTGTTCCGGGTCCAGTACCTCCAGGAGGGCGCTGGCAGGATCACCATTATAGGATTCCCTGATCTTATCCACTTCATCCAGTATGAAAACCGGGTTTACTTCACCGGCTCGTTTCATTCCCTGGATGATTCTACCTGGTAAGGCACCCAGGTAGGTTCTGCGGTGACCTCTTATTTCTGATTCATCCTTAACCCCACCCAGACTGATTCTAACGTACTTACGGCCTAAAGCCTCCGCTATACTTTTACCCAGGCTGGTTTTACCAGTTCCAGGAGGCCCCACCAGTAAAAGTATGGATCCCTGTTTGTTTTTCTTGAGCTTCATTACGGTGAGGTGCTGTATTATACGGTCTTTTACTTTCTCCAGTCCATAGTGCTGTTCATTTAATAATTCCCGGGCAGCTTCAATATCAATATCTTTGGCATCAGTCTTAACCCAGGGTAAGCTGGTTAGTAAATCCAGGTAGTTTCGAATTACATTTTCTTCAGAACTGTGCGGACCCTGGCGGTCCAGTTTATTAACTTCTTCCAGGGCTACTTCTCTTACTTCAGGAGGCATTTGGGATTCTTCAATCATCTCCCGGTAATCTTTTCTACCGGAACCTCCCTCTGAATCATTTAATTCTTCCTGGATGGCTTTTAACTGCTCTTTGAGCATATTTTCCCGGTGTTTCTTGTTCATCTCATCATTGAACTTGGCAGCCATTTCCATCTGGAATTGTATGGATTCTTTCTGTTCAATTAAAATATCCAAAAACTTTAAACTTCTTTTCTTCAAGGAACGTATTTCCAAAAATTCCTGTTGTTCTTCCAGGTTTAATCTTACGTAGGGGAATACAAATGCAATTACCTGGGCAATATCATTGAATTTATTTACCTGTTCTACATACCCTTTTGAACCTTTAAAGTTTTTACTTATCTCTGCTACCAGGCCTCTTACATGCTTCAGGATTTCTGCATGGTTCTCTGCATCCAGATCATTAATATCAGGGATTATTTCATAGAGAGCTTTATAATCTGCTTTATCAGGGATAAACTCTTCCCCCTTTCTATTATTTTCACACTTAACTGATAGAAATCTCTCATCTCTTTGATGTTTTCAATCTTGATTAAGGTCCCTATCTGGTAAAAATCAGATTCTATGTATAACCCGTTACTATTGGGTTCTTTTACTGCCAATGCAATTCCATAGAAATCATCTTTGGCAACCCGGGAATATATTTCGCTACCTGTGGTTTTGCCAATTTTTAATTTCATATTATTTTCAGGCAATAATATGGTATCAGGTATAATTACTACTGGTAATTCTTTATTGAGGTTCATTTCTTTCATGATATCACACCAATGGATAGGATAATGATTGCAGGGCCCATTAAAATGGGATTATACAATTTATATTCTATTTATCTGCTTTTCCTACCGTGGTCAGGATCAGTATGCTTTCTTAAAAATTCTTTTAATTTTTTTTAGATTCAGTCAAGGACGATTCTATTTATTCTAAATCACTGCACTTGGACAAAACACATTCAAATAAAAAATCAATCTTTTTTTTGTGTTTTATAAGTGCTCTCTGGTTGAAGGTGTAGTAGATGTGGTTTCCTTTTTTTTTAGCATCCAGTATTTTAGCAGTTTTAAGTACTTTCAAATGCTGTGATGCTGCCGGTTGGGTTAAATCCATCATTCGTGCTATTTCACTAACACTGATTTTTTCTATTTCACCAGAGGAGAGGGAATAAATTAACAACAGTCGGTTTATGTTGCCCAGTGCTTTGAATAGCTCTTCTAATTCTTGAGATATATCCGAACTATATTCAGAATTTATCCTCAACATATTCCATTAGTATATTAGTATATACTTATATACTTATCGGTTCGCTGGAGAAAAACTTTTTATAAAATATCATCGAAGGCCTTAAAAATAATTTAACAAGTTATAACCTAATTTAAAAATAATCAAGACTATTAAATCCACCAATAACTAAATTAAAGTATTTTAAGCTCATTTTCAGCATGAATATATATAATGAAATTTTCTAATAATTATATTTTTTTCAAAATATCTCCTGGCCGCAATACACTAAGGCCGGTGTTTTCCCCTACTACTTCCAGCTGAACTATCCATTCTGGATTGTTTTCATTAATTATCCCATTTAATTTTTCAGATAGTTCTGTTGAAACCATCTCTATCAAATCTTGAGGAGAGTTAATATATTTTCTTCCTCTTAAATCACATATTACTCGAAAAGAGTTTTCTGGACTTAATTTTTCACCAGCCAGAAGCAATATATTCTCTAAAATAGTATCCAATCTGGTTCTAACCACGGATTCTATAGGAACTACCTTGGATATCACAGTGGTTGGATTGTTTCTGAGTAAATCAACTGCCTGGTAGGGGTCCATATTCAAATCAATTAAAATGACATTAGGAAATCCTGATTCTTTAAAATTTAACTCTCTTTCCTGGGCCTGGAGCGCCATTGATATTTCTTCTTGACCTAAAAATTCTTTCCCGGCAGTGGCATCCTTGTGTCCCTGAAGGGTTATTAATAAGTTGAATATTTCTGTTGGCTTTATTGAGCCCACCCCCTTGTAATTATATTATGTGGTGAAGTGATATTAAAATTATTTATCTGACTAATTTTGAGCTATATCCTTTAGATTGGTAGAAAATTGTATTTATGCGAATAACATATCTCTTGTTGGGTATAAGTATCCTAATCCAGGAGTGATTACATGGATTATTATCACGATGACACAATGAAGAAACTATTTGAATTACTTACTCAACCTAAATCAATGGATGACATGGATTTATCTTCTAGATTTATAAAGCATCTGGTCTTAAAGGTCCTGGCGACCCATGGTAATATTAAGGTAAATAAAATCATTGAAATAACTGGTATACATGTTGATATATTAGAGATCATCCTCCGGGAAATGGAAAAAGAGGATTTATGTGCCGCCATTAGTGGAGGTTTTCTTTTTCCCAGTGTAGAATTCACCATAAAAAAAATGGGCCGTAAACAGGCTTCTCAACTTATTAATGAAAATCCGTATGTGGGTGTGGCTCCGGTTACCTATGATTATTATTTTGATGTGATGAAGGCTCAAATAAAAGGAAGATTTCCCTTAGAAATACCCAAAGAAGTGGTAAAAAAAACATTCCAGGATGTAGTAGGGAATGAAGATGCCAAAAAAACCCTGGTTGAGTCGGCTATTGGTGGTAAGGGCTTATTTATTTATGGATTACCTGGAACAGGCAAAACATTCCTTACCAGTAAAATGTCAGACCTTTTACCTCCCTTAATTATTCCCCGCTATATTGAGTTTTCAGATCAAATCATTCAACTTTACGACCCTGATTTTCATAGAGAAGCTCCAGAACAACCTGAAGATCCCCGATGGGTAAAAATTTACGCCCCCTTTGTTTTCACCGGTTCTGAATTAAGCACCCAAAAACTGGAAACCAATTATGATCCAAATAAAGGCGTATATGAAACATCTCCCATCATAAAGGCCAATGGGGGAGTTTTATTACTGGATGATTTAGGAAGACAAAAAGAAGACCATAATGCCCTTTTAAATCGGTTAATAGTTCCCATGGAAAATAGAAAAGACCTTATATATATTAAAGGGGCTCCGATTATTGTTCACTCTCATTTTATTCCTGCTTTTTCAACTAACCTGGATATAACTATAATGGATGAAGCCCATCTTAGGAGAGCTCCTTTACATGTGCTCCTGGAAAACCCTTCAATTGAAGATATTCTAAATGTATTTAAAAAGAACCTGGATGAGCTGGGAGAAAAATATGATCCTGCAATTATGGAACAATACCAAAAAGTATATCTCCCTTGTACTCAAGGTGGTGAAGGTTTGCAACCTACCTTTGCCCATGCACGGGATTTAGCTCAAATAGCACAGGCTATACGAATTAGAAAAGAAGAAGATATCATCACCATGGAAACCATGGAAAATGCTTTGCAACAGCATGTACTGATTGCACTGCAGAGAAGGTTTACTCCTACTCTTTTCGACAGAATCATCCGGAAAAAAATGAAATGAATGGTTTTTAACTTATAAATAAATATTTTTAGCTTTTAAGAAAAAAATATTATTAGATTTAAATAATTTAAAAATATATTTTTTAGGGAAAGGTTTTTATTATCTCTACTTTAATATATGAGAGGCAACAAGATAAGGAGATTATAACAATGACATGCAGTGTTTTAGTTGGTGGAGGATGGGGTGACGAAGGTAAGGGCAAGTGTATTACATATCTGTGCTATAATGATAAACCCAGTATCATAGCCCGAGCTGGAGTAGGCCCCAATGCAGGACATTCGGTAGAATTCAATGGTGAAAAATATGGGTTGAGGCTTACTCCTTCAGGATTTATGCATGAAGATGCCCGGCTCTTAATTGGAGCAGGAGTACTGGTGGATCCCAATGTATTCCATCATGAACTGGACTATTTAAATAAATATAATGTTAAAAATAGAACTTTCGCTGATTACCGTTGTGCAATCATAGAAGAAAAACATAAAGAAAGAGATCAAGCCTCTGATTTTCTATCCAAAAAGATTGGAAGTACCGGGACAGGCTGTGGCCCGGCTAACTCAGATAGAGTAATGAGGGTGGCCAAAATGGCGGGCCAGATTCCAGAAATGGAGGGATATACTACGGATGTTCCACTGGAAACAAATAAAGCACTTGATGAAGGTAAAGATGTTTTTATTGAAGGTTCCCAGGGTTTTGGATTATCTCTCTACTATGGGACCTATCCTTTTGTAACCAGTAAGGATACCACCGCCAGCACTGCAGCAGCTGATGTAGGGGTTGGACCCACCCGTATTGATGAAGTTATTGTGGTATTCAAATCATACATAACTCGTGTAGGGGAAGGACCATTTAAAACTGAAATTAATCAAGAAAAAGCAGAAAAAATGGGATTGGAGGAATACGGTACAGTTACCGGAAGAAGAAGAAGGGTGGGACTATTTGATATGGATATGGCCCGGGAGTCATGCATGATTAACGGTGCTACTCAGATTGCTTTAACCTGTGTGGACCGACTCTATCCTCAATGTGAGAGGACCAGAGATTACTCCAGTCTGTCTCCAGAGATTAAGAAGTTTATCGACGAAATTGAAGGGGAAACTGGAGTTCCAGTTACCATTATTTCCACTGGCCCTGATTTAGTGGATACCATAGATTTAAGGGATGAACTCCTTTAAATTTATCTTAATTCTTTTTTAATTTTTCAGGCAAGTATTCTTTTTATTTTTTAAATCCTAGTTTTCTATGGATAATAATTTTCATAAGTTAAACATCAATATTTTAAAAGTATAATAAATTAATTAATTATTGGATCAAATAATTAAATTTCATGGTTCCAGAATTGATTCAGGGTACCGTAATGGCCCTGGCGGATACTCTCCTTCACATAACTATCAGCCTGCTTCAGGGCTTCTTTTAAATCAAATCCTTGAACTAGATAGGCCGTCACGGCTGCTGAAAAAGAACAGCCACTGCCATGGGTATTATTACTTTCTATTAATTTTCCCTGGAAAATTTCCAGGTTTCCATCAAAAAAAATGTTATTTCCTTCCAGATGCCCTCCGGTTACTACCACGTCACAATATTTACCTATCTTACGGGCAGCTCTAATAGCATCCTCCTGGGTTTTTATTTGGATTCCGGAGAGTATTTCTGCTTCATGAGTATTGGGGGTCACCAGAATCGATTTTTTTAAAAGATATTTTTTCAGGGAATCTGCCAAACCTTCCTGGGACAGTCTACCCCCTGATCCAGCCACCATAACCGGGTCAACCACCATTTTAAGCTGATATTCTTTTACTTTTTTAGCTAAAGAACGAATTATATCTGGGGAGTACAGCATTCCAGTTTTTCCAAAGATTATATCAGCATCTTCCATAACCCTGTCTATCTGCTCTTCTATAAATTCATGGCTAATGGGGTATATTCCCGATACTCTTTTAGTATTCTGAGCAGTAAGGGCAGTTATAATACCGGTTC
Source organism: uncultured Methanobacteriaceae archaeon (assembly GCA_947259185.1). Classification (GTDB taxonomy): domain Archaea; phylum Methanobacteriota; class Methanobacteria; order Methanobacteriales; family Methanobacteriaceae; genus Methanobacterium_F. Next base: position 9,317 of record CAMYKT010000038.1, read on the forward strand.
CATACACTCCTAATGCTGAAAAAGTTTTAATATCACTTAATATTCCAGCACCAGCTGAGGGGTCAAAACCGGCTATAGAAATGGCAATCATAATATTTCACGGCGAATTTCTAATCTATCTGATCCCCGGTGGGGATTAACACTTAAAGGGATTTTATTTAAGAATTCCCTGGTATGGGTACCTTCCCCATGCAATATAATTTCACCTAAATCCTCGGCAGTATTAACATCCAGAGATAAATAAAATGAGTCATAGACTACATGGCTTAATCTGTTCATATTCGCTTCTTTAATATGTTCAAAGAAACTATAGTCTCCAAATTTTAATTCCATAGTCCCCGGCTTGAAAAGTAATGCATTTGTTCCTCCACCTTTAGCAGGGGCAATTACCATGTCATATTTATTCGACTGGTTAATAAAATTTTTGGGCTGAGCTTTTCCTATAAGGGGGATGTCTGAGGGGGTGATTAGTACCTTATGGCATTCATGAGCACACCATTCCATGGCCTGGTTTAAAGCACCATTTAAATCAGTCTGACCCTTCTCCTGCAGTATACTGATTCCCAGATCATAGGCAAAGTCCAAAACATCCTCATCAGCACTTATAACTACTAAATCGCTAACTAGATCCTTTAAACTATTACTTACATCTGTTAACATGGCTTTTAGAATACCTTCTCTTTCTGAAGAGGATAAAGTAGGTGATAAGCGTGTTTTCGCATGAGAAAATCGAGATACGGGTATAATGGCATACAATTTTTCCATATTAGGTCTCCCTATAGAAATTAATCATATATTTTTATTTTCAAAGTTTTTATGAATTTAAATTCCAATGAATTCACTTATTGTTCCTGTAATCTGATCCCACCAACTTTTAGGAGGGTTCATAAGATTAACATTGGTACTTATATTAGTTATATCGGTTTCTGTAAGATTAAACTGGGTCATAACTTCTATTTTGGACGTAGATATATTATTCTGGAGTTCAAAAGAAGATATGCCTTGTTTTCTGCTCAGGGAAAGAACTTCTCCTTCATAAATATCCACTTCTCCATCACTCACCAGGATCCATATTTTTAACTGGGTTTTAAAGGCTTCAGCAGGATTCTGAGGATTGGAATTAGTTACTAAATCCATTATTAATTGAGGGGCTTTTGTAGAAACTGCCAGCTCAGTTTCTTCCTGAGCATTGATCTCTGGTTCAAGGCAGTAAGCCAGCACAGTCCCATTATTTTGTGGTGATATAATTTCTTCTCTGGCAATAACCAGATCTTCTGAAGTATTGCTGGTTAAAGTATAACCTTTTTCAACTTTAATTGCTTGTTCCCCCTTATTAATAACGGTTACTTCATGGGGAACAGATCCAGCTGATGTTTTTTGGATTATGGTAATAGTTCCGGCATCATAGGCTTGTTCAATATTTAATTCCGGGTCTGATAAATAATTTAAGGTTCCAAAGCCTCCGGCAAATAATAATATTGCCATTACCACTAAAACTACCCTGTAATTCATAATTTTCCTCTAATAAGTTCTTGCCAGCAAAGCTCGACAAGTTGCTTTACTGCTGCAATGGAAACAAGTACCGCCGTTTTCTTCTTTTTGAACACCTAATATGTCTACTCTAATCTTTTCTTCGATTTTTTTACCGCATTCCTCATTACCACACCAGTCAAAGGAGATAACTCCTTTATTATTTTCTATTTCCTTCCGAGCTTCTTCCAATCCTTGAACCGGGCGAATATTAGAATTCATTTTTGCCCAGGCTTTTTCTTTCATATCGGATGTGATGGAGTTAAGGGTCTTCTTTACTTCAGCAGAGATATTATCTAAATCTGCACTGAATTTTTCACCATTATCTCTTCTCGATAACACCGCACTATTTTTTTCTAAATCTCTAGGCCCGATTTCAATTCGGAGGGGCACTCCCCTCATTTCCCACTCATAATATTTTTTACCTGCCCGGATATCCCTTTCATCCAGGTGAACCCGGAATCCTTCTTTTTCCAGAGAAGATTTTACGCTTTTACATTTTTCTAAAACTTCTTCACCCTTCTTTTTGAAGATTATAGGCACAATAACTATTTGATTTGGGGAAACAGCAGGAGGTAAACAAAGTCCTGAGTCGTCCCCATGAATACCAATTACAGAAGCTATAACCCTATCAGATAATCCATAACAGGTTTGATATCCCAGCTTGTGATCTCCCTCTGAATTTTCAAAGGTTATTTCAAAGGTCTTAGCAAAGGTCTGTCCCAGGTTATGCACCGTTCCAATTTGCAGGCTTTTACCATCTGGCATTATAGTGTCGAAGGCCATAGTGTAATCTGCTCCCGGGAACTTATCCCAGACCGGACGTTGGGTAATTACATAGGGTAGGGCCAGCATATCAAAATATTCTTTATATATTTCAATTGCTTTTTCAACCTGCTCTTCTGCCTCCTGTCTGTTGGAATGAACAGTATGGGCCTCGGTAAAGGTAGTTATTTCCCTTACCCTGATTAGGGGACGGGTGTGTTTGGTCTCATAACGGAAGGTGTTAACGGTCTGATATACTTTAAGGGGCAAATCCGTATGGGAACGTACCCATAATGCAAACATAGGATACATTGCAGTTTCACTGGTTGGCCTTAAAGCGAGTTTTTGATTTAGTTCCGTTAAACCTCCGTGGGTAATCCAATAAACCTCGTCTTCAAATCCTTTTACGTGAATTCCTTCTTTGGCCAGTTCGCCTTCCGGGATTAGAAGAGGGAATAGTACTTCCTCATGATCTTTATCTAAAATGTTTTTTAGAATATTCAAAATTTCTTTTCTTAATTGGAATCCATGGGGAAGCCAAACATGCATACCTTTAACTGGATAACGGGAGTCTATTATTTCTGCTTCCTCTAAAATATCGTGAAACCATTCACTGAAATTTGTCATTTTTTCACCGTGATTTGCTGTAATAAAGTTGTAAATATTACTAATTGATTTATAGGGTTTTAATAATAAATATTTATAAGATAGATTTATTTAAAACAAGATTTATCTCTTTATTAATTTTCTACTGAAAGATGGATAAATGTAGGGGTCTATACATAATATTAATCTAACAAATTAACTAAGAATTAATCATTATAATTAGTTAAATGATATCAAATATATAATCTACTAATTAAAATTAGATTAAATCTGCAAAATTTGTTTGCATTATGAATTTTTAAATCCAAAATTACTTTATTAGAGAGCATTTAAAAATATATTGATATTTATTAAGGATATTACTTCAGGAAAGATAAAATGGATTCTAAGAAAATTCAACTACCGCGGGAAATTCATACTGGAGCTGGGGTCATAGACAAAACAGGAGAAATATGTCGTGATTTGAGATTCAAAGGTAAGGTTCTGGTGGTTAGTGGACCAAAAACCCTTAAAATTGGTGGAGAAAAGACTATTGAAAGTTTACAAAATGCTGGATTTGAGGTAGATGCCTTTAGAATTAGTGAAGCGTCTGAAAAATCAGTAAGGGAAATACAAAACCAATTAGATGGGGCTTCACTGGTTTTAGGTGTAGGTGGTGGTAAGGTGATTGATGTGGCTAAAATAGCTTCCACTAAATCAAATTTACATTTCATAAGTGTTCCTACTGCTGCTTCCCATGATGGGATTGCATCTCCCCGTGCTTCTATAAAAGATAAAAATGGAACAGTTTCTCTTGAAGCGCAGTCTCCTATTGGGGTAATTGCCGATACTGAAATTATAAGCAAGGCCCCATTTAAATTATTGGCTGCAGGGTGTGGGGATATTGTATCCAATTATACTGCTATTTTAGATTGGAAATTAGCTAATCGCCTTTTAAATGAAACTTATAGTGAATCAGCTTCAGCGTTATCATTAATGACTGCTAAAATGATTATTGAATCGGCTGATGCAATTAAAGAAGGCCGGGAAAAAAGTGCTAAGCTGGTGGTTAAATCCTTAATAAGTAGTGGAATTGCCATTTCTATTGCTGGAACCAGCAGGCCTGCTAGTGGATCTGAACATAAATTCAGTCATGCTCTGGATGAAGTGGCCCCTAAACCTGCTCTACATGGAGAACAATGTGGGGTGGGTACCATCATGATGATGCATCTACATGGAGGAGACTGGGAATTTATCAGGGATACTTTAAAAAAAATGAAGGCCCCTACCTCTGCCTATGAATTGGGAATAGATCCAGAACACATCATAGATGCTTTAACCATGGCTCATAAAATTCGGGAAGATAGATATACTATTTTAGGTGATCGGGGTTTAACCCGGGAAGCAGCAGAGAGTCTGGCTACTAAAACGGAAGTGATTTAATGATAACACTTATTGGTAATAAACTTGCACAAAAAGGATTGATTTTTCAGTACATAGGGCCAGCAGAGGAATGTCTCAAATGCAGATTCAAAGGTACATGTATAGATTCTCTGGAAAAAGGAAGGATGTATCTAATTAAAGATGTAAAAGATGCACAACAGAAGTGTAAAATACATGAGAAGAATAAAGTAAAGGTTGTAGAAGTTGAAAAAGCCCATATAAAATCACTGGTTGATACTAAAAGTGCTTTTGAAGGCTCAATAGTTTCTTTAAATCCTCCTATGTGTGATGAAGATTGTCAAATGCATGAATTATGTTTTCCTGAAGGATTAAAGGTTAATGATAAGTGCAAGATTATAAAAAATTTAGGAAAAGCAGATAAAAAATGTTTAAAAGGATATGATTTAAGTAAAGTCCTTTTAAAATGCTAGCTAATTTTTAAAATATTTAATATTATAATAGATCGGAGATTATAACATGAATTTAAAACAGATGGCAGGCTATGAAGCCGCCCTTGAAATAAAAGATGGACAGATTGTAGGCCTGGGAACAGGCTCCACCACCCATTACTTTATTGAAAAATTAGGTATTAGAATAAAAGAAGAAGAATTGGATATCATGGGTATACCTACTTCTTATCAATCTTTTTTTTTAGCAAGAGATTCCCATATACCTATCACTACCTTAGATGAACATGATGTGGATATTGCTGTGGATGGGGCAGATGAAGTTGACCCTGATTTAAATTTAATTAAGGGAGGGGGCGCTGCTCACACCCTGGAAAAGATAGTGGATTATGCGGCAGATAAATTCATAGTTATTGTAGATGATTCCAAGATGGTTACTAAGCTGGGCCAAACACCGGTACCTCTGGAAGTTATACCCTCCTCCAGTCGTATGGTTATTAATATTTTAAAAGAATCAGGTGCTTCACCTCAAATC
>CAMYKT010000039.1 GCA_947259185.1 uncultured Methanobacteriaceae archaeon
CAGATGAAAGATGGCCCGGTGGTTACGGATCATGGTAATTTTGTTATTGATGCGGATTTTGGCCTTTTTGAGGATGCTTCTAAATTAGAAAAAGAACTCAACTCCATACCTGGTGTGGTGGAAAACGGGATTTTTTCCAATGTGGTGGATATGGTAATAGCCGGTAGTGCTGATGGTATTAAGAAAATAAGGCCAATATAGGGATACTCATTTACTTAAATACATTTAAAAAACAAAGTATCACTTAAAAATAATACTTATTTTTATTTATTAACCCCTACTTTAATAAAAACCATATTTTATAATGTAAGTTAATTTTATTAGATGGTAATGGTAACGATGTGTAACTGAGGGATAATCACTGAAGTTTTACCTTTTCCACCTCTAAGTTTTAGTTCTAAAAGCAAATAATCAGTTTCAACTCTCTTTAACTCACCATAATAAGTTTTACCGGTAATAAGAGTTATGCTTAAATAATCTCCTTCTGCAGATTTCAGGGTTTCTCTTAGATCAGAGCCGCACTTCATTCAGGTCCTCCCTATAAACTAAGTAAATGTTAGTTTTTTTACTTATTAACTATTTGTCTCAGATGAAAACCTATAAAATCACGGATAATCTAAAAATTCTCATGGTTATTATCTCAGATAAATCCATATATCAATTAAATGAATCAAATAACCCGTTATAGAGGTTACTGCATTTAAAATGAACGATATAAGAAATGCACGGGGATATTTGATTTCAAATAACTGTTTTATTAAAAACCCCTCCCCTATAAAAACCATTACTTCCACCATAACCCAGTTTTTTATAAAATAAAAGTATAGAAAATTTGCCAAAGGCCAGGTGATACAGTTTATAAGGATTATGTATAAAAAAATTTTTTTAAGAGGACTTTTTATCATAAACTGGATTAAAATAAATTCCAGAGCTATGGTTAAAAAAAATAAAAGTAGATTGGGCATATTCACCTGAAAATCTATTTTCTTTTCCGGATAATGAATATTATCACGCCTAAAGCCAGAAGGGGGATCAATATATAGAACAGGTATTCACCAGGTCCTGGAGTGTTTAAAGGTTGGGGTATGGTGGCCTGGTTTTGGAAATCAATAACCTGCTGGGTACCATCAGCGAAGTAATATTTCATCTGCTTTTTAGAAATAACTAATTCATTATCATTTAGAGAATCTATTTCCAGAATCATCACTGCTTTTTCTAATTTATCTGCTTCAGGAACGGTATCAAAACTACCAGAAAGCTCCAGATTGGATTTTATTAATTTAGTATTATTCTGGAAGAATGTATTAATTTGAGCATCATCCCTATTTTCCAGTTCCAGGGGATTAAATTCAGATTCAGGCAGGGCATAAATATAAACCATGCTTAATTTGTAAAAACTAAATTCACTGGAATTTAGAACTTCAAAAGAAGGGGATGGAATACCATGCGCAAGGAAAAAAAAGTCAGGATAGCTATCAATATTATCAATCTGATAGTAAAGGGGGATCTCTTTAGTTCCTGGTTCAATAATATCTCCCCAGCAGGGACTAGCTGCTAAAACTAGCATTAATATGAAACTTAAAACTAGAATTCTTTTCATAATATTAATGTTGCCCGGATAATTAATATATTTTTACTCGGGATGAATTTTAGAATTTTTTTTATGTAAATCACTACTTAAAAGATCAATAAGAATCATCCACTACGTATACCATATCTTTTTTAAAATAGCACTGATAAAAAAAGCTGCTCCCAGTACCATGACGATGGTAGCTCCAGAGGCTAAATTAAATAAAAAGGATAACCACAGTCCCATGCTGGTTAATATAACACCAAGTATCACCGAAGCCATCATTAATCTAGGGATATGATGAGTAAATTGACGGCTTATTGCAGCGGGGATGGTTAAAAGAGCTATTATAAGTATAATTCCAACTGCTTTAATCAATACCACCACACTTAAAGCCACCAGTGCTAAAAGAATTATATAAATTAATTGGGAAGGCACCCCCATTACTTCTGCAAATTCTTCATCAAAGGATATTGCCGTGAATTCCCGATGAAATAGTCCCACCGTTCCCAGTATGATTAAATCGAGCACCAACATTATTAATAGATCCTGGTAGGGAACCGTTAATATACTACCAAAAAGGTAGCTGAAAAGATCAGGCGCATATCCGGGACTTAAATTAATAAAAATAATACCCAGGGCCATTCCCACTGACCATAGAATACCTATGGCAGCATCTTCACTAAGCTCTATCTTTTTACCCAAAGAACCCATCAATACAGCAGATACCACACTAAAAGGTATGGCACTCAAAACAGGGTTAATTCCCAGTAGATATCCCAGACCTATTCCTCCAAAAGCAGCGTGAGATATTCCCCCACTTATAAAAACTATTTTTTTAATCACCACATAAGTGCCCACCACACCACAGGCTATACTTACTAATAGGGCTGCAATGAATGCATTTTGCATGAATTGATACTGCAAAAATTCCAGCATAATTCCCACCTTTTTTTTAAGATAAAATATTCCAGGTAATTGACTTATTGTTTTTTATAGTTTTTTCCATGATGGGTTTTCCTTATTGTTATTAATAGATCATAATTTAAAAATTGCAAGTTTTTATAAAAAAAATTATTCATGCTCTCTTAAAACTCTGTGTGGAAATCCATGTGCTATAAGGTCAATAGGACATTTATAAGCTTTTTCCAAACCTTCTACTGATTCTTCCACCGGGCCATGACAGTAGATTTTCTGGTTTAAACAGGCTATACTATCCACATAAGAGGAAACTACACCTATATCATGTGAAACCATCACCACCGCCATTTTTTTTCGAATTTTAGATAGTATTTCATAGAACTTGCCCTGAAAATGAGGATCTATACTGGCAGTTGGTTCATCCAGCAATAGTAATTCCGGTTTTCTGCTCAGGGCCCGGGCAATAAAAACCCGCTGTAATTGACCCCCTGATAATTTTTCTATTTGCTGGTTCTTTAAATGTAACATTTCCACTTTTTTGAGTGAATCCAAAGCAGATTTCATGTCTTCTTTGTTGTAACCCTTTAATAATTGTTTATAACGTCCCATGAGCACCACTTCCAGCACACTTATAGGGAAATTTGACTGGTAACTGGACTTTTGGGGCAGATAGCCTATATTTTTAGATTTACCAGGGGCCATTCCCAGGACTTCAATATTCCCTTTATCTGGAGTTAAAAGGCCCAGAATTAATCTTAAAAGAGTAGTCTTTCCTCCACCATTGGGTCCGATAAGGGCCATGAAATCATTTTTTTTAATAGTTAGATTAACATTTTCCAGGATGTAATAATCCTTTAATTTATAATAAACTCCTTCCATATTTACTACATTAGCCATAATTGATCCTTTTTATGATTTTTTAAAGGCTTCTAAAACTATTAACATATTTTTCAGATAATCCGGTGCTAAGGGGTCTATTAAAACCACTTCTGCATCCAATTCTTCAGCAATAAAATCTGCATTTTCCCGGGAAAACTGGGGTGAAACAAATATAATCTTTATATTATTTTTTTTGGATTGTTCTATAACATTAGCTATGGATTGAGGGGTGGGTTCTTTACCTCCTTTTTCTATAGCAATCTGCTGAAGCCCGTAGTCTCGGGCGAAATATCCCCAGGCAGGATGGTAAACCAGTATCTTATTCTCTTTGGTTGATATCTCCTGAATAATTTTCTGGTCCAGTTCTTCCAACTCAGAAATATACTCGTCTTTATTTTTTTGATAGAACTCTTTATTTTCAGGATCAGCTTTTATTAATTCCTGATAAATATTTTCAACCATTACCTTCACATTTCTAGGGGAAGTCCACACATGGGGGTCTGCTTCATTTTCTGCATGTATATGATCATGATCACCATCAAGTCCCTCCGGATTAGGAATGAAGTCTAATCCTTTAGAACTGTTTATAACTTTCATATCAGGATTAACTGATTTAATTTTGTCCATATAATTTGATTCAAATTCAACTCCGGAGCCTACTTCAAAATAAAGTGGCGCCTGAGAAACCTGCTGCAAGGTGCGGGGTTCTATTTCATAGGTATGAGGGTCCGCCCCAGAAGGTACCATTATCACAACATGGACCTTTTCTTTTCCAATCTTTTCTATAAATTCTTTTTGAGGTATTATAGATGCAGCTACAATGAGCTTATCCTCTTCGTAGGCTGGATCGGGAGTACTATATATACTGGAGAAAATAAAAACTGAGGCAATTATTAAGATTACCACTGATACGGAAAATAAAATTTTAAGTCTTTTTTCCATTATTCCACCACGATATTATCTGATTTTAACTAAATCAGGGCAGGAATACAGATAGGGATTAGGAATATTAACGGACGAAACCCTGATTTCTTATAACTATTCTGGATTTATTAATACTTAAAGATTATCTTAATAAAATTTATGAAAATATATATAAAGTATTATTAAAATAATAAATTCATGGCCATCATCAGTATTTCATTAAATGACAAGCTTTTAGAAGAAATAGATGCATTAAAAGATGAAATGGGCTTTTCAGGGAGATCTGATGTTATTCGTGCTGCTGCAAGAATCTTAATTAATGAAAATAAAACGGAAGATAATATTAAAGGAAAAGTTAATGCCCTGCTATTTTTAATCCATAGTCAAAAAGTGGAAGGTGCAGTTACCACCATAAAACACGACTTCGAAGAAATCATCAATACTCAAATTCACAGTCATTTAAAAGAAGAAAACTGTTTGGAGCTATTTATTTTAGAAGGCGAAGGGTCAAGAATAAAGGACCTGACCCGAAAGTTCCGCAACTGTGGGAAAATGGAGCATCTCAAATTAATCGTATTTTAGGCCTAAATACTTTTTCTATTTATTGGATAAATTTTATTCCAAATAATGCATATAAAATATCTATTGCATTGTTATTATCACTAAACATTTTAAAAAACATATTAATTTAGTCCGCTGATTATCGTGGTAATATGTCGTTTATTATAGAAAGCTCAAAACTAACCAAAAAATTTCCAGAAAGGGTAGCAGTAAGAAGTTTATCTTTAAATGTTAAAAAAGGGGAATTATTGGGATTACTAGGCCCTAATGGGGCAGGAAAAACTACTACCCTAAGAATGCTGTCTGGAATAATTTCTCCCACCAGTGGCAGTGCCCAGGTAGCAGGCTATGATATTGAAAATGAAGTGGAAGATTTACATGAAGTTATCGGACTTCTAACTGAAACTCCGGGTTTTTATGAATCCTTAAGTGCCTGGGAGAACCTGGAATTTTTTGCCAACTTCTATGCCGACCTTGATGTTGATTATCAAATAGAAAAATACCTTAAAATAATGGGTTTATGGAACCGTAGAGATGAAAAAGTCTCAGTATTTTCTAAAGGCATGAAACAAAAACTGGCCTTAGCACGATCACTAATACATGAACCTGAAATACTATTTTTTGATGAACCAACAGCAGGCCTTGATCCCCGGGCTTCCCGTGAAATAAGGGATCTTTTAATGAAATTAAAAAAAGAAGGTAGGACCATATTTTTGTGCACCCATAACCTGGAAGAAGCTGAAACCCTAGCAGATCGCATTGCATTGATAAATACGGATCTGATTGCACTTGATACTACTTCCAATTTAAAATCTCAAATTTTCAAAAAAATGGTGATTGTTGACCTGGAAAGTGTAAATAATCATATTTTAGATACAGTTGAAAAACTGAAATTTGTAGTGAATGTAAAACAAAAAGATAACCAGCTACAAATAGAATTAATTGATTTTGACCAGAATACGCCTGACTTAATTAAGGCACTAGTAGAATCTGATGGTAGAATTAAAGGCGTATCTAAGGCTAAACATTCCATGGAAGACATTTACCTGGCTTTAATTAAATCAGATGAAGGTGAAGAGATATGAACAAAAATTCACCACATCGCATCAAGAATGTTATATTAAAAGAATGGAGAAATACCTTCTTTAATCTGAATTCTGCGGCAGTAATCATATTTTTACCGCTTCTAATCACCCTGCAGGCATTATTTGTAATATATGTAGTTATAATGTTTGCCAGTGCTGACTCTCTAAACAGCACCCTGCTTCAAAATGGTCTGAATTTATTGCAAAGTTCAATACCATCCTTATCTTCACTTTCTACCATTGACCAATTTCAGGTGCTTTTCTACTCCCAGTTCCCGATTTACATCCTCTTAATACCGGTTCTGATTTCCATAATGTTTGCCACTTTTTCTATTATTGAAGAAAAGCAATATGGGGCTTTAGAACCATTGCTAGCCACACCGGTGAGAACATGGGAATTACTTTTAGGTAAAGCAACAGCAGGAGCAGTCCCTGCACTTATAATGACCTGGATATGTGCCTTGGTATTTTTAATCGGTGTAAACTGGATCGGATCCCCTGATATATTGAGCTACGTATTATCCCCTGCCTGGTGGATATCATTACTCCTCTTTGTTCCTTTAGTAACTATTTTAAGCTTCATGTTAGGAGTTATAGCTTCTTCAAGAACTAAAGATCCTAAAAGCGCTCAGAACATGGGGATTATAATAATTATACCGGTACTTTTATTGATTGGAATGCAGGTATCAGGCTTCATAGCCCTCAATACATTTAATATGATGATAATGGCAATTATAATTGCTATACTCAATTTAATTATTTTAAAAGCAGCGGTATACTTGTTCCAGAGGGAATCCATTGTGGTAAAATGGAAGTAATTAATTCTTCAAATCAAAAAAAGAGAATTAATTATTAATACTTCTACAAGTAAGAAAAAACAATTTTTTAAAAATTTTTATTCAATTATTTTGCGGGTCCGGTACTCGTGGGTAAAATCGGCGTCATATAATTTAGATGCCTTGAAGTCCCCTGGATCCAGCACTTTTCCCACCACAATTAGTGCCGTTTTAGTTATGCCTGCTTCTTCTATTTTTTGAGCAATATTATCCAGATTCCCCCTAACTACATATTCATCCTTCCAGGAAGCTTTTTTAACCACCCCTACAGGAGTATGTGGTGGATAATACTCTAATAAGTCCTTAACCACGTCTTGAATCATGTGAACTCCTAAAAAAATGCACATAGTAGCTTGATGACGGGCCAAACTGGATATATGTTCTTTCTCTGGCTTGGGGGTTCTACCTTCGGGACGTGTGATAATAACCGTTTGTGAAATCTCAGGCAAGGTTAATTCTGCTTCTAAGGCAGCCGATGTTGCAAATAATGAACTAACACCCGGTATTATTTCAAAAGATATTTTCCTATTTTTTAATTCCCTAATCTGTTCTCCTATAGCACCATAAATGGATGGATCCCCGGTATGGATCCGGGCTACAGTAAGTCCTTTTTTAGTTTCTTTTTCCATCAAATCGATTATTTCTGGTAAATTCATGGATGCACTATTATATATACTGACGGTTTTTTTAGAACAATTCAAAATCTCTTTATTAACCAGAGAACCTGCATATATAATAATATCTGCGGCTTTGATTACATTATAAGCTTTTATAGTTAAAAGTTCAGGGTCTCCGGGACCCCCTCCAATGAAAACAACCTTTCCCTTCATTTTAATACCTTTTAAATTTTATTAATTAACAGACCCTGCTTGTTTTTAAAAGAATTTATTCTTTTTGGCAGGATATTTTTTCTTCAACAATCTCTATAGCGCCGTAGGGACACTCGGGAATGCATATTTCACACAAACCACAGGTGGCAGGGTTTATATCTACCTTTTTGTCATCTCTTACATTTATGGTAGTATCTCCAGATAAAACATTGGGGCAGACTTCTCTACAGAGGTGTTTACAATCTTCGCCACCCTGACAGACTTCCAAATCAACCACTGCGGATTTATATGTGAATCCCAGGGCTTTTTTAATGGCTTCTTTAGTTTTATATCCAGCTAAATGCATTATAGTATCTCCTGTGGCAGAATCTTTATTCATGGATGCCAAACAGGGATAATTGTGGAATTTATTTCCACCCTCAAATTCTGCTTCTTCAACCGGAACCCCTACCAGTTTTTTAGCAATAAAATCTGTAGATCCACAGGGTGCTCCTCTTTTTACCTGAATAGTTTTTATATATTCGTCAGCTTCAATTTCCAGTTCAGGTTTACCAAATTTTTCCACAAATTGATCAATATATTCATCACCCTGGGAAGTGAGTGAACAGAAAGGTTTGGGAAATACAATGGCAGCTTCTGGAAGGGAATCTTTTATTTCCTGCTTTAAACCCGGAGGAATCTGTTGCGGGTGGTGAATAGGCATTATAACTGATTTTGCACCAGTTTTTGTAACTATAGATGATATGAGTAGATTAATATCACCAAAAAGACCAACTGCTATAATTAAATCACATTCAGGGAGATTTTCAGGCATATATTCAGTTAAATCATCAATAAATTCTGGTAAATTATCTTGAAATTCTTCTAAGCCCACTATGGAAGAGGAAAACCCGTGAGTGGCCAGATGATTAACTATTCTAGATCCGTATTCTCCAGAACTAAGTATTAATACTCTCATATTTCTCTCTTCTTTTTTCATTTATTATATAATTAACTTATTCTATCTGTTTTGCTATTTACGATAAAACAGATAATAGTAAGCTACCATTAAAATAAGGGCCATTAATACACCAGCAATCGCCATCCTTTTATCTGATCCAAAAATAATAGGTATGGGTCCTATTAGAATAACTCCCCCTGTTTTAATTTCTGTGGAGGAATCATTTCCCTGGGAAGTATTGGTGGATGTTGATTGGAGGATAGTACCAATTATAATCAGGCTAATTCCGAATAGAACAACTAAAAAACCAGATAGTATTATAATATTTCCTTTTATCATATTTTTACCCTTAAGTTATTTAAATCTATTATAATCCCTTGTCCCATTAGAATATATACGTCAACATATCATTTGTTTATTAAAAAATAGTCATTTGATCCTTTTTTTAAGAGTGTACTTTATTTTATTGCTGGAGCTTTCCCTTTCCAGAAATTCCATTTCCACCATTCCATCCAGTACTTCATCCAGATAATCTAAATAACAGTTTTTTTCACTTTTATTGCAAATTTGAACCGAACAAGGGCATTTTAAATATTCCAGAATTTCTGATTTTTGCATTCCCTCCGGGGAATGGCCTAAACAATCATAAATGGCCAGGCAGGATAGAATTCTTTTTTTCTCTTTAAATTTCATATCTGGCTTTTCCATACTTCCTTTAAGTTTTTTTGCCATTAATTCCGCTTCTTTTTCTTCCCCTGGAGGGATTATGGTTAATACCCGGATTTCTTCTGAGAGGTAGTACTGGCCCCGGCTAATATGAAAACTATCTTTTTTAAGGACCAGACCCCCTAAATCTTCCACAAATTCCACAAACTCATCAAATTTATAAATTCCTCCTGAATAAACCCGGATTAGATACATTTTTAATCTTATCCCCTTATTTAAATTAGATCTAAATTAATATCCTTATATTTATGTTATGGTTTTAAGAACTAAAATTTTTCCCCATTGACATTTAATTTTCAGGTGCAGGCCCTGACTTTTTTATACCATCCCATTTTTAATATAGAATTTACGTAATACTTTTTATACTATAAATAATATAATATGGTCATGGATGAAGAGGGACATCTCAGTGTGGAGTTTATTATCACCATTTTAGTCATGATTCTTATGGGAATGGGAATGGTGGATATCGTTTCTGAACGCATGGAACTGGTCCATGAGGCAGAAAAATTATCTGAAGCAAGGTTTCTAGCTGAAAAAGTGGCCAGCACTATTAACAAAGTTAATTCTGCCGGCAATGGTCATGAAATCAAAATAACCCTTCCAGAAAAAGTGGGTAAATCCAGTTATTTGCTATGGATTAATTCATCGGGGGTATATGTGGAGCAAGGGGGAAGAAAAGGAAAGGCTGTTATTTATCCAGTAACCATATGGTTCAACTCTTCTTATGGCCCTGGCTACAGAATGATGCCAGGAAAGACGTACAGGGTATTAAATAGAAGGAATAATGGAAAAACAGTTATATACATTATTAATGTTAAATAGGTATTTTTATCCAGATGTATTTATCTCTGGGAGAAATTGAATATGGTATTATTAAATGATTTTAAAGGGCAATTAGCTATTGAATATATATTCTGGTTGGGTTTATCTTTTATATTAATCCTTAGCATGGTTAACATGGCTATGGATTCAGATGAACTAAATATGGCCATCACTGCTGCCCGCAGTGGGGCTATTGAGGGAGCTAATATGAATAGTTTTGCAGTTTTCCCTGAAAAATCATTTTCTGAATATGAAAACCATAAAGAAAGGATAAATTTCCCTTCATCCATTCGCATATTAAAGATAGATGCTATTAATTGTGGGTTTAATAGTAGCTACCAAAAAACTAAAATACAGCTTATAGCACATGTTTCAGCTCCGGGAATAAGTAAGAAAACCTATAAAGATTGTTTAGGCAGTAGAATAAATTATTATATGAGAAGGAGTATCTCTAAAGTATTTGAAACTGAAAACATTACTAATAGTCTTTATAACCCTGCTTTTTCTCCAAAATATGTATTTACAACGGCAGATGTCAGGTGGGTTTGACATGTACATCACATTATTTTAATCTGTCCTTGTAATTAATTAATTCTGGTTCAAGCAAAAATAAATAGGGTGAATCATAACCTAATTTATATGGTAAATGAAATTTATACTATAGTCAAAGATATATAAATAATATTATTAAACATCTCAATAAGCTGTCATGGGGGATTAAATGGACTATTCTATTGGTATCAGTAATTTAACATGGACAATACCTTCTGGAACAAACATAATCCTTTCGGGTGATCTTTTTTCAGGTAAGGATCTTTTTTACAGATATTTTATCAAAAAGGGTCTGGAAGAAGGGGAAGCCTGTTTACTGGTGTCCACCAATGAGACCGCCGAAAAAATCCTGGAGACTTTTGATGGGATCAAAATGGACAATTTCTTTATAATTGATTGTGTTTCCAGTAGATTTGGCGCTACAGTTGAACTTCCTTTTTTTGAGCAAATTAGATATATTGAAAGTCCTATGGATCTCACAATGATTATGGTAGCTTTAAATGAGTTTATTGATGGTCTTTCCCGGGGAAAAAATATAAAAAAATTAAGAATAGTATTTGATTCTGTTTCAACTCTCTTGATGTATTCCAATTTGAGGACTGTTTTTAAGTTTTTGCATGTAGTAGCCACCAGGGTCAGGTCCCGGGGAGGGGTTTGTTTACTTTTAATTGAAGAGCAGGCCCACGATGATATGGAAATAAGGACCATTCAACAGCTCTCCCAGGGCATCATACAGATGATTAGTAATGAGATGTTAATAAGAGGTTTTAAAACCGATAAGGTCAAATATGAGATTGTAAATCAACTTATTCAGATTAAACCCTGAAATTTAGGTGATGTATTGATAGGAATACATTAACCTCAAATATTCTAATAAAAATGTTCATTTTATATAAGTTTAAGAATATAGAAATAATCAGGTAAATTAGATAGGTGAATGCATGACAAAAACAAAAAAGGAAAAGCTGGACGATGTGCTTTCTGCATTCATGCAAGTGGGACAAATCAAAGCCTGCGGCATTGTTTCTAAAGAGGGATTATTAATTAATTCTCGCACACCCCCTGATGTTGATGCAAGAATCTTTTCAGCTCTCTGTTCCACCATAATGGGAGCGGCTGAAGCTGCATCAGGACAAATGAATACTGGTTCCGTGGATGAGATATCAGTGAAAACTGAAAAAGGAACCATAATTCTAAAACCTGCTGGAGAAAAAGCGATCTTTACAGCTTTAACAGAACCAAGTGCTCAGCTAGGTCTTATACTTGTAGAAATGGAAAGTAGGTCTTTTCAAGTCGACGACATCCTTAAGGAGATGTGATAATGAAAAAAACTCACATTCCTAAACTGGATGAACTTTTAGGCGGGGGAATATTAGATGGGATTTCTGTAATGTTCAGTGCTTATCCCGGAGTGGATTGTGAAGCATTTGGTTATCAGATGCTAAATGGCAGGGTCAATGAAGGGGATAAGGGGTTTATTTTTACTAATGTATCTGAACCAGAAACTATTCAGTATGAATTTGATTCATATGGATGGAATCTGGAATCATTTATTCAGGAGGACAAGGTTTTTTTTGTAGATGGTAGTTCCAGTTTTCTGGGAACACCCTCTCCTGCAAAATATGTAGTCCATAACTATCTTGAAGTTGAAGACTTAATTTTAGATGCAATTAATGAGGTTCCGGGTGGTATAGGGGTCATAAATAACCTTTCAGTATTAATTGATTATATGGAAATGGGGGAAGCCCTGGCAACAATTAAAAAATGGAACCAGAAGGCCAGAGAAAATAAAACCACCCTGGTGTACATATTCACAGAATGGGATTATAATCCCGAATTAATAAATGAAATAAATGATTCCATGGATTGTGTGGTGGATCTAAGAACCATAGAAGAAAGGGTAATAATAGGTCAGGGATTTATGGTGGCTCATGCGACCTGGACTGAACCTAAAGAAACCATGGTCTTGTTTTTTGTGGTTCAACCCGGCGGGGTCAAAGTTTATGTGCCTAAAATTTTAGTAACCGGCCCCTATAATTCTGGAAAATCAAGTTTTGTTAAATCCATATCTGAAAAATCAGTTTCAGTGGATAGAAAAGCCATGGGTGCTTTTCCCACTACAATTGCTATGGATATTGGTCATGTGGACTATAAAGGTTTTTTAGCTGATGTTTTCGGAACACCTGGACAGGAAAGGTTTGATCTTATTTTAAGTGTTTTATCTAAAGAAGCGGTAGGTGCATTTATACTGGTTGATTCTACTGCTCCTCAAACATTTGCTCGTGCTAAAGAAATGATTAGAAAAACCAGGGCAGAATCAATTCCTAAAATAATTATAGCCAATAAACAAGATCTCCCTGGCGCATTGTCCCCGGATGATATAAGAGAAAAAATGAAGATAAGTAAGGACATACCCATAGTACCTGCTGTGGTGACTGAAAAAAAAGGCATTTACGATGCCATGGATGCTTTATTAAAACTTATATATGGTGATTAAATGATTTTACGTATTCCCTCAGGCATTTCTGGTTTAGATGTTCTGGCTGCTGGTGATGGAGTAGGCGGCATTCCAGAAAATACTGTAACACTGGTTTATGGGCCCCCTAAGGTGGGTAAGTCTATTTTTTGTTATCAGTTTATGTATAATGGTCTGTTGCAGGGTGAACCTTGCTTATATATCACTGCAGACTATGGAATAAAACAGTTTCAACAAAATACTCGCGATTTTGGCTGGGAATTAGATAAATTTTTCCATGAAGAGTCTCTGTATCTAATTGATGCTATTTCCAGTGTGTCTGGAAATAAAATAATGGATACTCCCACCTACCTGTCTTCTTCAGTACATAATCCCACGGATATTATGGTTAAACTGGGTGTAGGGACCCGTTTCATATCAGGTAATTCACCAAGATTCAGATCAGTTCTGGATTCACTAACTACATTAATGGCTTTTAATCAAGAAATGCTCATTGTGAGGGTTTTAACTGCTTATATTATGCGCATTAAAGAAGATGGGAGCACGGCCATAGTTACCTATACCCAGGGCACTGCAGACGATAAAGTAGAAACCATGTTAAAAGCTATTGTTGATAACATTATCTACTTAGACGGTGAAAAAATTATTATTGAAGCTATGGTAGGCACTGGAAGGAA
>CAMYKT010000040.1 GCA_947259185.1 uncultured Methanobacteriaceae archaeon
CTGGTTTTTCTTCTAATGAGAGCACCTTACCATCTTTATCAAATTCCACCACTCCAAAGGCCTGAGGGTTTTTAACATAATAACCAAATATTACTGCTCCTTCTTCTAAGGACCGGGCTCTTTCTAGTATCTCACTAAACCGGTGCCCATAGAAGATGTTATCTCCTAAGACCAGGGCCACGTTGTCTTCACCAATAAATTCTTCTCCTATGACGAAGGCCTCGGCCAGACCATTAGGGTTTTCCTGCACGGCATAGGATATATCTATTCCCAGGTCACTGCCATCACCTAAAAGATCCTCATACTGGGGCAGGTCCCGGGGGGTGCTGATAATTAGTATCTCCCTGATACCGGCCAGCATCAAAACCGATAGGGGATAATAAATCATGGGTTTATCATATATAGGTAAGAGTTGTTTCGAGAGGGCCTTGGTTACCGGGTAGAGCCGGGTGCCTGAGCCACCGGCCAGAACTATTCCTTTCATCATAACTGCTCCTTTTATTTAAATTATTCACTCATATTAAGGATAGATATTCTTGTAATGCATCTTTATAACTGCGCAGGGCTTTAAAACCCTCCATTTTCCAGTGGTAATTATCCAGCACCGAATACTCAGGACGAGGGGCAGGGCGGGGGAATTGGGAAGTAGGCACCGGTTTTACTTCCACCTCCACTCCTTTAATCTTAAATATCTCCCGGGCATATTCATACCAGGAACAGTAATCACTGTTGGTTAAGTGGTAGATGCCGTAGGCTGGTTTTTCAATTAATAATTTCAAACCATGGGCTAAATCTTTCGTAAAGGTAGGAGAACCAAACTGATCATCCACCACACTAATAGTATCATTTTCCCGGGCTAATTGGAGCATGGTGGCGGGGAAGTTAGGCCCGTGTTCTCCATACAACCAGGAAGTCCGTACAATATAAAATTTACTTAAAATATCCCGGATAAAAGTCTCACCCTGGAGTTTGCTTTTACCATAGACACTCAAAGGATTAGTTTTATCATATTCCTGGTAGGAGGTGCCTTTAGCTCCATCAAAAACATAATCCGTGCTGATGTAAACCATGCTAGCATCTGCTTCCAGACACCCCACCGCCACATTACGGCTTCCCAGGGCATTTACCTGGTAGGCTAAATCCTTTTTTGACTCACTGCCATCCACATCAGTGTAGGCCGCGGCATGGATTACCACTTCTGGTTTTAATTCTTTAATGGTTTCTACTGTTTTATCCAGCCGGGTGATATCCAGGGTTTCTATGGTGGTGGTTTCCACTTCATGGAATGGTTTTAAGGTTTCCACCAGGTCACGTCCTAACATACCTTCTGATCCGATTATCATCACTTTCATAATAAAACTCCTCAAAAGAATTTTTAACTAAGGTAAAAGGTCTTATTCACCCGGGTGGTTTTAGATGGATTCCCTTGGGGGTGCCAGATATATTCTGCAGGTAAGGCTATTCTACCATCTACTATTTCCATGGTGAAGTTCCCGGCCCAGTAAGTATGCACCCCATTAATAACAAATACTCCCTCTAAACCTGCACCTTCATTTATAAAACTGGCATTACCATCCCAACCTGCACAGGTCATATTAAGGGTTCCTTTCAGGGGTGTATTCACCATCACTTCCTTAAAATTTCCACCAATTAGTCCAGAAATTGTACTAAGACTTATATCAATGGATTCAATTTTACCGGTTCCATTTAACCCCTCTTCAGTATAGGTTAAAAAACCTTCATCAGTTCGGTTTTCATAGGCCTTTGCTGCTCCCGGTATAGCCACATCAAAATTAAAATTACTGCCCTGACCATGAATATTCAGATAACCGCCTAAAGACCCTCCCTCGGGGGAATCCGGTGGTAAGGATACGTAAGTAGTATAATCATAGGGTATCTGTTCAAAGATGTAGTCCTGCATGGTGAGTACCCCGTAGGCTCCCACCGCTCCCATGAGAATGATAGCTCCCAGAAGAATTAAAGCAATTTTTTTATTATTCATAAATGTTCCCCTTTAGTTAAGCAAGGTACTTAAGAACTTGTTAGTATAAATTAGAAGTATTTCCATTATTTTTAAATATTACTAATAAATTCATTGGTTTTTAATCCTAATAAATATAAACCCTGCACAATCTTAATATTTTAATAACATAAATCACATAATATATGATTAATCTTTTTTATAAGGAGAAAAATCATGCCCCTTACTAAACACCTTGATGATTACCTGGATATGGATGTCATCCAGGATTTGATGGAGAGTTTTTATGAAATTACTGCTATACCCTCCACCTTAATCGATCGTAAGGGCAAAATCTTCACCACCAGTAACATGGAAATGGTAGGTGCAGGTTGGCAGGACATCTGTCTGAAATTCCACCGCAAAAACCCCCGAACCTATAAACGCTGCCTGGAAAGTGATACTGTACTGGCAGGAAAAATGGAAAAAGAACGTTGTTACTCATCATATAAGTGCCTAAATGGTCTGGTGGATCTGGCCTTACCTGTATATATCCAGAATGAACATGTGGCCAACCTCTTTACCGGACAATTTTTTTTAGAAAAGCCTGACCGGGAATTTTTCAAAAAACAGGCCCAGGAATTTGGTTTCCCTCAAGAAGAGTACCTGGCGGCCCTGGATAAGGTTCCTGTTTTCACCGAAGAATACGTGGAAAAGGGAGTCATGTTTTTAAAGAAACTGGCCATGATTATAGGGGAAATGGCCATTAAATCCATCAAATTACAGGAGAGTGAGAATAAATTCCGCTCAATTTTAAATAACCTCCCAGGTATAGTTTTTGAATTAACATCTAAAAAAGATGGATACCGGGACTTATCATATATCGGACCTAAAATCCATGAAATGTTTGGTTTCGACCAGGATAAAGATATACAAATGGAGATAGTACGGCAACTACATCCAGAAGATAGAGAATCATTTCTGATTTCTATTGAAGAGAGCTTATCTAATGCCCGTCCCTTTAACCATGAAGCACGATTTATAACTCCCTCCGGAGAAAGATGGTTCCAGGTTATTTCCACTCCGGTACATTGTGATGAAGATTTACTCTACCATGGGGTTATCCTGGATATCCATGACCGTAAGTTAGCTGAACAAATTATGGAAAAATCGCTTCAGGAAAAAAAGCTCTTACTCCAGGAGATCCATCACCGGGTGAAAAATAACATGCAAATAATCTCCAGCTTGATGAATCTCCAGGCCATGGAGATGGATGATGAAAAAACCCTTAAATTCATCAGAGATAGCCAGAACCGGGTTAAATCCATGGCCATCATCCATGAAAAATTATATGAATCCACAGATTTATCCCGAATATCATTCAAGGATTACCTCCACAACCTACTATCTTACCTCTATGATTCCTACACCATACACCCCGGTAGGGTGAAACTCCAAACCGTGGTAAATGACTTCTCCTTTAATATAGATACCGCCATACCTTTAGGTTTAATCATCAATGAACTGGCATCCAACTCCCTGAAATACGCTTTTCCAGAGGAGAGGGAAGTGGAGTTATTCATCCACCTCAAAAAAGTGGGGGAAAAATTTAAACTGGTAGTGGCCGATAATGGGATAGGCTTTCCCGAGCATTTCGATTACAAAAACACAACCACTTTAGGTCTCCAACTGGTTAATAAACTAACTCAGCAATTAGATGGATCTATAACTCTGGATACTAAGAAAGGATCAAAATTCATTATTGAATTTAGTGAATTAGAATACAGGGAGCGATTAACACCATCTAATTAAATAATAACTGGATTAGTGGATAAGGTCCACTTAAATTAATACTGCTCATGGTTAAAAAAATAATAGCTAATTTTTTTATTAAATGCATTTAAAATTCTTTATTTCTAATAAAAACTTCTCTAAAAACTTTTTTAATGCTGGTGACAATTTAGGTTGTAATCTTCACCACCAGGAGTTTTAATTGCTCATTTCTCCATTACTTTTTTCCAAAAATAAGTCCTTAGTGAGGAATTAACGATCAAAAAACCTTATAACCTCCTATTTTCCATTAATATCACCAAAAAATAAATAAATTTATATCCTCACGCCTACATATCAATATTGTCTGTAGAAATATTAAATAAGCACGTAGGAGGTGAAAAAACGAAAAAAACAATAATATTTACTACTTTCATCCTTATTTTTGCCCTACTTAGTCTGGGAGCAGTTGCAGCGCAATCACCAGAAAACGACATGTTACCGGACCAGGTAGAAAACAATATAACCAATAATACTTCTTTTTATTCATCTAATAACAACGAAACATCCAACTACCTCCCTGATCCTCAGGTATGGAGGGGAGGGGTACTAATCTACTCCACCACCACCATCCAGGATGCTCTGGATAACTCTATGAGTGGGGACACCATCTTACTTGAAGATGGTGCCACCTTCTATGAAAAACTGGTAATAGGCCACGACCTCTACTTCAATGTAATGAATGGAGGAACTGCTACTATTGATGGTAGTGGTAATGGCCGAATCATACGTATCTTACCGGGAGTTACAGTACACTTTACCAATATCATCTTCCAGAATGGACACGCCCCGGATGGAACCCTACTTTCCCCTGATGGGGAAAACGGAGGAGCCATCTTAAATGAGGGAAATCTGTATCTGGAACAGTGTATATTAAGAAACAATCAGGCTGGTGACGGCGGATCACTACTCTACGGAGGAGTGGGAGGCCACGGTGGTGCTATTTATTCTACCGGGACACTGGTCATCCAGAACACCCGGCTATATGATAACCGGGCAGGACACGGAAGTAATGGTGTAGTTGCATTCCACTCTGATGGTTTTAGAGGAGGATACGGTGGTGCTATTTATTCTGCCGGTGCTTTAATCATTCAACAATCCATGATAGTCTCTAATCAGGCTGGTAATGGTGGTAATGGTGTCATGATGGGTACCGGAGGTAATGGTGGTCACGGTGGTGCTATTTACTCCACTGGAACCATGCTTATCCAGGAAAGCCAAATCAACCTTAATAATGCCGGAAATGCCGGTATTGGGGGTTTAAATGTAATTATTGGAGGTACCGGAGGTACCGGAGGTTCTGGAGGAGCCATATATAATAGTGGGTTTTCCACCATCCAGGGCTCAACTATCAACAATAATTATGCTGGTAATGGAGGAACCGGATCTTCTGCTGCCCCAGGAAACCTGTTAAACCCTACGGGATACCAGGGACATCAAGGTGGACCAGGAGGTAATGGTGGAGCAATCTACAACCAGGGTAATTTAATCCTGGCAGAAAGCGAAATCACTGCTAACCAGGCCGGTACCGGTGGTACCGGTGGTGCTGCTGGTGACGGACGAGACCGAAACATAGCAGGTGCTGGTGGTGCCGGCGGAGTCGGCGGTACTGGTGGTGAGGGAGGTAATGGTGGAGCAATCTACCACACCGGAAACGGAACCTTACAAATTACTACTTCATCCCTTTCCAGAAATAAAGCTGGAAAAGGAGGCACCGGTGGTGCAGGTGGCCAGGGAGGTAATGCGAAAAGTACCATCCCCTTCCGAGGTGCGGCCTACACCGGTGGTGCCGGAGGCACTGGTGGTAATGGTGGTTCTGGAGGAGCCATCTACTACCACGGTGACGAGGGATATCTAATCGGCAGTGACCTGAGTAACAATCAAGCCGGAAAAGGCGGTGAAGGCGGTGAAGCTGGAAACGGCGGATCAAGCGCTGGAGCATACTCCAATGGATCTGGAGGTGCTGGTGGTAATGGAGGAAATGGTGGTAATGGTGGAGCAATCTACCATGCCACTGGAAACCTGAACACCTTAACCAACAACCTGATAGAAAACTGGGCCGGAGCAGCCGGTACTGGAGGTGCTCCTGGACAACCAGGATCAGGTACCGGAAGCGGAACTATTGGACCAGCTGGAACTCCTGGTTCCTATGGGTTAGGAGGAGCATTCTATGGTGCTAGTAACTCCAGCCTGCACTTCAACCGTTTATTATATAACTGGGTCTATGATGTGGCTGCTGCACCAGGTGTTACTGTAAACGCAGAAAACAACTGGTGGGGATCCAATAACAGTCCTGCCAGCAGGGTAACTGCTGGTGTAAACTACAGTCCCTGGATCATGTTACAAATAATAGCCCAGCCTGAAACCATACCCTGCCAGGGAACATCCCAGGTAACTGCGGATTTAACCTGGAACACCATAGATGGAGTAAATCCTCACCAACAACCAGCAGGAGGCCATATACCCGACCATATTCCAGTTAGTTTCTCCACTACTCTAGGAGACATTGATCCGGAAAATAGTCAGACATATATGGGTACTTCTCTATCTACCTTCACCGGTACCACGGTGGGAACCGCCCAGGTATCGGCCCAGGTGGATAACCAGATCCAAACTACCAGTATAGAAGTGGAAAAAATAGACACAGTTCTAACTGTGGATGCTGCTTCTGCTACTTATTTGGGTAGTGTGGATTTGAGTGCTGCTTTGGAAGATGAGTTTGGTAATTTGTTGGTAGGGGAGACGGTTGGTTTCTGGGTTGATGGAGTGTATGTGGGTAGTGCTGTTACTGATGGTGATGGTGTTGCTACTGTGACTTATACTCCGGTGACTTTGAATCCTACAGGCAGTCCCTATCAGGTAACTGCTGAGTTTGAAGGCAATGACTTCTACCAGCAGGCTACTGGATTTAATGACCTTACCGTGGATAAAGCATCTACTAGCCTTACTACCCTTGATGTTACCGGTAATCCAGGAGAAACCATCTTTTTAACTGCTACTTTAGAAGACCAGTACCAGAACCTCTTAGAGGGAAAAAATATTGACTTCTGGGTGGCAGGAACCTATGTGGGCAGTGCCCTTACTGATAGTAATGGTGTGGCCACCTTATCCTACCTGATAAATCTGGTGGGAGGTTTCTACCCTCTGGAAGCTATCTTCAATGGAGATGACTACTACCTATCTGCTGATGCCACCGCCCAATTAAAAGTGCCCCAATCCGATTTATATATTGAAAGCTGGGCCAGCAAAAACAATCCCTATGTAGGAGAACCCATTACCATAACCTTCAAGTTAGGTAACCGGGGACCAGACACTGCCGAAAACGTGGTTTTCACCCTGGTTATACCTGCCGGTATGGAATATGTCTCTCTTGAAGTGGATCAGGGTACCTTTACCTTTGACCCTCTAAGTGGAACCATAACCTGGATACTGGGGGATGTGCCGGTAGGTGATCCTTACCTCTATCTGGTGGTTAAGGCTCTACATGCTGGTACTTTTATCTTCCAACCACAACTTACTACTGACACCTACGACCCGAATATTGATGAAAATATTCAGACAGTGACTATCCAGGCTGCAGAAGAACCACAACCACAACCACAACCAGTAGTACCTATGCAAAAAACCGGAGTACCATTCTATGGTCTATTATTGGCCTTGCTGATGATTGCCGGTGGGATGATAAGTAGAAAAAAATAAACCCATTTTTTCTTTTTTTTCTTTTTTAAAGTACTTTTTTAGATGTTCTTTTAATTATTAACCATCTTAAAATTGAGTTTTATATCTTATTTTAATCTGCTAAAAAATAATTTTTTTAAAAAAAATTCAATTATCATCTTAACTTTTACCCTTAAACTAAACTGGTAAATTATAAATATAGACCATTAACTAATAACTATTATAATTTCGAGGTTAAAATCATGAATAAAAATGAATGTCCCTTTTGCCAGACCCCCCTTTCACCCCAGGCTGAATTTTGCACCAGCTGTGGGAGCCAGATATATAAAACCGGTTTAATAAACCGCCTGAATAATAGTGTTAATCTTTACAGTATCTACCTCTCCCTTTTAGGGGCCCTGATTTTAACCTTACCGGTTTTTCTCTTACTCTCTCTGGGCCTTAGTTCGGCAGCTATTCCCCTGGATGTGGTGGTGGTAGGAACAGTGTTCTTCCTATTATTTATCGCTGGTTTTTTAAATGCCCTTCTAAGTACCCGCAACCAGAGGGAAGCCATATACAGTGGAGTTTTTCTATTCTTGGTATTGTTATTTAATCTGGCACTTTTAGCAGCCCTCACCTTCTTTGCTGCGGTTATAACTGCCAGTATGCTATCTAGTATATTGGGAGCAGAAAGTGGCTCTGACTT
This sequence comes from uncultured Methanobacteriaceae archaeon, assembly GCA_947259185.1. GTDB lineage: Archaea > Methanobacteriota > Methanobacteria > Methanobacteriales > Methanobacteriaceae > Methanobacterium_F. The sequence goes on from CAMYKT010000040.1 coordinate 8,157, forward strand.
TTTTGATTCAGATAGTGGGTCTACTTTAATGGATTCAGATAGCGCATCAGGGTTTGCTGATTCTGATACAGGATCCGGTGATATAGCCTCCACAGATAATGACTTAGATTTCTCAGGTATTTCTTCTACTTCCTACTTCCAGTTTGAAGGCCTTTTTGGTATAATCAAACTACTAATATCATTAGTTTTAATCCTCCTGGCGGCCCCGGGTGGGGGAGTAGTAGGAGTGCGTCTAAAAGAGCTTCTTAAAAAATAGAATTTGATATCCTCTTAATTCTTTTAAAATGAATAAACCTCTTTTAAGGTAACATTTTAAAAATCTTTAATTCATTTTTTACAATTCAGGGGCAGGATTTCAATTATCCCCGGTCCATGTACTTCATTTCTTTAAAATGGAATGTAAAGCTGGTTCCTTTTTTTCTATCTAATTCCCATTTTGCATCCAGTTGATCAGATAGGCTTCTAACCAGTTTCATCCCCAGGGTTTTAGTATGCTCCAAATCCACATTGCCTAAACCCACCCCATTATCACTAACCTTTAACTCAAATTCTCCATTAATCTGCTTGAAGGAAATCTTAATCTCACCCTTTTTACTTCCTGGAAAAGCATATTTAAGGGAGTTAGTCACCAGTTCATTTACAATTAAACCCAGTGGTATGGCTGTATCGATGTTAATAGGAATATCTTCTATATCCAGCACCGGTTTTATTTCCAGCTGATTTACCCCATAACTGAAAAATAGATCATCCACTAACTGCTGGAGGTAACTTCCAAACTTAATTTCACTTAAACTGGTGGACTGGTACAATTTTTCATGTACCATGGACATGGACTTTATCCGGCCCTGACTTTCCTGTAAGACCTGCCGGGTTTTATCTTCAGTTTCATAGTTAAGCTGCAGATTTAGTAGACTGGATATAATCTGCATATTGTTTTTCACCCGGTGATGGATTTCCCTTAATAACACCTCCTTTTCATGGAGTGACTTTTCCATGGTTTTCTCCGCCTCTCTTTTTTCCAGGAGATTGGTGAATATCTCCCCTAACATTACCAGCAGGTCTATATTTTCCTTACTCCATTCCCTTTCTTTTTTAACCGAATCAAATCCCACCATTCCCGGTATTTCTCCATGCAACTTTAAAACCACTGCGGTCATGGATTTAATATCCTGGGATTGAAGATACTCTTTTTCATTCTGGGCCAGGAGGGGAAGTTTTTCTACTGATTTTATCTGCACCTGTCCTTTTTCATGCAAAATATCAGTAATCCATTTAAGATCATCCATCTTAACATTCTGCTGGGTATCTATCTGGGGTTCAATTCCCGGGGCACACCACTCATGGGTATTATTTAAGGCATCACCACTTTCACTTATCTGGAAGAGATAACTTCGATCCACCTGCATAAACTCCCCTATCTTTTGCAGAGCTTCATCTATTGCATCATCAGCTTTTTCCGGGGATATGTTAATGAAATTCTTGGATATTTCCATTAAAAGGTTTTCCAGTTCCAGGCGGTAGTTTATTTCTTTTTCAGTTCTTTTCCTCTCACTTATATCCCTCAGAGTACCTTCTACTCCTATTACTTCTCCTATACTATTTTTAAGAAGATGGGCATTGATGGAGACATATACTTTCTCCTGGGCTTTGTTTTTCAATACTGCCTCGTAATCTGATACTTCACCCTGGGCTTTTAATAAATCCAGTAATTTATTCCGGTCCTCTGGTTTATGATACAACAGTTCAATTTTCTTTCCAATTAAGTCCTCCCGGTGGTATCCGGAGTAACGATGAATAGAGGGGCTTATATCCAGGATACGGCCATCATTATCTGCCTGGTAGAACACATCCTGCACATTTTCAAATATCTCCCGGTACTTACGCTCGCTTTCTTCCAATTTTTGCTGGGCTTCTTTAAGAGGGGTGATATCAATTACCGAAACCACATACTCTTCTAAAAAAGGAATATGATCCACCGTGATTTGAGAAAGATGCACCTCCCCTTCCCAATCAATAAATCGAGTTTCATAGGTATTAGGGGCTTTTTTAGGATCCTGTTGCCTGATTTTATGGTACTCCATCATGCGGGGCAAATCCTGGGGATGGGCAAACTCCATCCACTTCCTCTTGTTTTCCAAATCCTCCCGGGAACAAGCTAAAAATTCTCCCATCTTCTGATTAATCAAAGTAAAATATCCTTCTTTATTAAATATTGCGGTAGGAACTCCGGTATTATCAAATATGGTCCGGTAAAGTGATTCTGATTCTAAAAGCGATTTTTGTATTTCTTTAAACTCACTCATATCCCGTATAATAGCCAGTACTTCCTCCTCATTCAATTTAATTAAACGAGCCTCATAATAATTAATTTCATCAGCTATTTCCAGTTCATATTCAAATTCCTCTTTACTATCTTCATCCAGGGATTTTTTTATTTTAGCCAGGGCCATATCCAGGGTTTTAGGGGTCATTCCCAGATCAGATAGATTACTACCTACGATTTCTTCAGGATCCAGGGCCAGATGATCATCCTGATGGGTTTTATAATCAACAAAGGTCCCGTCGCGTTTTATGATAAACATCATATCCGGTATGGCCTCCAGTATAGCCCGGCTTTTATGTTCACTGAGTTTTAATGCATCTTCTATTTTTTTAGAAGAGCTAATATCTGAAAATTTCAATAATCTACCTACCCGGGTATCCTGATAATCCCTGATTTCACGAAGCTCCAGATGAAGCCAGAGGTCCTCTTTTTCTAAAAATATTTCATCATCACCAGCAGCGCCATAGTAATAAGATTTTAATGAGGGTATTTCTTTTAAAACCTCATCTGCAGTTTTACCTAATAGATTCTCCTTTAATCCTAAGAGAGCGGCGGCAGGGTTAACTTCCACCAATTCATCTTTAGTATTAAAAATAAGGACTCCGCTATTACTGCTGTGCAGGAGTAATTTATGGGCAATTTGATGAATATCCAGCAGGTTATAACGGAAAACCCCTAAAAATAGGAGCACCACTCCTAAGATTAAACCAAAGGGGGTTATATCTAATCCTGGAATGGGAGATAGTCCCAGGGCAAAAATTATACTAAAAATTAAGGGTAAAAGACCGCTTAAGATAAGAATATAAATGAGTTTTCTCTTATTTTCATCCACTTCCTGCAGGGATCTAACTAAAATAAAAGTCCCCAAAAGAAGTAAGCTGTAACTGTAAATAACATTCAAAAAGAATACCGGTCCCAGATCATATATAAGCAGTGATCCCGGAGTATCACTAACCGGGGTGATACTGGGCCATAACAGGCCATGCTGAGAATTGGTAAAGGCCATGATAATTACAAATAAAGGTATAATTAATAGCAAAATTACCTTAGATGGTTTGAAATAATGGTCGTATTTAGTAAAACTCATAACAAATAAAAACCAGAAAACAGCCACATTTGTGGCCCCCAGGTAGGTGGCCTGCATCCAGCTGATTTTAGTAGCAGGATTAGAACTCAATAATTCCATAGCAGAAGATAGACACCATAAAAACAAACCCACATTCAAACAAATAAAATAGGTATGGAAACGACTTAAAGGTCTGCGGAAACTATAAAAAGCCAGGGATAAGGTACCCAGTGCAAATAAAAGTAAAATATTGCCTAAGGCCGAATAAGGGATATCCATAACTACAAACCCCTGAAATTAAATTTATATTTAATGAGGAACAGTCTCCTTTAATTTAATATATTTCTAACTTCTTATACTCTTTATTATTACTCATATTATATCTATAATCTGCTAATAATATTATTTACTAATGAAAAAAAGCCGTATTATTTATAATCTCCCAATTATTTAAATAAAAAGCCCCTCCCGGTTTTTTTAGAAAGGTTTTCTTTTTAAATAAGTTTATTAAAACATTCCGGGAATTTCTCTAAAAAAATGCCTGGAAAATATTAGTCTATAAAAATTAATTTATTATAATAGTCTTCTACTTTTTTAGTTTTACTAAAATGGTAAGAAATCTAAAATTTGATGATTTTAATTTAACGGCTATCATATAGCAGTTCCTTAAAAGTTATTTTAAAACTCACTCCATCTGCATTAAAAACTTCTAGTTTACCATCTAACTGACCTACCAGGGATTGCACCAGCTGCAAACCCAGAGTTTTTGGGTTATCCAGGTCCAGATCTGAGGGTAAACCGGCACCGTTATCTTTAACTATTAACTGGTATCCTCCCTTACAGGATTTCAATGATAGATCAATTCTACCACCATCAGATCCTTTAAAAGCATATTTCAGGCCGTTAGATACCAGTTCATTGATGATTAAACCTAAGGGTATGGCGGTTTCAATATTTATTTTAACCTCATCCAGATCCAGGTTCAAATCCACCCCTTGCTGGTTGTAGGTGGCCAGCAAGTCCCGGGTGAGGCTGTCTACATAGTGCTGCATATTGATATGGGATAATTCCTCACTGCGGTACAGTTTCTCATGCACCAGGGCCATGGATTTAACCCGGGTCTGGGCTTCATGGAGTAAATCCAGGGAATATTCATCCTCCACATATCCCCGCTGCAGGGATAACAGGCTGGAGATTATTTGCAGGTTATTTTTCACCCGGTGGTGAATTTCCCTTATCAGAGTCTCCTTTTCATTAAGCGAAGTTTCCAGATTAGATTGTATAATCTCTTTTTCATCTAAAATCTTTCTTAGTTTTTGCTGGGCTCTTTCCTTTTCTATTACAATATTTTCCAGTTCTATTTGTATGTTTTTTTGTTCTTTGATACTTTCCTCCAGACTATGTTGATAACTTATCCGGTCCTGGTCTAATTCACTAAGTTTTTCCACAGCACCCATAATAAGCAGCACCAGGATAAAAATAGATGCATTCACCATGATTACCATGGCAAAAGAAGATGAGAAAAGCTGAGAATTCATACCATATAAAATAATAAAACCCAGACCAATAATGGATAAAATACCCACCGGCAATACCTTACGGGAAAGAAAGTTTCCGGTGTACTCCTGGGTGAAATATTTCATCAATCCTTCCTGGGGATAGAGACATAAAAGGGCACTGGATAATAAAAGATGGGTAAAAGAGGTATAAAGGGCCATTTCAGTGTATACTTCTGGAATTTTAGAAGGATCCAGACCATAAAGATAGGTGGTAAAACCCATTAACCCAATTAATCCGGTTAAGATACTTAAAGACTGGCCGATAACAATTCTTTTTCTAAGGGCAAATAAAAAGATAATGATACCATAAAGTATGAAGTTAAAAGAACTCATAAAACGGCTTCTACCTGGAAGATTAAATGAATATAAGGAATTAAATGGTAAATTGTCGGTGGGTAGAGAAAAACCAAGAATGTATTGCATTAAAAATATTAGGCCCATCACCAAGATAAAAACAGATAATATTCTAACCCCCTGGTTAATCAAAGGATTTTTATTGCGATTTAAAATCAAAACCAAAAAACCACATATTATGATTAAAAATGCGGTTATGAATTTAGAAGGAGGGGAATTAAAAATATCACCGGTAAGGATATTAATGC
>CAMYKT010000041.1 GCA_947259185.1 uncultured Methanobacteriaceae archaeon
TCTAATTTTTCTCTAAGTTTAGAGTGATCTTTGGTGGCTTTTGATTTACCAGTTATTCCTGCTGTGGAAAAGAGAAATGCTTTTTTATTATTAACTTCAGGTAGTTTACTGGCTAGTTCCAGTAGAGATTCATCATGCCGGGCACTGTATATCCCAGAACCAAAACCCACCAGATCATAGTTACTAAGTTCTTCAGGTTCAATTTCTGGGGGCCATTTAATTTCAGCATTAAGTACCGGAGCCATAGCCTCTGCAATTTTTTCTGTGTTGTGGTGGTGATATGAATACATTACTATTAATGATTTATTTTCTTCCATTTTTTAGACCTTCTTTTTAAATTTATCTTTTATAACCTACATTCCCCTTTTTTATGGCCTTTATCCACATATTGATGAGCGGGACCATTCTCAAAATACCTTTTTGTTACATTTATTATGCATTTATGATCCCCTAATAAGCTGGAACTATTTCTGTAACAGGAAAAATTTTCCGAAGTTAATAGCTCCCTCCTCCAGAAGACTTAAGCCCGCCTCCTTAAAAAGAGAGTGCCATTTTTTACTTGATGTGAGTGTTAAAGACAACAGACTTAAAACTGCAAATGTTTGTAGGTTGAATGTAGGTACAATAATCAATATTTTTCCACCAGGCTTTAGGACTCGATGTAGTTCCTTTAAACCCTTAAGTTTTGCTTTACCCAGATTGTTAACTAACAGGACGCTGATAGCTGAGTCAAAAGTATTGTTTTCAAAGTCAAGATTTGTCACATCATCCTGTACGATACGTACCTTATCAGTTATCCCTGCAATTTCCAAATTTTTTTCAAGCAATTTCCGGCTACTAATACTCTCAGATGAGCTAAACAAATCCATGGCTACAATCTGAGAATTTTTAGACACTTTGCTAAGTTCCACGGTAGCTCTTCCTGAACCACATCCCGCATCAAGGATAAGATCTTCATCTGATGATAACAAGTCAACCAAGGGGAGAGTCATATTATCTGTTTTTGAAAAATTCCAGGCTACATATGTTCCCATGAAGAAATTTGCTGAGAGTAAAATAAGGGGCAATGATAAAATCTGTAAATATGACGATTTAAAATAAAAAAATATCCCCATACTGGTTATGAAAAATAACAATCCTAGAATCAAGGGAAATATTTCAAATAGAATAGATCCTCCAAAATCAAATTTTTCTTCATTCATTTTATCCTCCTTAATATTTTAACTAATCATGCTTCATCTTTATAATTACATTCCCCTTTTTATGGCCTTTATCCACATACTGGTGGGCCTTGACAATCTCATCCAGCAAATAAGTCCTATCAATAACACTTTTGATATTCCCTGCCTCAATTAGCTCTTTGAGGAAGATTAAATCTTCAATTCTTTCCTTATCAGATAATTTTAAAATCGAAAGAAATAGACCGTCCTTGGTAAGTGCCTTCTTAGTTTTGGAAGGAATATGACCTACAGCATCAAAAATAAGATCATAGGTCTTACTGCTCTGGGTGAAATCTTCCCGGGTATAATCTATTACTTTATCTGCACCTAATTCATTTACCCACTCTAAATTAGAGGTGCTGCATACAGCGGTAACCTCCGCTTTGAAGTATTTAGCCAGTTGTACTGCAAAGGAACCTACACTACCAGAAGCTCCGTAAATCAAAACTTTTTGTCCTTTTTTAATTTTTCCCTTCCGGAGAAAGCGTAATGCGGTGGTGCCACCTACCGGAACTGCTGAGGCTTCTTCAAAGCTCATATTATGTGGTTTTAGACTCAGCATCCCTTCTTCAGCTAAACATTTATACTGAGCATAACCTCCCAAATCCGCAGAAAAAGTTGAGGCAAAAATCTGGTCACCTTCCTGAAACAGGGTTACATCTTTACCTATGGACACGACTTCACCAGCAAGTTCCATCCCTAAAATCTGTCTTTTTGGTTTTCTAAAGCCTAAATAAATTCGAGCAAAAAGCCATTGCCAGTGCGGGACATTGAAACTTCGCATTCTCACATCCCCTGCAGTCACCGTGGTGGCATGTACTTTTATTAGTATTTCATGGTTCTTTGGAGTGGGTTTTACTATTTCTTTTATCTGCAGGACTTGTGGTGGCCCGTATTTGGTATAAACTGCTGCTTTCATATTTTAGACTCCCCCCATGATAATTAAAAAAAAAAAATCTAGAAATATTTATTCTAGATTTAATTTAACAGAACCTATCTTAGGGGCCAGGTAGTTGTATGCTTTGGCAGCTATCACCGTGGCAATGAAATACCAGATGAAATTAATTATAAATTCCCCATAATTTTGATTTAGAATACCGGAAATTAGTCCTAATAAGGCATATAATAGGGCCACCGCCAGTGCAGTGGGCATAACCGGTATGTTGGTTAGTTCATACAAGGATCCAGTTAATTGTGAGAAATTTAATTTGATTTTTGCCACCCGGGTGACCAGGTAATTGTAGAGTAATGCCAATAATGCATTCCAGATAAATCCGAATACAAATGCCATTATGGGCAGTCCTATTACCAGGAGTAAGGTCACCAGTATACCCACAGATCCCACCAGTGAACCATTTATGGCCGTTCCCGTAGAATTACTTAGCTCTGCTGTTATTTCTGCAGGTATAGGTAGGGAACTTATTAGTGAGAAAAAGGGGCTTAAAAATGCGGCCATTAGCAGTCCAATGATAAAGGCCCATATGGCCCCTATGGCAGATGTTATCAGGGAAAAGGCAATTACCGGTATTTTTTCTAGATCTTCACCTTCTAATTCTAACTTTATTCCACCCAGCCGGGGTACTAGGAGGTTGTAGAGTGTGGCTGAGATAAAACTTACCGCTACAGTTCCTATAAAGGAAAGCGCAGGAAGGATTACTATTAAGGGTATTCCCACCCCGGTTATCCAGTTAAAATTGGCCAGTTGAGGCACCATTTGAGCAGTTATCCCGGAAGCCTGCACGGCTATAAGGATTACCAGCATGATTAATGCACTAACTAATCCCAGGATGGCGTATATGGTAGCAGACATCCGGGTAAAAGGAGTCAATTTAATTTTTTTTATTTCTTTAGTATCAATCATATTATTTTAACCTCCCCTAAATTATGGAAAATTAAGGGTTTATTTTAGTCCATAACTTTCATTTTTCAAATACCAGTTATCAACTACTTAAATCTTGTTTAAACCCTTAAAAGTAATTATTCCAAATTTTACTCTAATTATTAGCCGATTTACCTCCAAATTCACTCCAAAACTAATAGGGATAGAGGTAATTTTTTAAAAAAATAAAATCTAATTCCAGGTAAAAGCCTCAGGATATGTATTAAAGTTATTAATATGCCTGCAAAAGGGTTTTAAAAAGGATAAAAAGAGTTTTAAGAAGAAAAAAAGGATAAAAAAGCTTTAAAAGAAAAAGGTAGATATGCCCGGATTACTCCCGGGTTATCATTAAAAGTAGTGCTAATGCCGTAAATTCCAGGCCTAAGAATATTAAAAGCAGCACCGCATTTACTATGGTTTCCGGGACATTGAATAAGAAATAAACTGAAAATAAAACATTTTGAATCAAAAAAAGTAAGGAGAATAAAACCAGGGTGGTGGTGAATTTAGACTTTACTTTCTGGTATCTCTCCAGGTAAACATAGAGCATACCGGTTAAAAGACAGATATTGGCCACACTGGTTATTAAAGCAGAATATTTAACCAGTATTATCAAATTAGCAGTCAGTCCCCATAGATTTATTTCCATTAACATCATCTTTACCTTCTATTATTTATCCTCATTGTCCTTAAATTCCTTCCATATATCCAGGAAGGTATCATAAACATTTTCCATCTCATCAGATAAGAAATATAATGCACCATATGTTTCTCCAGTAGATTTAACCAGATTATTTTCTTTTAGTACATCTATATGGTGTCTTATAGTTTTATAGTCAAGTGAGAGTTTCTTGGCAAGTTTATTAGCATTATAGGGCCTATTATGAAGTTCAAGTATTATTTTAGCCCTATTTTCTCCCCCTTTACTGCCAGTTATTAACCACCACAGGAACACTTTATTCATGGGAACTCAACTTTACTATGATTTTAAAAAAAGTATTATAAGCTAATTAATACTTATTTTTCCAGTTTACTCTATTTATAAATATATATCCAAATCTCACATCTTAGTTTAAGAATATCTCAACCCTAAAATATCCTGGGTAAAAAAATATTTTTTTTATAAAGTGTACCTCTAGACCAGGTTATAAAAAATGTTATTTAAGCCATTCCAGCATGGTGTCTAGTGCTAATTTAGTGTTTCCAACTTGACAGTGATTTTGGGCCTGATCTTCTGTAGTAAAAACTCTATCACTAAGAGATCTGGCATTAACCAATACATCTACCTGCTTTTTATGCATTTTAAAACCTATGAAATGATCTTCTCTTCCAGATAACAATAATACATCCTGGTTAATATTTTCCGGGTGCATATTTTCTTCATTCATCCTAAAAGCAATCTCCATGGCATCTAAGGGCATTTTTTTATCGGTGATGTACATTAGATTGCTGGTGGTCCATGCTTGCCTATCCCCTTTTTTAAGGTTTTTTAGAGCCATTTTATTGGAAAAATCCGGGAAGTATTTAGTAAAGAAAATCAGCATTTTTTGGGCTAAAATATTGGCGGTTTTCATATAATCCAGGGCATGTCCCTGGGCAATAACTCTCTTGATTCTAGGTTCAAAGGCAGCTCCTCTAAGAGCAAGCCATCCCCCCATGGATATTCCGATCAAAGTTACCTCATCTAAGTTGAAATAATCTAAAATTACGGATGTAGGTTTTTCCCATTCAATATCCAGAGGTATTCCATATTTTTTACGAACCAATCCCTGTCCCGGGCCTTCAAAACATATTACTTCATATCCCTGACGGGAAAAATACCACATCCAGGAATAAAATTCCTCCATATAGGAATCAAAACCACCGTGCAGAACTATGGTACCTTTACTCATTACCCCCGGTGATGTTTTTATCACCGGTAAAAATCCATCCCGGTAAGGTACTTTAAATCTCTCCACTTCCTTTTGGAATATATTATAGAAAAGGTCCCTGAACTTATCATAGAGTACTTCTTTATCTGGATCCGGGGGGAATGTGTAAAATTCAGCGGCCCGGTAATAGAAAGCGGCATTAATCAGTCGGTCTTCTTGAAGGGCTTTTTGGGCCAGTTTTATCATTGTATTTTTCCAATCCTGGAAATTATTTATTTTTAAACCGGCATATTCCATATCTTCTTTTCTAGCATAGCCCCAGGAATACCAGCGATTTAGTTGATAATTGAATAATTGGTCCGGGTGGAACTTATGGTATCCTACCGGGAAATTGAATGGTGTTTTTTCCATTTAATTCGTCTCCCTTTTGGTAATTAATCATTTTTTAAAAATGCATTTAGTATAGATCCCGGGGGTGTGCCTAATATTCGTTCAATAAAATCAAAAATGGCCATGAATTTTCTTTTAAATTCATCTGAATTATGATTGGCACTATCTATTCCCTGTAAAACCATGGCTGTAATTCCATTAAATGCCCGGGCAGCCTCTTCCGGGTAGGGGGTATTGAAAATACCTTCTCTAACACCCTGTTTAAATATATGGGCTAATGGTTCTACGGTTTCAACTGGAATCCTCTCTTCAAATTTACGATGCAGGTGGAGGTTCTTTTCATCATGGATATACTGCATGATACTCCGGGTATCCTTCCGGAAGGATAAAGAAAACTGAAATATTTTTACCAGTTTTTCCAGGGCATTTAAATTATCCTTTTTTGAGATTTCTTCCATGCTTTCAATGATAATATTAATATATTTATCAGTTATTTCATCTAAAATTCCTTCTTTGGAGGGGAAATAATAATAGAAAGTACCCTGACTAACATCTGCTTTTTTAACAATATCTTTAACCCGGGTTTTTTGGTATCCTTTCTCCAGAAATAATTGTTCGGCTATATCTAAGAGTTCTCTACGTCTTAGTTCAGGATCCTTACTAATACGAATAGAATCATACCTCCCTTTTAATGTAGTTGTGAATGGATTCAATTGCACTTATAGCATTTTTTAAACCATTTTCTGGGCGTATCTTATGAGCCAATTTCTTAGCATTCTTTCTAATTTCTGAATTTTCCTGAATTTCGGTGATTTTTTTAGCTAATTTTGTGGGGGTTAGTTTTTTTCTAGGTATAGGGTGGGTGGCTACCCCTAGAGAATGAATCCTCTCCGCCCAGACAAACTGATCCACCATATAGGGCACGGGAATAGAAGGTACTCCGGCTTTTAGTACTTCAGCCGTAGTTCCCAGACCGCAGTGATGAATAACACACCAGACATGGTCCAGTAGCCAATTATATGGGATTTCTTTAACCAAATATATATGGTCCGGTATTTTATCACTATACGTTTCTGTATTTAGAATAATGGCCCGGGTCCGTGCTTTTTCTACTGCTTCAAAAAGAATCTTCAAAAGAGAACTGTGGTCTTTTTCACTCCAGGTGGCTGATCCGAAACTAATGAATAAAGGTTGGGGGCCGTTTTGTATAAACTCTTGAAGGTCGTTGGGTGGAGAATATTTTAAAGGATATTCCGAGTACCAGTACCCGGAAATTACATTCTTTTTTGTCCAGTTAGGGGTGGGTTTAACTACCTGGGGACTCATAGGTAAAAGTATCAACTGGGGATTGTTTGATTTATTAGAAGAAGGAGCATTGATTTTTTTGCGGAATTGTTCATATTTTCTTCCCATTAAAAAATACAGGGCTATTTTTTCCACAATTAATTCCATATTCAAGCTCATATTTTTTGAAAATTTCTTTTCTGCCAGGTTAGGATCGATAACGACGCTTATAAAAGGTTTATTGGCCTTATCTGCTTCTGCTAAGCCGAAACTTCCATAACCTATTATTAAATCATGAAGGGGACATAGTTCCTGCAGGGTGGTAGTATGTTCCCTGACTCCCTGGAAAAAAAAGTCTGTTCCTATTTTTGCAGCTTGATAGTTATTTTTTGCTCTTATTATCTTTTGCATTTCATTTATTCCAGCATCAGCTTCACCTCCCAGAGAATAATAATTAATGCCCTGAGATTTTGCTAGAGTTATGAATTTCTGATTTAAAGCAACCCTTACTTCATGTCCCTTATCATTTAGTGCTTTTGCCAGTGCAATGAAAAGTTGTACATCCCCTCGTACTCCCATTACGGTAATGAGTATTTTCATTATCCAACCTCTTTTTGACTGATGTCAGTCAGTTTGTAATAAATGATATATAAAAATTGTGCCGACTCCCTGGCTTTTTATTAAAAGGAGCTTTTTACCAGGTGAGATATCTAAAAAAAAATAATCATTTTTTAAGGTCTTTTAGAAAAGGATATTTATTTAATCCTTAAATAAGGAGGTGAAAATACCCAGACCACTTAAAAGCGCTATGGCCCCCAGGGATATGCGAATACTTTCAATTAACTCCGGATAATTAGAGGGCGTGATTTGGGCTTGTCCCATGATAGCAGAAATCACCAGGCTTACTATACCCAATCCAAATATCTGTCCCAGGGATCGGCTGTTACTTAAGGTGGCACTGGCAACTCCCAGATAATTATTGTCCACGGCAGAGAGAACCACCTTGGTATTGGAGGCATAGAATAAACCTATACCTCCACCAAAAATAATAAGTGAAATTATTCCCAGGTAGTGGGCATTCTGGAAATTAATAAGAGTCATTAGTGCTACACCAAGGGTGGTTATCACCATCCCGGCGGTGGATACATTTTCTGGTGCGATTTTATCGGCTAATTTTCCAGCAAAAGGAGACACCAGGAGCATCATTACAGCTTGAATAGAAACAACCCAACCTGCTATTAGAGGATGATAACCTTTTAAGTACTGTAAATAGAGACTCAGAATGAATCCTACCGATACAAAGGCCCCATAATTTAAAAATCCGGTGATGTTTCCAAAGGTGAAACTTTTACTTTTAAATAAGTCTAAATTAAGGAGAGGATAAGTAACTCTTTTCTGGATTAGATAAAACAGGGAAAGGGTAATTATCCCCCCAATTATAATAAACAGGCTGGACGGGTAAGATATATTGGTAAATCCATAAATTATACTTATTAATGATATTCCCAGGAGTACTGATCCTAAAATATCTAATTTTTCTCCAGGGGCAACTATCCAATCATATTTAAAGCGTTTGATAGCATAGATGGCTGCTATTAATCCTATCAGAGTATCCACGTAGAATAAGGCCCTCCATCCCAAAATTTCTATAGTAGCCCCTCCCAGTATGGGCCCCAATATTAACCCCACAAAAACACCCATGGAGGTTAATCCAAATGCTTTTCCTCTTTCATTTTCTGGAAATACTGAGGATATCAAAGCATTTAAATTTGCAAATATCATGGCATTCCCGGTAGCTTGAAAAATCCGGATAATAAAGAACATTTCTCCAGAAGTGGAAAAAGCAGATAAAAGTGAGCTTATAGTAAAAATGATTAATCCATATTGAAAGATACGTTTTTGTCCATAGATATCCCCCATCCTCCCCAGGGGGATGTAGAGTATGGCATTAACCAGTAAATAAACCAGGGATATCTCAGATAAAAATAAAGCCGATAAATGAAATTCATTACCCAGCTCAGGTAAGGCCAGGTTAATGGATGATCTAACAAAGGGGGTGAGGAAGGATACAAATATCCCCAACACCAGCATGTTGGTTTTAAGCTTACTGTCCATGGTTAAAATCACCGGAATGGTAAAAAAATCTAATATTTTATTAGGGGGCGTGTTTATACCTTAAGATAGAATATTTATCCTTTTTTGCTTTTGTTATGATTAGGTTAAATAAGTATATGATTAGAATTTTACAGGAGATCTGTTTTTATCCTGGTATTTTTTTCTAAAATGTATTAGTAATCATTTTTTTTTATTCTAAAAAAAAACCTACAAGAGTTCAACTTCCAGACTGGTTTTAGCTAGCCTTTTATCCAGAGTCAAAAGGGGCACACTAATTTTTTGGGAAGCAGCCAAAAATAAGGCATCATAAATAGTTACATTTTCATTTAAGGCAATGGAAAAAGCTTCTTCTATTAGTTCCTCTGTTCTTATAACCTGGCAGGCAGTTTTTATAAATTCCACACTATTTTTTAATGCTTCATAAATTATCTCCGGATCATCCTGGAAGAGTTTAATCCTTTTCCAGGCCACATTGGATACTTCAGCCATAGCTAGATCCACAGTAATAAGTTCACTATTACTTACTATTTGTTCGGCTTTAGAGGAGGATTTTTCCTGGAAGAATACAGCAGCTATAATGCTGGAGTCCAGAATGTATTTATCTGGCACTCCGATCCTCTCTTATGAGTTTTGCTGATTCAATAGTCTTCATTTCATTCCTCAGCTTTTTTGCTTCTTTTAGAAGTTTATGTTTACATTTTTTCTGGATTAAATCCATGGCCAATTTTCTAATTTCTTCTTGCCAGTTAATATCATCCATTTCTTCCATCATGTCCCTATACTCTTTAGGTATTCGGATACTGTAAACAGATTTTGTAGACATAACATATTATTTACAAAATTAAATATAAAAATTTTTCGCTTAAAGCGGGCGTGTATTTGATAGATAACCCTAAATCTAATCAAATGGTTTAGTAACAAAGCTACAACATATCAAAGTAAATATAAATGATTACTCTAATTTTATGAGTAAAGATATAAAAAGGGTTACTCTAATTTTATGAGTAAAACATTAAATATGGTGCAAATTTTTAGATTAAAACCCCAGTTAAGTTACTAATTTTTAGGAGTAAAAGCCATAATAAGAAATTTATACATTTCCCCATTTCTCCTAATCCAATTCTCCCTATCCCCCACGTTTTTTACCAGGCATTCTCTAGAATAGATTAGCATCCGCTTGATTAACAGAAATTTTCTTATACATAATAACATCATATATTATACCTGGAGTTTTAAGAACCAGAAGTAAGTAGATCGGCTCTTTGGATTTATGAGGATTATTATTTACGTTTTTTTAATAAGAAAGGGGTGATGAATATTCCGGCCCAGGATGAAGATGTGCTCTTATACCTGGATGTTAAGGCCCAGGAGAAATTTTTACCCGCAGTGCTTAAAGTGGTAAAGGATATAAGTCTTCTTTGTGGATTTGATAAGAAGACTGCCCGGGGGATAGTGTTAGCCACCGAGGAAGCCTGCAGTAATGTAATTGAACATGCCTATGGTCCTGATGAAGAGGGCCGCTACCAGGTGGAGATTAAAAGAAAACCCGGTAAAATGGTGGTTAAGGTAAAAGACCAGGGCATACCCTTTAATCTGGGACTTTTAAAAGAGGATGAACTGCAGCAAATAGGCTTCCGCCTTATGAAAGCCTACAGTGATGATGTTAAAAGTAAATACCGGGGTAAAAATGGTAAAGAAGTTAAAATCATCAAATACGTCCCGGTAGAAGCTGTGGATAAAACCGGGCTAAATGATACTCCTGAGGAAGTACCACCACTAACGCAAGAGGTAACCCTGAGGATAATGAAACCCTCTGATGCAGTAAATCTGGCCCGGTGCATCTACCGGGTTTATGGTTACACCTATCCCCATGAAGCAGTCTATTATCCAGAACTATTTGCAAATCTAATTGAATCAGGTCTGGTTACTTCATGCGTGGCCGTAAACCCATCTGAAGAAGTGGTGGGTCATCTGGGAGTGTTTATTGATGAAGTAGGAGATCTGGTGGGTGAGTCTGCCCTGGCAGTGGTGGATCCCCGTTACCGGGGCCGGGGTCTTTTTCCCCGGATGAAGAAGATGATGATGAGTGAGATAAAACACCGGGGATTTAAAGGATTATACAGTCGGGCTGTCACCGTCCATGAAGCGTCCCAAAGAGCCAATGTAAAGATGGGTGCAGCTGAAACCGGATTCATATTAGCCCATTCACCCCCCACCGCCATATTCAAAAAGATGACCACTAAAAAGGACCACTTAAGACGGACAGTGGCCCTCTTCTATATCGGGGTGGCCCCGGATAATATCCAGGAAGTGTACCTGCCCCCGCAACATGAGAAGATTTTAAAAAAAATTTATAAACATGCCGGTTTAAACCGGGTTTATAAAAAACAGCTTAGTGGCCAGGTTTATCCTGATTCTCTAATTAATGTCCATGTATTATCCGAAACCTCCAGTGCCTTTTTAAGGGTGGAGCGGTACGGGGAATCATTTTTAAAAGAACTGGCCTTAAAGGTGCAGGATCTATGCCAGCATAAAATAGATCTAATTGTCCTGGATTTACCCTTACAGGATCCAGTAACCAGCTGGATGTGTGCTGAAATAGAGAAGATGGGCTTTTTCTTCTCCGGCCTTATGCCAGAATATCTACAGGGAGATGCCCTGCGCTTGCAGTACCTTAATAACGTACCCTTCCATCCGGATACCGTGGATGTGTATTCTGATTTTGGTAAAGAGTTATTCCGATACGTGGTTGGGGAGTGGCAGGCCCATCAGAGATTCATTTAGCCTTAAAATTTATGAAAAATAAAGTTATCCCGGGAGGTGATTAATATCACCCATTTAAAAAATGAAATAGAATCATTAAGTAGATCCTTTGCCTCTAAACAAATCGAAATCTTCCGCTGGCTGCACCAGCACCCGGAACTGGCCTATAAAGAAACAAAAACCGGAGAGTACATCCGAAACTACCTGGAGAGTCTGCCCGGTATGGAAGTAACTTATGGTGTGGCTAAAACAGGATTAAAAGCGGTACTTAATGGTGGAAAATCCAGGATTAGTGTGGGTCTCCGGGCAGATATGGATGCCCTCCCGGTAAAAGAAGAAACCGGATTACCCTATGCATCAAAAGTTAAAGCAGATTATAATGGTTATGAAACTGATGTATCCCATGTATGTGGCCATGATGCCAACATGGCCATTGCCCTGGGCACCGCCACGGTCCTCAGCCAGTTAAGGGATAAAATAAAGGGAAATGTGGTTTTCCTTTTCCAGCCTGCTGAAGAAGGAGCACCTACCGGGGTTGATGGTGGGGCCTTGCAGATGATAAAAGAGGGCGTGCTGCGCGAACCAGAACTTAAAGCGGTTATAGGTTTACATGCTAATAACACCTGTTATCCCGGTCAGGTTATGGTCCGGGAAGGGGCCACCCATGCCAGTCAGGACAGTATATTTATCCGGATTATTGGAGAACAGGCCCATGGTTCACAGCCCTGGAGTGGTAAAGACCCTATTGTGGCAGGTGCATCATTAATTAATTCACTGCAGACCTTGATTAGCCGGGAGGTGGATTTGCAAAAGGGTGCCGCGGTTATTACCGTGG
>CAMYKT010000042.1 GCA_947259185.1 uncultured Methanobacteriaceae archaeon
CTCCAGACACTCTTCTAAATAAATCCGACCTTTGTAAACCGGTACAATGATACTTACCTTTTTATCCATAATCGTGACCTTTCCTAAATTAAATGTTTTTTAAAATTTATAAATTAATTTAAATCCATTAGATACTATTTTAATTAATTATGAGGGGTTTTTATTAATTTCAATCCATTAGATACTATTTTAATTAATTATGAGGGGTTTTTATTAATTTCAATCCATAATAATATCCCCGAATTTATTGGTTTTTTATTTATTTTAATCAATTAAATAATCTATTTTATGGTGCTAAGGTTTATTCAGATTACTTAAGGTACTAAATAATTATTTAAGTTCTAGTGGATTTTAATATACTCTAATCTTCTGATAGATTTTAAATCATTACTTCAGGCCAATAATATTAAATCCTGGGAGTTCTAATAAGATGTATCTGATTTAAAAAGTTTTTATCTTTATAAAATAATATATTTAATTCAGGTGAATTGTTAAGCTGATAATTAATAGAATGAGAAATCCTGATCTAAGCTAGGTTTATATCGAGGTATATTATAATTACAAATTTTAGAGGATTATCCGCTATATATAAAAATTCATCCATTTAATTAAAAAATATCATTTACCATAACGTGTCATTCTAAAAATGGGGTTGATAATATAAAAAATAAGAAAATTGCAGTTACAGGAGGCCTGGGTTTTATAGGTTCTCATTTAGTAGAAGAGCTTTGTACTGATAACCTGGTGGTGGTGGTGGATAATGAATCCACGGGAAGTATGGATAATATAAAACACCTGCAGGATGGTTTCATTGACCTGGATTTAGGGGATATTAATGAAATTGATCTGGAGGCCACCTTTGAGGGTTGTGATTATGTTTTTCACCAGGCAGCATTACCCAGTGTTCCCCGCAGTATAAAAGACCCACTTAAATCCAATGAGGCTAATGTAACCGGTACTTTGAAGGTTCTAATTTCAGCACGTGATGCCGGAGTAAAAAAAGTGGTATTTGCTTCATCATCTTCTGTTTATGGAGACACCCCTATTTTACCTAAAGTGGAGGATATGCCCGTTAATCCTAAATCCCCTTATGCAGTAACCAAGGCCACCGGGGAATATTACTGCAAAGTGTTTGAAGAAGTATATGGTTTGAAAACAGCATCTTTACGGTACTTCAATGTATTTGGGCCCAGACAGGATCCTGAATCCCAGTATGCAGCGGTTATACCTAAATTCATACAGAAAATGTTGAAAGGCGAAAAACCAGTTATATTCGGGGATGGGGAACAGAGCCGGGATTTCACATTTATTAAAAATGTGGTGGAAGCCAATATATTAGCTGCCCAATCACAAAAAGGAGGGGTGTTTAATGTGGCCTGTGGCCGTAGATTCACCCTAAATGAGCTGGTGGAATACTTAAATGAAATACTAAACACTGCTCTGGAAGCAGAATATGCTAAACCACGAAGTGGAGATATTAAACATTCCCTGGCAGATATTGAAAGGGCCCGGTTTCTGGGATACAATCCTCAGGGTGATTTTAAAGAGGAATTAAAACAAACTGCAGAGCATTTCTTATAAAAAAAAGGGAGGTTTTTTTTTAGTTAAAATATTATTTTAACTCTTTTTAGAATTTAATTAAATCCTTTTTCAGGGATTAAATTTTTAATAATTAATCCCTATTTTTTTAATTTAAGCATTATTTTTAGTAAAAATTATTTTAGTGATTAATTGCCCCCACTCCCCTATAACAAAATCCATGGGATTTAACTTCCATCGGATTATAGATTCTCCGACCATCAATACATATTGGCAGTTTCATTAATTTTTTTATCTTTTCCCAATCCAGGTTTTTAAAATCATCATGGGCAGTTACCAGTACCAGGGCATGGGCATCCTCCAGGGCGGTGTAGAGGTCTTTTTCCATTCCTTCCTCATAATCAATATCGATGTAGGGATCAACCACACTTACCCGGGCATTTTTACTCTGCAATTTATGTATCAACTGTTTGGCCGGGGATTCCCGGGGATCACCTACATTTTCTTTATAGGATAAACCTAAAATCACGATTTTAGAATTATTAACGGCCCTTTCATGGTCATTCAAAGCATCGGCCGTGAGGTGGTAGAGATGGGTGGGCATATGGTCATTTATGGTCCGACCTGCGGCAATAACCTTGGAATGATAACCTACTTCCTGGGCCTTTTTAACCAGATAGTAGGGATCAACCGGTAGACAGTGTCCCCCCACCCCTGCCCCGGGATAGTACTTATTGAAGTTCCACTTGGTACTGGCCCCTTCAATGACCTCCATAATATCAATATCCAGCCTCTCAAAGATCATGGCCAGTTCATTCATAAGAGCAATGTTTAAATCCCGCTGGGTGTTTTCAATCACCTTAGCTGCTTCTGCGGTTTTAATATTACTTAAAATCTTCACATCTTTATTAATTATGCTCTGGTATAATTTTTGGGTTACCTGGCCCCAGTAATCATTTATAGCCCCTAAAACCCGGGAAACATGCTGTATATCATGTTCGGTATCTCCGGGATTGTAACGCTCGGGACAGTAACTCAAACCAAAATCATCCCCTGCTTCTAAACCACCAGCTTCCAGTAATGGTTTTAGGGTTTCCTCAGTAACCCCGGGATAAACCGTGGATTCCAGAATAACCAGTTTTCCACTATCCAAACCCTGGGCTACTTCTTCACCAGCAGATATGATGTAGGATAAATCCGGGTCCTTGGAAGGAGTAACCGGGGTTGGTACAATGAGTATGATAATATCTGCATCACCACTGGCCTGCACCGTATCGGTGGTGGCATGTAACTTATGATCATCCACCACTTTTTTTAAGCGATCATCCAGATTAAGTTCTCCAATGGTGGATATACCCTGGTTGGTGAGCCTTACCTTTTCCTGATTTTTATCTACACCAATAACTTCATATCCTTCTTCTGCAAAGAATATAGCGGTGGGAAGTCCCACATAACCCAGCCCCACGATACAAATCCGGGCTTTTTTATTTTCAACTTTTTTTAACATGTTTTCTTCCAAAAAAATCACCTGTAAACTTAAATATATATTCAGATTCAGGGCCGGTATTTAATAAACCGGGCCGGTACTCCCCCTACAATGGCATAGGGTTCCACATCACGTGTAACCACGGCATTGGCCCCAATTATGGCCCCTTCACCTATTTTAATTCCCGGCATGATTACGGCCCGGGCCCCTATCCAGACATCCTCTCCAATTTCTATTTTCTTCTGAAACATTCCCTGGTCCCTTATGGGGATATCCCGGGAGGATGAATTGTGGGTGCAGGATAAAATAACTGATTCAAAACCAATAATGGAATTATCACCAATAGTTATACTTCCTCGCCCATCCAGGATAACCTTATTGGCCACCCCTACTCTTTTACCCAGTACTATGTTTTCCGGGGAGATAATGGAAACCTGGGTGGATATATGAGAACCCTCGCCCCATTCTCCTAAAAAATTCTTTAGAATTTTCATCCGCAATTTATTACCTGGAGAATAGGGTAAATGGCTAAATAGGTGCTTATAAAGCAACCAGAGAAAAAATTCACCATTAAATTCTTTAAAATTCATATTTATTACCAGTTTATTTATATTAGTACATACTTACTATGTAATCCTTCTTAATAAATTTCATAGTTCTTACTTAAGACTTATACTGCTTGATATTAAAGTAAAGTAGGTAATCTTTGATTTAATTATTTAATAAATGAAGACTATTATTATATTTATATTAATTTAAGAATCATCCATCAGGGGAAAAATTTTTTGAGTGAATACAAATCTTTCATGCAAAGAATGGGCTTATTGGGGCTGGTTAATGTATTAACCGCCATGAGTACCATTATATTAATTCCCATATTATCTAACAACCTCAGCATAACTGATTTTGGTATGTGGAATATATTCCAGGTTACCATAAGACTTTTTGGTGCAGTGGCTACTCTGGGACTTCCCAATGCAGTCATACGTTATCTACCCTCTATTAAAGAAAAAAATATGATCCAGGAGGGTTATTATTCTATTATCCTTTTTGCCGGTAGTTTTATCTTAGTCCTGTCCTTTTTCATTTTTCTTCTCTCAGATTTTATTGCCGGGGCCTTATTTGATGGTAATGTTTTCCTGGTCCAGGTCTTATCCCTGGTGGTTTACCTGGGGGCCATAAACACCATTATTGTAAACTACTTCCGGGCCTTTAAGAAAATAAAAATATATTCCCTCTTCCTATTTTTGCAGGTTTACTTAAGTCTGGTACTGGTTTCCTATGCAGTTATAGTAAATCAGGGCATCAATGGAGCTATCCTGGCCTATCTGATTGGCCAGGTGGTGATTTTTATAATCATGAATCTTTTAATTATCCGGGAAATAGGAATTTATCGGCCTCGCTTTACCCGGATAAGGGAGTATCTGGATTTTTCACTGCCCATGGTTCCCAGTGCCATCTCCTACTGGATAGTGGAATCCAGTGATAAATACCTTATAGGTCTATTACTGGGGACTTCCTTTGTAGGTTTCTACTCTCCGGCCTACAGTATAGGTAGCCTGATTGCCTTAATAATGATGCCGTTTCCTTCTATTTTACTTCCCACCATCTCCCGACACTTTGATAATGGTAAAATGAACCAAACCACCAGTTACTTTACTTACTCGGTGAAGTTATTTTTATTTTTAAGCATCCCGGCAGTTTTCGGCATTAGTGTACTGGCCTACCCCCTCCTGGTTTTACTATCCAATACTTTAATTGCCGCCAACTCCTATTACCTCATACCCATTCTGGCTTTAGGATCATTTTTTTACAGCATATTCACCATTTATTCTCTGGTATTTGCCCTGGTTAAAAAAACCAGGATCATAGCCAGCATATGGTTTATAGCCGCCCTGGTGAATATTTTAGGGAATCTGTTTTTAATACCGGCACTGGGTTTAACTGCTGCTGCTTTAACCACCTTAAGCAGTTATTTTATTGCAGCAGCGGTAATATTCTACTACTCTCGCCGGTTTTTAAAAGTACACCTGGACCTTAAATTTCTAAGCAAGAGCTTATTTTCTTCAGCTATCATGGCTCTAATAATCTACCTTGCTTCTTTTATTTTAGGAAATGGCGTATTAGACCTGGTATTCATGGTAATAGCAGGTGGTATAATTTATTTGATTTTAATGCTTGTTATCCGGGCTTTAAATGAAGAGGAAATCCGTTTTATAAAGAGCCTGTGGACACGACAAAAAAAATAATTAAAATTATTTCTTAGTGATAAGGGATTGGTATAGTTGCTGGTATTTGTGGACCATTTTATCCCGGGTATAATTGGCTAAAAATAATTCCTGACCAGCAAGACCCATTTTTTCCCGGTTTTGGGGATTTTCATAAATATAAATAAGGGCTTCTTTTATATCCTCTGGAGAACGCCTATCCACCAGTAAACCGGTTTTCCCGGGAGTAATAAGTTCTTCCAGAGCCCCAATTCTGGTTCCAATTACCGGTTTACGCAAAGCATAGGCCTCTATAACAGTTAAATTAAAACCTTCACTAAGGGAAGGAACTACCAGGACATGGGAAAGATCAATAAGATCCCATTTACCAGTTTCAGGTGTTATAAAACCTGCAAAAGACACTTTATCTTCCAGGGATAAATCATGAACCATTTTTTTTAGTTCTATCTCCTTATCTCCACTACCTGCAAAAACTAGCTTTGCATTATCCAGATTAGCCTGATAGAAACCATTTAGTAAATCCTGAGGCCTTTTTAAATCTATGAGTCGCCCCAGATAGAGTACCACAAAGTCATCTCTTTTAATATTTAACTCTCTTTCCAGTATCTTCTTACGACCTGGATCCAGATTTACCGAATCCGGGTCCACCCCATTGGGTATTATTTCTATCCGGGAGGCCTGAGAACCAGCACTCCGGGCAAAGGGATACATGGCCTTACTGATAATTACATGGCGATCTACGAGGGGCAGGGTTTTTTTCAAGATCCAATTGGCCAGGGGACTTTTCCGGGTACCATAGTCCTTTTGCGAGGTAAACTGAATATCCCCTCCATGGGAGGTGGCCACCAGAGGAATTTTCAACAATTTACAGCTGCACCAGGTTATCATCACCCCGGGGAAAACCGGATGCACATTAACTATATCCGGCCTCTCCTGCCAGGCATAAAAAAAGAAAAAAATACTATTATAAATTAGAGATAATAAAAAACCAATATACCTGATTTTTATTTCCTTTAATAATGGAAAAACCTCCACCCCGGGAGGTAAGGGCCGATCTGAACTTATGGTGGTGAAAACCACCTGCACCTTATGTTGACAGGATAAGCCCCGGGATAAATCATATACCACATTTTCAAAACCACCTATCCGGGGAAACATTTTGGGCATTAAAAGACAGATTTTAAGTTCATCCTTCATTTTTTTTAACTCTCCCCTACTAAAAACACCATTTTAATTAAAAAAATCTACAAACCTTCCTCATAAAACCGGTATAGTAAATCATCCCAGTTTTTTTTGATTTTATTATAGTCAAAACCAGCCACGGTATGGTAACCATTTTCCCGGATTTTATCCAGATTTTCATAGTCTAAAAACTCTTCTAAAAAGCCGGATATGGTTGAAGGATAATTGTTTTTTAATATAAACCCATTTTCATGGTCTTTTATGATTTCTCCTATGGCCCCGGCAGTGGTGGCTGCTACCAGGGTACCGCAGGAGAGAGCCTCCAGGATGATATTGGGGAACCCCTCGGTATAGGAGGGAACCACCAGAAGTTTCATTCTATTTAGATAATCAGGTAGATCCTGGTGATTTATCCATCCAGTTAACTCCACCTGATCTTCTAAATCATTAACCCTTAAATATTCTTTTATTTCTTTTTTTAAAGGTCCTTCACCGCAAATTAAAAACTTAACCTTTTTATCCATAAGTGGGATTGATTTAACTAAATTCATAACTCCCTTTTCCTGGGATAAGCGTCCCACATAACCTATATATTCTCGGGGAGAAGCTGGATTTCTTTTAAAGTTTTTTGTATCAATAAAATGCCGGGGCTGGATTATTATTTTATCTTCATATTTCTCCAATCCCCACTCAGTTTTAAGGCTTTTAAAGTAGAGTATCATGGCATTGCTTAAACTACAATTAAGATGGGATACCCTTCGGGCCATTCCGGCAAATTTATCCTGACGATGAACCAGGGTCTGGATAGAAGAACCAGCAAAAAGTAATATAACTCTTTTACCAGTTAATCGGGCCATGAGCATGGGTAATAGCAGGGTGTCGCCCCCTATAAAAAATATCCAGAAATCAACCTTTCTTAGTTGTAAAACATATAAGGCCATACTAAGTTGCAAATAAAAATAATTCCAAACCCTTTTCAGGCTAAAAGAAGAACTACGGTGATGGGTGCAGTACAATTCCAACCTATTATCATCCTGGAACTTTCGACAGGATTCATTACCCGAAACAAGATGCAGATCCCCCACCACCGCCAGGAGTATCTCCACCATATTGGATAAAGGAGTAATCCCGGTCTTGGTGGAGGGAAATGATAAAAGACCCAGGGAAATATTTTTACTTTTTTTCATATATGGCACCCTAATTTATATTAGATTCAGGGAATTAATTTTAATAAATTCAATATTTTTAGAATAATTATATAACCAATGTATTTAGATATCCCTTTAACTATAATATACTAAACCATGCCCCTGGAATTATAGGCTTTTTTTAGAATTCCTTCCAAACTCCGGGCGCTGGGACCACTTAATATTACCATTATTTACCTCTCAAAATAAGGTTTTACTCATGAATCTCTTTAATAATATTTACTCCTATCTAAAAAATAATCCGGCTTTAATCATCATTATCATATTCGCCTTAACCCTATCTGCCTATCTGGTAAGATTACAACTCAAATTAGGGGTGGCCTACTGGGATATATTCCTGTACCTGAATAATGCCTTAATGTATGCTGGTTTAGGGGAAGGTTCCATTACCCAGCTACCACCATTACTCTCCTTCTTAACCTCCCTTTTTTTCCGGCTGGGCTATGTTAAGGCCAGCCCCCTCTACCTTATAAGTGGCCTTATCTTTGCTTCCGGGATAATAGGACTTTATCTGCTTTTAAAATTACGATTTTCCACTAAAGAATCAGTGGCTGGAGCTATAATTTTTTCCTCATTTACTGTGGTTCTCTCCTGGGCAGCCACCGGTAGCCTGGATGTTCCTGCTGTTTGTCTGGCCATCTGGCTAACCTACGTACTAATATATGGATTTAAAAAAGACCAGAGGGCACTTATACTGGTATTCCCCCTGGCTTTTTTAACCTTCTTCACCCGTTACACCAGCGGGCTTATGATCCTGCCTTTAGGATTTTATTTTCTAACCATAATTTTAGAAGGTCAGCTAAAAAAAGACCACCTCCTTAAACTGGCCCTGGGATTCTTAATAGGATTACTTATACTGGCCCCGGTTATGGGCTTTTTTTACTCTAAACTGGGAACACCAGTACCCTTTTTAAATCTACTTGAGGGTAGTGTGGCCAATGACCCGGCCCAGGGAGATCCGGCTTACCTTCCTGGAAAAAGCTATTATATAAATCATTTTCCCCAGTACATATCCAGTTACCCGGTAAATGATAGTTACGCCACCATGCTCTACCCCAGCCTGGCCCAGACCAATATGGTTTCCTATTTAATACTTATAATTGCCGGGGCAGGGCTTTTAATTTATGCTATGCGCTATATCTGGTGCTTTAAAAACTTTAAAACCTCAAAAAGAAAAAAAGCCCTGGTATTAGTAGCCGGGATAATACTATCCCTTTTATTTATCTTTACCCTGCAGGGCAATTCCTACCTACCTGCGGCGGTGACCATGTTGGCCTTAATCTTTTTAATTTACTACTCCACCAAAAACCAGGCAGGGAAAAACAGTTCTCTGGATATGCTGATGCTCATCTGGTTTTTAACCTACTTCATCTCCCACAGCTTCCTTATAATCAAGGTGGACCGCTACTTTATCACCACCACCCCGGCTTTAGCCTACCTCCTGATTCTGGGATTCAATCAAGTACAGGGTAAGTTAAGCCAGTTAAGTAAAAAAAAGATAAGTGCCGGATTACTGGCTATTATACTGGCCCTGTTACTCTTGTTTTCATCAATCCAACCCTATGCCTACAATGTCCCCCGGCACATCTATGGTGATCTGGAAACGGCAGGAAACCTTATGAAAGATTATGACCCTGATTATCAGGATAAGGTGATTTATTCGGACTACTGGCCGGCTATGAGCTGGCACCTTAAAATGAATGTAAAAAGGGGATGGCCTAAAAACTTTGAAGACAATGCTCAATTTTCCCGGATGTTACTGGAAAATAACACCACCTACTTTATAAATTACTATAGTGACCCCCCCCTTAACCTCACCGGATTTGTAGAAGTACAAAGGGTGGCCAATATAATTATATTTGAGAGGGTGGAGGGTTTTTAAGGTGTTGATATTTACTAACTGGATTTAAATGTTAAGGTTATCATTCATTAAAACTTAAGAGATGAAACTAAAAATAATAAGAATCACTATTACCTCCGGGAGAAATAATTTAATCTGGATAGATTAATTTATATCTAAATCTTACTATTATTTTAGAATTATAATCATAATTTTAGAGGAAATTGCATGGGAAAAATTACAGATATCATCCATAAAAATAAAGTATCTTTACTATTCATGGCCCTTTTAGGGCTCTTAATGCTAATCATCACTTATGAATTAGTTTCTATACAGTCTCAGATTGGAGTGGCCTACTGGGATATATTCTTATACCTTAATAACGCTCTTAAAATGGCAGGTATGGGTATCGGGGATACCCTGCACCTATCACCCTTTTTACCCTTCTTAACCTCCCTTCTTTTCCGGGCAGGGTATGTTTTTGAACTGCCTCTTTTTATGATAAGTGGGGTATTCTATATCCTGGGTGCGGTGGGAATGTTTTTACTACTTAAAATCAGGTTCAATGAATATGAAAGCCTGGCCGGGGCCTTATCTTATGCCACCTTCACTATTTTAATGGCCTGGGCAGTAAGTGGAGCCCTGGATGCTCCCGCTATATCCTTATCTATCTGGGCGTTGTACTTCACCTACCTGGCGGTTAAAAATGATTCCCGCTATTATTATGTGGCTTTTCCTGTGGCCATGCTGGCCTTTTTAACCCGTTACACCTCGGGACTGATAATAATACCCATGCTGCTTTTGATATTCTTTAACCAACCCCAAAAAGAAGAAATAAAAAATGGGGTAAAAGGAATTATCCTGGGGGTCTTAATCTACCTCCCCTTTATGTGGTATTTCTACCGTCAAATAGGAAAACCCTTCCCCTTCATATCTCAATTTTCTGCCTCAGCGGCTGGAACTGCCACAGAATTGAACCCGGGATATAACCTGGATTTATTATACTATCTGAAAAATATACCTCAGTACCTCTCCAGCCCTGCTCCTGATAATTACAGCCAGCTCTTATGGCCCTCTCAGCAAACACCTGATTTACTGGCCTATGTACTTTTAGGACTTATAATAACCGGGATAATTATTTATATAATTAAAATTGCCCTTAAAACCCGGAAAACATTAAAAACACCTCAAAATTACCTTAAAGCTGCTGGAGTATTGGTGCTGGGTTTGCTTTTAATTTTTACCTATGGTAGTATATCCTATGTGTACAGTGAAGTTTTATTGATATTGTGGGCATTATCAGTGTTTTATTTACTAAGAGACTATAAATTAAAGTATCTGGATTTGGATTTAATGTTTTTAACCTGGTTTTTCGCCTTTTTTATTATGCACAGTTTCCACCCGGTAAAAGTGGACCGCTACTTCATTACCATGGTACCACCCTTAGCCTATGGGGTGGCCCTGGGAATCAGGCAAATTTCCAGCCTTATACAAACTAAATTTAAAAACACCACCTGGATATCTCCTGCTATTTCCCTGGTGCTGGTACTGGCCTTATTATTATCTGCAGTTAGTTATATGGATAACATGCCCCGGGAAGATGAAGTGGTTTTAATTGAAAAAGAAACTGCTAACTGGCTGACTAATTATGACCCTGAATTTGAAGATAGGGTTATAGCTGCCGTAAGAGGCCCGGCTTACAGCTGGTATTTGAAAAAATTCGTATATACTCGTATACCAGGTAAGGTAAGCCCGGAAGTATTCCAGGAATTATTTGAAGAAGTAAACCCGGATTACTATACTGGAGAAGGAAAACTCACCCTGGATGGATACACCATCATAAGACAAAGGGGAAATGTAACCGTATATGAAAAAAATAATTTAAACTAAAATATCCTCTATTCAGGGAATTTCTTTTTAAAAAATAGTAAGGGGTGTACTTAAACCCCTTTTTGAAAATATATATCCTTTTTTTTTAATCGTGGATATCCAGCCCACCCAGGGCTACCATTCCATTAATAATTAAATCAGGTTTTTCTTTAGGGCTGCTATTACTCATCCGGGTTCTATTATCATCCACTCCACCTAAAACTGGCACCACATTGATTTTAAGATCCCAGTCATCAGGGACTCTAATTTCAGCTCCTCCCAGGAGTACCGTAACATTTATAATGGCCGGTTCCGGTCCGGTTTGAGAGTCTCGAAGATCCAGTTCCACTCCTCCCAGTACAGCGGTAAGGTCTCCTCCTTTAAATGAGCTGGATTTGATAGTATTCTGGGCCTCTCCTAATATGGCCATTAAATCGATGTTATCCCGGGTATAAACTTTACTTTTATCCCGCTGGTAATGATTAATGATAATCCCTGCACCAATGAGGATGATGACTAAAGGCCACCAGCTGGCGAGGGTAGACCAGGTAATAACACCCAGAACCAGTAACTGGATAACCGTGAAGATGATAATCATGGTAACTGGACCACTGATACTCTTAAAACCACTTTTAATTAGACTGTAAATCCCCAGGATTATAAATAAGGAGGGAACATAACTGAGCAAATTACCGGTATTGTAAATCCCGGTACTGCGCAGTAAAAATAGAACCCCGATAATAAGTAAAATAATCCCGAAAATTATTTGATTGGATAACTTTTTCATAGATTTATCACTCCTTTAAGTGGATTATAGAAATCATAGAGTTTATAATTAATTATTATTTTTAATTAGAAATAATCAGGGATAATATCTATTATGAGTTAATTTAAAAAAGAAAAAAAAGGGGGAATTAATTGTTTTTATCTTACCCGGCGGGTGTTTATAACCACGTAATTGGGTA
>CAMYKT010000043.1 GCA_947259185.1 uncultured Methanobacteriaceae archaeon
AGAAACTATAAATAACTAAATAAAAATATAACACTACTAGAATATAAAACTAACCCTTAAAAACACTAATATAAAATAAATAGAAAAAAATAATAAAAAATTAATTATGAGACAGCCTCAATATTTAAAAAAAAACTTTAAAAACTTTCCAGATATCAATTTTAAAAAAAAAATAAAAAAAGGGAGGGGGTTATTTTAGAATGGTAAGGATGCGTAGTACCCTTTAATAGATGCAGTTCCAGTATTCCAGTTATTTATTACACCTAAACGGTTTCTGGAACTGGAAGGATCTGCTCTTACCCAGTTTCCATTAATTAAAATTTCAGCCCAGACGTGTCCGTATCTGCTTCCACTGGAAAAAGTACAGTCACCATGAGCATACCGGGTAGGTATTCCAGCAGCACGCGTTAGTGCCACTACCAGATGGGATTGATCCACACAATTACCTGTTCTACTGTTTAGAGTACCTAAAGCACCATATCTGGTATTGTAATAGAAACTGTAACTTACACGGTCTCGTACCCAGTTGAATATGGCTTCAGCTTGATCCCAGGTGGAACTTAATCCACTGGTTAAAGAATTAGCCAGGTTAACTATGGCCGAGTTGGTGACCTGACAGTTTTGACTATTTGCCAGATAAATGGCATAGGCACTGTAATCCGGCTTATCTCCACCACCAGCAGATTGATTCTGGTTGTAAGTGGTGGCCACTGCATTGGTATCAGCCAGGGTTACAAAAGTAGGTAACCTTCCCTGATTGGAGTGGAAGCTCATTATCTTGGAGAACATGTATACCATTGACTCGAATTTGATTCTACCATTATTGGTATTTCCAAAGTTCGGTGCTTGTAAATTGTTTTCCATGAAATCCTTAATTCTCCCGGCCAGATCCATATAGGAATTTCTGTTCAGGGAGTTGGATAATTGATTACCACTGGATGCGGTAGGTGCTTTAAAATCGCCAAAGGCAATATCCCCATTGGATCCAGTATTAATTTGCACCAGTCCGGCACTTAAAAGATACAGGAACTGACTCATATTAATCTGCATGTTACCAATAGTGACAAAGTTCGGCAAGGCCTTATTTTTTTCTACAAAAGCCTTAACCCGATTAGCAGCGTCCAGTATCTGACCTACAGTAACTTTCAGAGGGTTATCTTCTACCGGTGGTTCAGTGTTTTCTCCAGGTGTGCTGTTTCCAGGGTTGGTGTTGTTTTCGTCTGGGGTGTTGTTTCCAGGGTTACTAGTGTCGTTACCAGGGTTGGTGTTGTTGTCGTCTGGGGTGTTGTTTCCAGGGTTGGTGTTATTGTTTCCAGGTGTTACTGGTACCGTATCTGCCAGGGGAGTGGTTCTAACCTGGTTTAGAGGTGCCATGTAAGCGTAGTTAGGTAACTGCTTGTTGATGTTCTGGAAATCCAGTATCCGGGCAAAAAGATATACTGCTGATTCAAATTTTATGTTTCCTCGAGTGCTACGACCAAAGTTCGGTGCAACCCCATTAGCATCCATGAAATTACCGATTCTGCTGGCTAAATCCAGATAATCTTTTTTAAGCATGGTGCCTCTCAGGTTGCTGGTACCTGATGAATTAGCAGGTAAACCATAACTCTCATAAGCAATATTTCCATTTTGACCAGAGGATATTCCTAGAAGTCCTTTAACTGAGATATAAAGAAAATCACTTATCAATACCTGTTCTCCAGCTACCGTAACAAAGTTAGGTAACCTTTTATGCAGGTCTATGAAATTCTTTACCCGGGTGGAAGCATCAAGAATGTCCTCCATACTGGCTTCTTTTTTAGTACTGGTGGGAATGATGTTGGCTTCATTTACTACAGGACTGGTATCTCCATTTTCTAAAATAGCTGACTCGGTGTCTCCACCAGCAGCATATTTTACTTCCGGATCTACAGTAGAAGTATCTGTAAGCTCTTCCTCAGAAGAAGATTCATATTCAGGTTCTAAGACACTTGAATCTGGATATTCCTCCTGAGGATTTTCCATATAATCATTTTGATCCATGGAGGGATGCTCCATGTTTTCTACTGGTGGTAGCTCTTCACTATCAAGGGCGTATATGCCACCACCATTGGCTATGATTAAGCATAAAAATAGTATGCTTGCAATTTTTTTTATTCGCGAAATTTTACCTCCTCCGCATCATGTGGACTGAAACTTAAACCTGTCTTAAATTTTTCATTAACTTCATATAGTTACAGGCCTTTCACAAGTCAACATGACATTCTACTACTTGCCCTCATCATCTTATATAAAGATTGTGGATAAAAATTAGAAAGAAGGCCACCTAAAACTTTATTTAATCCAATAAAGCTGTCTTAAGACCTTTTATAATACTTACCTCCCTATATTATCAATTCTAACTCAATTCCAAATTTTAAGCATAATACATTCCTATTTTAAATAAATAAACCCGGATTAAAGCATTTTTAAATGGATTAGGAAGGGACATATTACTACTCCCGGACTAAAAAGAGAACTTAAAATTAAAAAAGGCCTCTTAAAGAAGCCTTTAACCTTCAAATATACAATGTTCGCTTAATCAAAAATAAATTTACAAAAACTTGGCCAATACTCCTAAAAAAACCTTTAAAATCATTATATTTCTCTAAAAAAGCCACGAAATATCTCTAATCTTAATGCCTCATCAGCATTCTTTTTTAACTATTAAACCTTTCATAAGCATGATTTTAATCAATTTAACAGAATATTAGGGCTATTGGAAAAGGACTATATCCGGTGGCTAAGTGACTTTGATTTTATAAGAAAGCATTTTGCATACCCTGCTTATTTTCAAAAATTAAAATTAATTATTTCCATTTCCTGGTTGATGAAGGGCTTTAAAAAGAGGTAGAATATTTAATATAGTTATTTAGTTTTTTTATGATGAAAATAAAATTCACTCACCAATTTTTCTTTTTTACAGTAATCTTTAATGGCCTGTTTTTCTTCAATCCAGTAGGAAGACTCCCCATAATATATGGACCGGTATTCCTCCACCAGGTGGGGATGGAATTTTTTCAACCACTTTAAAACCGAAGGCCATACACTACCATTTACATTAAGATTTTCGAACATGTAATAATCCACATAATCCCTGGTAGTGTCAATTATATCTTTCCAGGGAGTTAAATAAGGTAGTATGGGACTGATAAATAAAAAATTTTTAAATCCTGATTCTTTTACCTGGATTAGAGCATTTAATCGCTCTTCTATAGTTTTTGCATGGGGTTCAGTTTCTTTTCTAAGGTTTTCATTCAGGGTGGAAAAGGAAAACCCAATTTCCACTTTTTTCATCTTTTCCAGGATGTCCAGATCTCTTAATACCCGATCAGATTTAGTTAAAATCATTAAACATCCTTCCAGGGGGAGGAGTTCCTGAATTATTCTCCTGGTCAATTCATATTTTTTTTCAAGCTGCAGGTAAGGATCAGTCACTGAAGATAGGAGTATGGAACTTCCTTTAAATTTGGGCCGGGGATGAGGAACCAGCTGGGCCCCATTGACTTTCACATCCACAAATTTTCCCCACTTTTCCTGGTGACCGGTAAAACGTTTCATAAAGCGGGCATAACAATATATACACCCATGGCTGCACCCGATGTAGGGATTTATTACAAAATCTGCCCGGGGAGTAGTGGTAGGAGATATAATGGAGGAAGATTCAACCTCATTAACCAGAATCATTACCTATCACCTGAGGGATGAATATAAAATCTGGGTATAATCCATTCTTCCAGATAAATAAAGTTCTTTTTCCTTAGCAAAAATCATAAAAGATAATATAATTTTTAATAAATTTATATCTTAGCAATTTACCAGATTTTAATAAAAATAATATTTTTTTATCTAAACTTTTCGAAAATTCTAACTAGAGCGAATTTCTAACTAAATTCTAACTAGAGTGAATTTCTAACTAAATTCTAACTAGAGTGAATTTCTAACTAAATTCTAACTAGAGTGAATTTCTAACTAAAGTAAGATAACTCACTTTATCCACCTTTTTTTTAAGTAAGATAAAACTGGATTTAGATGGAAATTAATAAGGTAAAAATGATAATTTTTACTAAGTTTCACCTTAAATGCCATTAACTGCATTTTCTTATAAAAATTATTCTCAATCATCTTACCCCCAATACCAGCTAATTTTTTTTTTACCAGGTGGGGATTAAAATTTTAAAATGAGCGGATTTTATTTTTCACCAAAAAGAGATAGGGATAAAGATGGTAATTTAAAAAAATATTTTACCTCACTCACCCTTAAAGACTAAAATTCATCCTCTAAACAGATGCATTAATTATCAAAGTCTGCTATGATTAAACTAATAGTTTAGCTTTCAACTATCTATTTAATTAAGGTTCAAATTAAAATCTGTCCTTGTAGTAAATTTCCTGGAATAAAATTTTAAAGTAGGCCCCCTCATGAGGTACCAGTTGCACCACTCCTTCGATTTGCTGGGTCAGATTCTGCACCAGCATCAGCCCCAGGGTGGTGGTATTCTCTATATCTATCTCAGGAGGTAGACCCACACCATCGTCTTTAACCTCCATACAGTAACCTTCATCTGTTTTTTTTATTTTAACGGATAATAATCCTCTTAATCGATCCTGAAATGCGTATTTAAGTGAATTTGTTACCAGTTCATTTAAAATAAGGCCCAGGGGGATGATGGTATCCAGGTTCAGTTCCATATCCTCCACATCCAGATCAAGAACAATCTCACGTTTAGGGCTTTGATATCCTCGAATCAGTTCTGTAAGCAGACCTTCCATATAAGATGCTAAATCCACCTGGGAGAGGGTGTGTTTCTGGTAGAGGTGTTCATGTACCAGGGCCATACTCCGCACCCGGCCCTGACTCTCCCTGATTACCTGACGTATATTCTCATCAGAAGTGAAAATGGTCTGCAGATTAAGTAAACTGGAAATAATTTGCATATTATTCTTCACCCGGTGATGTATTTCAGTTAAAAGTACTTCTTTATCTTTGAGGGCGGATATAATTTCTTCTTCGGCCTTAATACGGCTCAGGGAAGCACCTGTCTCCCGGCCAATAGATTCTAAAATATTTTTATCCATCTCCAAAAAGGGATGCTTATCTTCTCCAAATACCACCAGCATCCCTAAAATTTCTTCTTTAGATTTAAGGGGAACGGCAGCCAGGGAATTAACCTTCCATCTACGGGCCTTTTCAGGGTTGATTTCCAGGTAGCAGTTGCTGATAAAACAACTACCTTCTGTTAATAATGATGCAAATGGCTTTTTATCAACTTTAAAATTACTATTTGCTTTTAACATATCGTCATCAAAATTTTTATGTATTTTAAGTTTTAAATCATCTCCTTCAATTAAATAAACCCCACCTTTTTGGAATTCCAGTAAATCCAACGAGGAATCAAGAGTTTTGGCCAGTAACTCTTGGGGGGTAATAATCTGGTTCATGGAGACAATTAATTCGTTTAATGACTGCAGGGCCTTTAGATGTCTTTTAACATTTTCCTGAGCCTTTAACTTTTCCTGAATTTCTTGTTTTAATTTGATGGTCTGGCGCTGATCCTGGGCTACTAAGGCAAAACCAGCTATTTCATCCTCACTAGTAATCAAGGAAATAAGGGCCTCCACCGGTATGGTATCACCCTTCCGGGTGGGATAGTGAAGCTCTATTTTCTGGTTAAGTGGATAATCCCGGGATCTTTTCTCATGCTGCAGCTTTAAGAAATCTATTTTATCGCCCAGTACTTTTTTTTCAACCTGATTCGGGATGAAGGTGGAGTAGTGACGCCCCCTTAAACTGGACTGGGAAAAACCAAGAAGCATTTCTAAACGGGGATTAACCCGGGATATATTTCCTTCCGGATCCAGGAGAATTACCATGTCGGTTATTTTATCCATTATGATTTCTCCTGCCATGGAAGGATCAATCTGCATAAGCTGGTAATGGGTTATAGAATACCAGATGGCAATTATAACTCCCATACCCAGAATATTGCCCACAGCAGGTACAGAATATATGGCCAGGCTGGGTAAAATGGCATTGGTAAAAAGGGCTAAAAAAAGAACCAGAAGAGCACTATAAAATATGAAATGGGACTGCTTTTTTTCACGATCAATGGCGGTACTTTGACCCCATTCCCATACTAAAAATAGGCTTACTAAATTATAACCCACAAAATAAAAACTATAGGCTGTCCACCAGGGACTGTTATTTAGTAAATCCTCATACCATACTCCATTTAAAAGTATCAAATCACCGGTGATAAAAGGCCCGGTATAGGTCTGCCATACAAATATTAAAGCCGGGACTAAGAGGAGAAAAATAATGAATTTATTTTTCCATATCCTGTATCTACGGGTTAAAATCAGTGAAAATATTAAAAGCAGTGCCGGATGGGTGCTGCGGCCCCAGGAACTTAATTTATAAAAAAACCAGGCCGATTCCTTATCTGGTGCCATAAAAAAGAAAGTAAAAGCCAGAGACCATAAGGCCATGGCCATACTCACTATAAAAAAAGCCTGGTTTAAAGGAGATTTCTTATCCAATTTAAGAGCGTAAAAACCTATTATAACATAGATGATAAACACGATGAGTGATAGGAATGAATAAAGGTTCATAATATCTCCTTATATATACTAACTTAGTATGTACCCTCTTTGTTTTATATAGTTTTACTGGGAATTAGCAATTATTAACTTTGGCTTCCATATACAAAGATAATTTAAAATGGTTTAAATTATTAACAATTTTTCTAAAAAAAAATCCCTATAACTATATATAATAAATTTATTAAAGAGTATTTAAGGATATATTTTATAATCCTTTATAGGAGTTTTAATTAAGTCTTAAGAAATATCTGAGGTAATTTTATGTTAAAACTAATAAAATGCCAACAAAGCAAGATGAATAATTCCTCCTGGGAAACTAAATATGTATTAACCTATGAAGATCCTAAACTGGATAAAGAAACTGAAAAAGAACTATTAAATAATTTAGCACTATTCCAGATTCAGATGATGATTGATAATGTTAAATTTGAAGTTAAAGCACCCCTCATTGAAGTTCACATTCCCTTGTCCGGGTATCAGGATGACCCGCAAATGGAAATTGATTTAGATCGGGTTTCTGCAGAATGGGATTGGGAATTTAAACAGTTCTATAAAACCTTAAAAGAAGACATGAAAAATTAATATATCCCTTCTAAACTTTTTTTATAATTCATAAAACCACAATTCCTTTATTTGATGCTGTAACACCTATCATTAAATACAATATTTAAGTTATGTGCCAGGGACACATCAGGAATAGTTTTTACGATTATCCGGACTATAGAGGAATATTTTCCAGGATTAATATTTTTCAAAATAAATTTTTTTATGGGGAGAATAAATCCTTTTAAATTTAAAAAACAGGGAATTTATCAAGAATTAATTTCATGGAGATGGCTCTAATAAACTCTAAAGATGATCCTGGGGAACATATCTTCATACTGGGCTATTATGGTTGGAAAAATACCGGGGATGATGCCATGTTATATTCCCTTTTAAATATCCTGGATAGTATATATCCTTCTACTACCTTCACCATCACCACCGGCTCAAAAATTAAGATACCCGAATCCATGGATAACCGGATTAGAGAAGTAAATCCCTTCCAGCGCTTTTTATTTTTTAAAGCATTATTCCAGTCTTCCATCTATGTCTTGGGAGGAGGCACCCATTTTTTTGACTATGGTACCCGGAGAATCAGGATACCTAGACTATTACAGCACCTTCTAATCACCGGGGCCATGAAATTAAGGGGCAAAAAATGTTATTTTCTGGGTATTGGGGTGGAAAAACCAAATAACTGGTGGGGGAAATTCTTAATTAAAAATACCTGTAAAATGGCTGATTTGATTGTGGTAAGAGACTCCTTATCAGAAGAAACCCTGCAGGATATGGGAGTGGATACAAAAACTTACCAATCCTTGGATTTATCCTTATTATTAAGTGAAGGAATCTTTAAAAAAGATAGCCAGCTAAATCCCCTGATTAATAAAACAAAAAAAGAGCCATATCTTCTTAAAAAAGACAATACCCTGGATAAAACTAACCTTAAATCCAGGGTAACTATGGGAGTATCCATATTACCATTTTACCATATTTATGATCCTAAAAATGAAAAGGATGATTTATTGGTAGAGAAAATAGCCCGGGCACTTAATAAATGGATGGCTGATAGTCACCTCCATCATCTGAAACTCTTTATCTTCAATGGCCAACCACCCCACGATGACATCCAGATTACCCATTCCCTATTTGAATTAATGGACTTTAAGAATAGGGTTGAAATAATTCCTTATAATCCGGATCCCCTTTACATACTTAATGAAATATCAACCTGCTCCTCCTTTATAGGGATGAGATATCACTCCTGCTTATTTGCCTTTATAAACAATCTACCACTTCTAATAATAGATTACGCCCCAAAAAACAGGGCTATGGCCCGGGATGTGGGATTAAATAGTAAGGCCTGTATCTCCTTAGAAGAGGTACTCTCTGGAGGGATGGATGAAAAAATACAGGAAATTCAGGCTTATCCCCATGATTTCCAACCTTCTTTAAAACTTGAAGAAGCTCAAAAAAAGGCTTTAAACTGGTTGAAGGTGCTTTAGGTGATATTAACCAGGTGAATTGAATGAAGGTACTAAATGTGGTTATGCAAAATTATCTGGGTGGGCCCCAAATCAGGGTGATTTCTGTAGCAGAGAAACTAAAAAAAGAGGGAGTAAACACCATCCTGGCCTGTCCCTCTTCTTCAGGTAATGATAACTTCACCAGCTATGCCCAACGGGAAGGATTTCCGGTTAATGAAATCTTTTTCCCCGGACCATCAAATTTCAATTCTGTAAAATCAATTATAAAAAATATTTTCTGGATAGTGACTATACCCTTAACCGTATTCCAATTCATGCGCCTTATGAGGCGGGAGGATGTAGACCTGGTTCATGTTAATGGTGTTTTAAATTTCCAGCCCGCTTTAGCTGCTTACCTTAGCCGAAAAAAAGTGGTGTGGCACCTTATGAGTTCCCTTTATCCCTCCTTTTTAATTTCTCTTATGATGATTTTGGTTAAACCGGTGGCAGAAGAGATAATTGTCATTGCCTCCAGCCTGGGGGAGTACTACTTAGGGGAGGGCTTTAAATCCCGGAGCAATGTGCAGGTAATATATGAACCGGTGGACCCGGATAAATTCAACCTGAACCAGGCCCTCCTTAAAAAAGAACATCTATTAACCGAGCTGGGTTTAAATAATTCCCATTTTATAGGGGTCTGTGTGGCCAATATAAATCCAGTTAAAGGGCACCGTTATCTTATAGAAGCCCTTCCCCGGGTACTGGAAAATAATCCGAATTTTAAATTGCTCCTGGTAGGTGATGTTCCCTCCACCCAAAAAGAGTACTATTTGCAACTGGTAGAACTCCTTGAAAAACTCAATTTAACAGATAGTATCTATTTTTTAGGCTCTCGTGAAGACATACCATCTATATTGGGGATATCAAACCTTTTAATCTTACCTTCTATTGCTGAAGGCACGCCCCTGGTGATACTGGAAGCCATGTGCATGGGTAAAGCAGTTATTGCCACCGATGTAGGGGCTATAAAAGAGCAGATGGTAGACCATAAAACAGGGTTTATCATACCTCCTCAGGATCCGGTGGCCTTAAGTGAGAGTATAATCCGGCTCATGGAAGATGAAACTTTACGTAAAAAAATGGGTGAAAATGGATTAAAAGAGGTTCAGAAGTTTTACCTGGATAAATGTGTCCGTGCTCATTTGGAAACCTATAAAAAAGCTTTAAATATTAATTATGAGATTTAATAGGCCTATATAAAAATATTTTTATAACAAGTGTTGAATAAAATTTTTTTTTAGCCCTGGTTTTGACTATTGTTGGTAGAGTAAAAAATTAGGTACTCCCCTACCTTCAGGGATGTAATTTTATCACATGATCTAGCCTGTTAGTCATGGAACAGTTTTTGGCCTGGATGAGGCTTTAGATCAATTGGATCAATATTATGACCAGTAGCAGTTTTTTTAGGATGGGATTTCTTAAGGAAATTATTTGAAAGTGGGAATATCACATCTTAATTAAGGTGGCTTTAATTTATCGTTTTTTCATTTTTAGGTGATTTTTATGCTGCTTTTTCAGGTATGGTGCTCTTAAGAATCAGTGCTGAAATAAATAGTGAGTATAATAAATAGAAAAAATTAATGCCATATAAAAAAAATGGCAAAAAATAAAATTATCCATAAGTATATATCTTCCAAAAAGAATAAATTACCTTAATGATAGTGGTAAATTTCTAATAAGCTTTCTAATTAGATATTATAACCACCAATATACGTAAAGAAATTGATACGAACTTGAGGAAAAAACATGAGCCAAGTAAAAGGTGAAGAAGTACAAGAGATGATAAAACAGGTTGATGGCCATGGTAGAATTGTTATTCCAAAAAAATGGAGAAATAAACATTTGAAAAACAATTCTTATGTTGTACTTAAAATTAAGGACGGAGAAATCATATTAAAAAGTCATGAACCGGTAGACATTACAAAACATTTTAATTCTCTTGAAGTTGATTTAAAATCTGATTTAGCAGATTGGGATAATATTAAACGAGAATTACTAAAATAAAGTCCAATCAAGGACAGGAGGATCAATAAATGGTAAAGTATATTGATACAAATATTTTCATTCATGCAATCATACGTAAAAAAGATGAATTGACTGAAAACGAGAAAAGAATAAAGGAAAACTCTACGAAAATTCTTAAAAAAATACAAAATGGAATTCAAGTAAGAATTACCACATTTCAAATTGCTGAAATCATGAATATTCTCGAAAAATGGGAAGGACATGATATCGCAAGGGATGTAATTAAATTTATAATTGAAACACCAAATGTAAAGATCCATGAAATAACTCAAAACGAGTTATTTGGAGCAATAGAGTTAGCAGAACAGTATAAAAACAATAAAATCGGGTTTAATGATTTAGTAACTGTTGCTGCAATGAGAAATACTAAGAATACGGAAATATACAGCTTTGACAAACACTTTGATCAATTTCAGGATATTAATCGCTTAGAAGAATGAAAAATATGATTGGCTTTTGCTGTTCCACATGTATTATATATATAATGAGATTATCCGATTGAGAGGTAAAATTTCTATTAAATCTTTTAAAAAACTTTTTTACCAATTATTCCATAATCAGTTAATGGTTTAGTCTAATTCGATTAAGATCGTAATCTTACTTTAGCTAGTTATTGTGGATATAATTAGATAAAATATTTTCTTACCAGAACAATAAATAAGAAAGGATAAAGATATAGGTTTA
Organism: uncultured Methanobacteriaceae archaeon; assembly: GCA_947259185.1. Taxonomy (GTDB): domain Archaea; phylum Methanobacteriota; class Methanobacteria; order Methanobacteriales; family Methanobacteriaceae; genus Methanobacterium_F. The sequence goes on from CAMYKT010000043.1 coordinate 11,400, forward strand.
TCTTCGAATGTATATCTAATTTCCAAGATTTTAACATTAAGATTGAATGTAAAAAAATTGCATAAATCATTTATAATTTCTGTAAATTTTTATTTCTAAAAAAAATAGTAATACTTTATCTTTTAATTTTTTTCAGGGTTTCATATAGCCGGGGATGCTCATATAGATAGAAAATTGTATTGGATATAAAAAGGTTTCTAAAAAGAGTATAAAGTCCAAGGGTAGTATATCCATACTTTTTATATATTTTGTATCGTTCTATTAATATTTTAGATGTTTTTCGAGAGTGATTAGATGTATGTATTCTTCTAGAGGCCAGATAACCCTTTGTTTTTTTAAAGGTGGTTAAGGTGGATAACCGCAAAAGCAGTTCAAAATCTTCACTGGCAAATAGTTCCTCATTAAATAAACCCGCCTTTTCCAGGATTTCTTTTTCCACCACCAGGGTGGAAAGACCAATATAGGTATCTTTTAACCATTTATCCAAATCCCATTCAGGAACAGAAGCATCAGTCAACAATTCACTTTGGGCATTTACCACCTGGAAGTCACAGTAAGTTAATCCCACCCCTGGTTCTTCCAGGACTTTTATTTGTTTTTCAATTTTTTGGGGATGAAAAAAGTCATCATCATCACAAAAAGCCACGTAATAGCCGGAAGACATTTTAATCCCCAGGTTACGGGTAGAAGAAATCCCCTCATTCTTTTTGATTTTTACCGGTAAAAGAGAGGGATATTCCTGGTATTTATCAATAATT
>CAMYKT010000044.1 GCA_947259185.1 uncultured Methanobacteriaceae archaeon
GAGGTGGACATGGTCATCATGATTGCAACCATGCTGCACTCCATCGCCACCGGTAATATACTACCATCTCAGGTTAAAAGCATATGCGTTGATATTAATCCAGCTACAGTTACTAAACTGGCAGATAGGGGAAGTGCCCAGGTAGTAAGCATAGTTACAGATGTAGGGGCATTTTTACCTATTCTTTATAATCAATTAAAAGCCGACAAATAAATCAAGCAGTAGTTTTTGGAAATTTCATATTTCCATTTTTTATTTAGCCATAAAACTTCTTTTATACTGGAAATTCTGCACCTAAATAAGTTTCTTCACTATCACTTATTCTTTGATTATTAATTTAATAAGATCAGACTGGATAAATGGGCTTTATTTATTAATAATATTTTTTTTTAACAGGGTTCATATATTTCTTGATCATTTATCTAACACTTCTCTGGAATTAAATTAAATATTTAATTAAACTAATTATTTCTTAAGAATAAAAATTAAAAAAAGTTTTTTATTTTAATTATCTAAAAAATGGGGGCCATGGCATTGATTAAAGGAAATATTTTGAATGTATTTACCGGGGAGATTTATCCTGCAGAAATTAAAATAGAGTCTGGTATTATAAGCTGTGTAAATAGAATAAAAGGTGATTTTGAAGGGATCATCATCCCGGGATTAATTGATGCTCACATACATATTGAAAGTTCCATGCTTACTCCTGCTTTTTTTGCTCAGGCTGTTGTGCCCCATGGTACGGTGGGAGTGGTGGCTGACCCTCATGAGATTGCCAATGTAATGGGAATAGAGGGTATAGATTACCTGATTGGAGATTCATCCAAGGTGCCCTTAAGGTTTTTCTATACTGCGCCTTCATGTGTGCCCGCTACACCCTTTGAAACATCAGGTGCAACAATATCTCACCAGAAAATAGAAGCTTTAATGCAAAAAGAGGAGATAGTGGCTTTAGGTGAGATGATGAATTTCCCGGGGGTGATCCATGAAGATCCAGAAGTTTTAAAAAAGATTGAAATCGCCCATAAACACAATAAACCTGTTGATGGACATGCACCACTTCTATCTGGAGTAGATTTATGCAAGTATACCTCAGCAGGTATAAGTACCGACCATGAATGCAGTACTCTGGAAGAAGCCAGGGAAAAAAAAGAACTGGGAATGAAAATCATGATTCGGGAGGGTTCCTCTGCTCAAAACCTGGAATCACTGTGGAAGGTAGGAGGAGAATTCTTAGTAACTGATGATAAAGACCTGGAAGATTTACAAAAAGGACATATGGATATATTGATAAAAAAATCAATAAAACTAGGAATGGATCCATTTAAAGCTATACAAATGACTACTTTAAACCCTGCAAATCATTACTCGCTACCAATGGGTGCTATAAGTCCCGGAAGACTGGCAGACTTTATTAAAGTGGATACTCTGGAGAACTTCAATGTTCAGGAAGTATATATTGGAGGCAAATTGGTGGCTAGAAATGGAAAAGCATTATTTAAGGCAAATTCCGCCCCCTTAAAAAGCAGCTTTCATTTTAAACAAAAAAAACCATCTGATTTTAATATTTTTTCCCATGGGTCTAAAGTCAGGGTCAGGGTTATCAAGGTGGAAGATGGCCAGATAATAACTCAGGAGTCCCAGGCGGATCTAGCAATTAAAGAGGGTATAATAAAACCGGACATACCATCAGATGTGTTGAAAATTTCCCTGATAGAAAGGTATGGGGGAAATAATATGTCCAATGCATTTGTTAAGGGATTTGGAATAAAAGAGGGAGCTCTGGCTTCTAGTGTGGCTCATGATTCCCACAATATTGTGGTGGTGGGAAGCCATGGAGATTACATGGCACGCGGGGTGGAATTAATTAGAAAAAATGGTGGTGGCCTGGCTGCAATTTCAAAGGAATCTGAAAAATTATTTAAACTTCCTTTAGCAGGATTAATGACTAACCAACCCCTTTCAACAGCTATTTTTCAGCTAAAAACACTTCATGACATGGTTAAAGATATGGGGTGTATTTTGGAATCTCCTTTCATGACCATGTCTTTTTTGGCTTTACTGGTTATTCCTGAACTAAAAATAAGTGACCAGGGCCTCTTTGATGGGAACAAATTCCAGCAGGTGGATGTAATAAAAGAGATTATTTCCTGAAAATTTTTATAACTTTTATTTCATTCCAGATCCTTATATTTTTCATGTACAGCATCCATTATTTCCTGCAGGGCTTTTTTTTCACTGGCACTACCTACTCTATGGGCTACTCTATCCATTTCCTTTATTTTAAGATAAAGATTTTGGCGTGTTTCAAAATCTCCTATTTCTAACCGGGTAAAATGTATTAATGATTCAATCACTGCATAAATCCCCCTATTTAAAGGTCGCACGACTTCCTCATTTTTCACTATTTCTTCTACCTTTGCGGTGACCATAGTCATGGGGGAAGAACCTAATTCATTTTCATGAACCAGATCTTTTTTCTTAATAACCCTGGAAATGAAAAAGGCATCATTTTCTTTTAAAACAGGATTTCCTTTAAATTCATAGAAATAATCTGCTGGAATATCCCCCAGAGTGCATTTTGTTAATAATAAGGGGTTTGTGGTTAAGTTTACCACAAAATAATCGGAATTAGATATATTTTTATGAGTATGGCTTCCCTGATAAATGTACACCACTACTTCCTCTTCACTTTTACATAGAACCCCTATGGGAGCTGCATTTTTCTCTCCATTTGCACTGAGGGAGGAAATAATGGTTTCATATAGCTGTCCTTTTTCCATCCCCACTGTTTTTAAATTATTATTTTTCATAATCATTATTATTCCAGCACATATCCTTCAATATCTACATTAATAATGGAGTCAAATTGGATTTTCCGGTCCCAACTACTTTTTCTAAAAATGTCCATGAAACAGACACCTATTATAGAACACTCCTTATTTACACTCTTTTTTATTAATTCCTGCACGGCTGAAATTTCAGAACCAATTCGGGGCATGGCCAAACCACCAAGTATAACCAGAACATCTGCTTCAAATTTAGATAAACTTCCTAATTCCATTCCATAATCAGTCAATTTCATTTTCCGTGCATTTTCAATTTCAGTGTTTGGAATAAAAAAATTTCTTTTATCCCGTATAGCATAAGCTAAAAGCTGGGCAAAGGGAGTGCACACTCCCGGTACTCCTGCAAATACTACATTTTCTGCAGATGCTACTTCCTTTTTAAAAGCCCCTAACTGTCCACTTATACCTTTAAATGTACTTACCTTTTCCATAAATGAACCTCCCCTTAATAAGATTATTCCTATGTACATAATTCATAATAACTTATTGATAAAATTTGAGTATACATGTTATCCATTTATCTTTTAATTTATTTCATGCAAATAGTTATATTTAATTAAATTTATAGTAGTAACATGGAATTAGAGAACCTTAAAAAGGCCATTAAAATTTTAAAAGATTCTGAGGATTTTGCGCAACTGGTGCCTGAAGTCAGGAGTAATCTGGTGATGGCTAAAGAAAATGCTAAAAATGTGGAAGACGTGGCGGGGATTCCTGGCAGAATAACCACGGCCCACAACAGGGTAATAGTCTGCATGGATCCTGAATTTGGGGCTTCTTCTCATATGGCCCGGTTGGTTTTGAATATTTTAAAATACGATCCTCATAAGAGGAGTGCTATTAATCTAAGATATGATCCCACTATAATCCAGTTATGTAAAAAACTGGGGCTTCTGGTTTCTTCTTATGATAGGAATCAGGAACCAGAAAACATAAGTATCCGGGAAGGTGGAACCATACCCTGGGGAGTAAAAGAATCAGTTAAAAAATTAGGGCAGGTTCCTGATGTTATTTATCATAAAGGTGCTTGGGGAAAAGAACCAATTATATGTCTACTTGCTCCTGATGCGGTAGAAGCAGCCAGGACTGCAGATTGTCTAGCCAGACTCTACAAAAATATTAATATATAGTAAAATAAATTTAACTTTTACTTATTTTAGATTGAATCACTAAATCTCATAATACTATCATATGAAGGTAATAATCATGGAATATGACATGCACAAAGAAATACTGGAACAACCAATGGCTCTTATAAACACGCTAAATGCTGAAAATTCTCACCTTAAAGAAATATCAGAAGAATTAGCTGAAATGGACCGTATATTTCTGGTAGGATGTGGTAGTTCATTATCCACATGTTATTCTGCCAGAGATGCCATAAATATGGTTGTAGATGCTAATGTGGATGTTTATACTGGTTATGAATTTTATTATCATAAAAATATTGACCCGGACAACACTGGAGTAATATTCACTTCCCAATCTGGTGAAACTGCTGATACACTGGCTGCTTTAAGAAAAGCAAATGATTTAAATTTAAAAACAATTTCCATTACCAATGAAGAGGATAGTTCCATGATGAAGGAATCAGAAGAAACTGTTCTCACCCGATGTGGTCGGGAAAAAGCGATTCTTGGAACTAAAACTTACATTACCCAACTTATGTGTCTTTATAAAATTTTATTCGGGGCATATGATTCTAGCACCTCCCGGGAAATTTTAAAAGAACTCCATCATATCCCTTCTTTAATGGATGAATTGATCAAAACCACCAGAGAAGATAATAAGAAGAGGGCATTAGAACTCAAAGATGAGGATATTTTTTACTGCATGGGAAGCGGACCCAACTATGGCCTTGCCTATAAACTGGCCATGACCATGTTAATGGAGGGGGCTTTAAAACATGCCTGCCCACTATATTCCGGGGAATTTCGTCATGGTTTAATAGAAAGAGTGGAAAAAAATGTTCCAGTTATGTTTTTAGATGCGGGATACCCTGGCGATAAAGTTACGTGGAATGGAATTCAATTTTGTGAAAATTTAGGCACTAAAAATATTATTTTCAGGATGCAGGATTATAGTAGCATTAATAATATCTTATCTCCATTCGTTCTGGTAATTCCACTAGAATGGTTCACTTATTATCTGGCCCATTATAATGGGGAAGACCCTGGAAACACCAGACACATTGGCAAGGTTCGTTATTAAAATTTTTTCCCACTATTTTAAAAAATAAAATTTTGCAAAAATTGAAGTGCTAACTTAAAATTAAATTTAATATAATATAAAAATTAGGAATTAATTTAATTAAAATACATAAAAAAGGGGGTTTATCCCCTATCTACCAGTTATCTATTTAATTTCCACATTGAATTTAGTTTTTACTTCCATTTTTGGTAATTCGATGCTTAAAACACCGTTATCAAACTTGGCACTGGCTTCTTCTACTTTGACTTCAGCAGGTAAGGTAATCTGTCTCATAGCCTGGCCGTACTTCCGTTCTTTTTTAATGAAATTGGATTCTTCTATTTCTATTTCTTCGTTGAAAGTTGCTGAAACTGTTAACTTATCTTCAGTGAGTTCTATTCCTATATCTTCTTTATTCACGCCAGGAAGATCCGTTTTTACCACTATCATATCTTCAGTTTCAATTAAATCCATATAAGGCTTTTCAGGCACTGCTTCAGTATACTCGGATATTTTTCTCTCCAGGTCACCCTGCATTTCTTTTATACTTTTAACCATATCATCCATCATTTTCTCTGCAACAGTTCTTCCTTTTTCTAAATTATCTTTCTGCTTTTCGATTTGCCGTTCTAATTTTTTCTTATCGTTCACCAAATTCCTCCAGCCTTTCAATTATTTCTGAAACCCCCGTACCCTGGGAGGCAGAAATCATCAATGGATCTTCCACCTTATTAATATATTGTTCTAAATACTTAATGTTATCTGTTAAATCCATTTTATTAAATAGGCAGATAACAGGGGTTTTAAAAACCTTTTCTACTTCTTTTAGAAGATTAAATTGACTTTCCAGGGGGTAACCACAACTTTCTGATGCATCAAATATAAATAAAATCACATCGGCCGGATGTTCCAGGGCTACCATGGCCCGGAGTTCAATATTATTCATATCTTTTATAGGTCTGTCCAGGAGCCCCGGAGTGTCTATTATTTGAATTTTTTTCCATTTTCTCTCTAAATGACCAATCTGTATACCTTTAGTGGTAAATGGGTAATCAGCTACTTTAGGTTCAGCAGTGGTCAGTTTACGTAGAAGAGTGGATTTACCTACATTGGGAAATCCGGCTATAACCACTGTGGTGGCATCAAAATCAACAGTGGGCATGTTTCTCAGTTTTTGCTTGGCAAAATCTAAAAAATTTAAATCATCACCTATTTTATTTACCACAGAAGATACCCTACCAAAGGCTTGTTTTCTAAGTTGAGCTGCTTTTTCAGGTGGTGAACGCCGTATACGGGATGCATAATCTTTTTCAAGCTGAGTTATGATTCCTATGGACCAGTTTAAACCACCAAGTGCTTGTTTCATGGGGTCAACGCCTACCGCCACGTCTATATAATCCTGATAAAACTCTGGTAAAGATTCAATATCTGGCACACGATCTAAAATTAACTTTATTCTATCTTTGATAACTTGACAGGCAGTTATAACCCTGGTTTCTTCAATCCTTTTTGATTTTTTATATCTTGGAATCTTGGAGGTCCTCACTAAACCGGCAGCTTTTTTTGCTCTCCTGAAACCTTTATCCAGAAGTTCTTCAGTAGTGGGAATTGTTGGAATTAGCATTAAATCACTCTATTTTATATTTGGTAAATATTTTATAAATAGTAAGATTGAATTTAAAATATTCAAAAATTTTATTAATTGATATTATTCTGAATTTTACAGCAATTGAAAAATTCAATCATTTTAATTAAAGGTAACAAATTAAATTAACTATATACTTTGTATGTTTGAGCTGGCATATAATATGAACTACATCAGCCATATTTTTTATCTTTACCTTATTATTATTATTGTTTTTCCTGAAAAACTTGTGCCTGGAAATTATATACTTGCGTATCTGGATCTAGCCAGCAATCAGGAGATAAACCTGCTTTCATACAAGTATTACACAATAACTCTTCTGAGTCCCAACCCCATTCAGTAGCAACCTGGGGAAGAAGTAATCCCTTATAAAACCCTTTTTCAACTATCAGTCCGTCTTTACTCACCTCAACTTTTTCTAAATATTCCTGAGGTTCAGTAACCTCTATGAGATGAGGCTTACTCAAAACACTTACTTCTAAAGATATTTTTTCAAGGTCAGTTTTTTTTAAGGGATAAAAACGAGGATCAGAAGTAGCAGCAGAGATGGCTACTTCAATAACAGTATTTACCAGAGATTTTATTGGTTCAGAGTACCCAATACACCCCCTTAGATTTCCAGACTCATTAATCGTAACAAAAGCCCCTCTTTTTTCCATTAGAGAGTCAGGGGTATCATCAGGTATCTCCATAATCTTTTTTTCATTTAAATATATTTCAATGGCAGTTCTAGCCAGCTTTATTAAAAAATTTCCTTCTTGAGAGGATATCATTACTGAGCACCCCCTACCATGGCTTCACTTACCCGTACATGTGGTCCACCATCCCCCACAGGAGCGGTTTGACCGGATTTACCACAAAAACCTATACTCATTTTAAAATCAGATCCAACACCATCCACCTTTAATAGAGTTTCCAAAATATTTCCAGAGAGTGAAACATCTCTTAAAAGAGTTTTTATCTCTCCATTTTCTATCTGAAATGATTCTGAAGCATTAAATTGGAATATGCCCTTACCGGTGTCAACCTGACCTCCACGAGATCCTTTGAGATAAATTCCATTTTTCATATCTTCTAATAATTCTTCAAATTTGAGTTCACCTGGTTTTAGATAAGTATTGCTCATTCTAACTATGGGTTGCTCACTTATTATAGAACGGGCATTTCCTGAAGATTTAATATTTAATTTAGAAGCGGTTTCCCTGGAACTTAAAACGGAATTAAGTACACCTTTATCCACCAGCACATTTTCATTAGTCTGAGTTCCTTCGGCATCATAGGCATAGTAACCAAAAGCATCCATACTGGCATCATCGATGATGGTGACCATTTCTGATCCAATACGATCTCCCATTTTATCTTTTAGTATGGAATCATTCTGCAGTATAAGGTCTGCTTCAGCGGCATGTCCCAGTGCTTCATGTATAAAAACACCGGTCAATTCGCAATCAGTTAAAACAGGGAATTTTCCAGATGGTGGTTTATTTGCCTCTAGAAGTCTAACGGCTTTTTGTGCGATGTTTCGCCCAAATTTTTCAATATCTGCTTTTTTTAGAACTTCAAATCCTCTTGCACCACCTAAACTCCCGTGACCAAATTGAATCACTTCCCCGGATGAAGCAACTGCATTAAGAAATAATCCTACTTTAGATTCTTCCATGGTTATTTCTGAACCTTCTGAACTCAAAAAAACACTTTCAGATTCCATATCAACATAATTTACAGTGGTACTTACTACTTTATCTAAGCTGGCAGAATGATTTGCTTCTTTTATTAATTCTTTTTTTTCTTCAGTAGAAATAGTAGAGGGGAGTAAATCTGCGGGTGACTTAACATTATCCTTGATTGCAGGGGCAGGTGCTAACTCCACATCACTTTTTAATGAGTTTGCTAATTTAAGGGCATGATCCCCTGTTTTTTCTATTTTAGATAAATCACTAGTATGGGCAAATCCCCAGGCACCATCTTTAAGCACCCTGACTCTTACCCCTAAATCGAAACCAGATTTTATTTCCTGGATCTGTCCATCTTTCATTAAAATAGATGTGCTGTCTCCACTACCTGCTCTGATATCAACATAATCTGCATTTTCTTCAATTGAAAATATAATCTTGGTAAATAAATCAATATCCAGCTGATTTTTCATAATATCTCCCTTTTATTGGCTATTAATATTAATGTACTTAGGGGCATATATGGTTGTTTATATTATTCATATAATCCTGTAAATTTTTTTAAAAATAATATTTAAAAATTAGATAAATCCTTTTATTTAACTTAATAAGGACTATTTTAGAGAATGATTAAGACTTTCTAAATTAATTAAATTTATTTCAAAAAGGATTCTGAACCCTATTTTGATATTTTTTGGATTTAACTAATTCAAAAAGGCCGTTTATAGATTTAACATATTTTCTTTTTATTTAAAAAATACATTTTAATGGTTGCAAATTCAACACTTTAATATAGGGAATAATTAAAAATATATTAGTTCATGAAAATGATGTTTAATTATTAGGATATTCATGTTCATTGGATTTAAACCCCCATTTAAATATCAATTATTTAATTTAGTAATTTTATAATGATAAAAATTTTTTAAAGAACATTAGCACCGGTTGTGGTAAATTTGAAAACAATTGAAGAAATTAACCAGAAAATTAAAGAAGGCGAAGCTGTAGTGGTTACTGCAGCTGAAATGACTCAAATAGTTCAGCAAAAGGGCAGCAAAACCGCTGCCCAGGAAATTGATGTGGTAACTACAGGAACATTTGGTGCGATGTGTTCTTCTGGAGCCTTTTTAAACTTTGGTCATAGTGACCCTCCTGTAAAAATGACTAAAACATATCTGAATGGGGTGGAGGCATATTCTGGCTTAGCAGCAGTTGATTCCTACCTGGGAGCAACTCAAATCAACCAGAACCCTGATATAGGATTAGATTATGGTGGGGCTCATGTCATTGAAGATTTAATAAGGGGCAAAGAAATAGAATTAATAGCAGAAGCATATGGAACTGACTGCTATCCTCTTAAAAAAATTAAAACTCATATTAACCTGGATAATATAAATCAGGCCACCATGATAAACCCCAGGAACTGTTACCAGAACTATGCTGTGGCCGTAAATTCCACTGAAGAAACTTTATACACTTATATGGGGACACTTCTTCCTAATTATGGCAATGTTACATATTCCAGTGCTGGAGAATTAAGCCCACTACTAAATGATCCTTATCTGCAGACTTTGGGGGTAGGCAGTAGAATATTTCTGTGTGGAACGGAAGGATATATCATTGGTGAGGGGACTCAGCATTTTACTCAAGCAGATCGTCATAAGGGAGTACCTGTAACTCCTTCTGGTACCTTGATGCTTAAAGGTGACCTTAAGAAAATGAATCCGGATTATGTTCGAGGGGGAACCATGCCCCGTTATGGTCCCACCCTTTATGTGGGTGCAGGCGTACCTATTCCTATATTAAATGAGGAAATAGCTCTTAGAACCGCTATAAGTGATGAGGATATCAAATGCCGCATATTTGATTATGGGGTTCCTCGAAGAAGCCGTCCAGTTGTTAAGGAAACAAATTATAAAGAATTGAAATCGGGAAAAATTGAAATAAATGGAATGGAGGTTCCCACTTCTCCCCTTTCTTCTTATAAAAGAGCGGTACTGGTGGCAGAAGAACTAAAAAAATGGATTGAAAAAGGAGATTTTTTCTTATCCTCTCCAGTTAAGATGCTACCAACTCAAGGACAGATAGTAAAACCATTGAATATTAGCAAACCTTCTAAAATGGTAAGGGACATAGAAAGTAAACCGGTAATCATAACTCATCTCACCGACCCGGTTAAGGAAGTAGCCTTAAAACTGGTGGAAAACAATATCAACCACCTTCCAGTGGTGGATAGTAATGGAAGATTAGCGGGTATTGTGACATCATGGGATATCGCAGATGCTGTTGCCCGGGGGAAAACAAAATTGGAAGAAGTAATGACCAGAAAAGTTATAATTGCCCGGGAAGATGAATCGGTGGATATAATTGCACGTAGAATAGATAAACACAATATATCCGGACTTCCCATAGTGGATAAAGATAGCAAGGTTAAAGGTATGATAACTGCAGAAGATATATCTCGCTTAATAGGGAAAAATAATTAATAAATGAGGGATCATTATGAAAGCGTGGTTAAGATTTTTACCCAGCATAATCAATAAGTCCATAATTTCAGATACCATGAAACTGTATGATATTGATTTTAATATTTTAAAAGCTAATATTTCACCACGGGGGGGTAAAATGCTGGTGGATATCAGTGGGCCCCAGGAATCAGAAAGCATAAGTTTTATGGAAGAAAAGGGTATTGAAGTCATACCTGTATTGAAAGTGGTAAAAAAAGATAGTGAAAAATGCTTTGAATGTGGGGCATGTGTTTCCTTATGCCCGGTGAATGCAATTGCTATCATGGATGATTGGGACATAGATATTGATAATCAGAAATGTATTGGTTGTGGTTTTTGCATATCTTCCTGTCCTACCCGGGCCATATCATTAATGGAATAGTTTAATTAATTGAAATTCAAACTTCAGAAAGATATAATGGCATTTTAGAAGGACCATATCACGATTTTATAGATATGAATGTAAATATAATAAGAGCGGTTATATATGGTTATTGTAGTAGGATCTGGGGCGGGAGGGGCTACAGTTGCTAAAGAAATGGCTTTAGCTGGAGTATCAGTTACTCTCCTGGAAAAAGGGCCTTTAATTAAAACTAAAAATGCTTTCCATAATTATGATCCTACTGATGATGGCCTAGATCTATTAAAAACCACCTGTGGTGGTGGTTCAACTATGGTTGCTGCTGGAAATGGGGTCAGGGTTCTCCAGAGAGAGCTTAATTCCATGGGTATTGATATATCCTCTCAATTAGAAGATACAGAGCAGGAATTAGGTGTTAAAACTTTACCGGATTCCCACCGGGGTGACGGAACTAAAATTTTAATGGATTCAGCCCGTGCACTGGATTTAGATGTTATCCCCATGCCCAAATTTATTCGTCCCCGGGAATGTAAACCCTGTGGAAAATGTGCTTTTGGATGCCCCCGGGATGCAAAATGGACTTCTATGGAATTTGTTAAACAGGCCCAGGATGCAGGGGCAAATGTTATTTTTAATA
>CAMYKT010000045.1 GCA_947259185.1 uncultured Methanobacteriaceae archaeon
TGGGATACTTTTTTTGAAATAATTATCCTTCTTAGATAAATTTCTGCATCTAAGTTGTTTTCGCCTTTCATTATATTTTTCTTCCTTTCTTAACTTATTTTAAGATAAAAGAAGCATCAAGGATAGATTTAGTAGCTGATACTTACTATTTTTAGATTAATATTAATTATTAACTTAATTATTAAATAAAGTTTTAGAAAAAAAGCAAAAATTCCAGATTAACTACCTAACTAAAAAAAAAATGGATTTTTTAGATAATTTGCTGATTTAAATATTCTTTTTTAAAATAAACCATCTTATGTGCTCGAAAATAGGCATAATATCCTGTTTTAAGGATTCAATAATTAATTTAATCCAGATTATATACTTCCATAGAAAAAAAATTATATGCTACAGTTTCTAATAATTATTATTAATAATATTTTCCCTGGACTAAAAAATGAAAGCTTTAACCTTATAATTCTAAGAGGATACAAGTTGAATACACCAAATGGAATTTTACCCGGGATACTTTTTTAATATCCAGTGAGGGATCATGAAACGTATTTTGATTGTAGAAGATGAGGCCATTTCTGCCCTGGATTTAAAACGTAAAATGGAAGTGTGGGGTTTTGAAGTGGTGGGAGTGGTTTCCTATGGGGAGGAGGCCATTGAAAAAGCCTTAGAAACTAAAGTTGATCTTATTTTAATGGACATCATGCTCAAAGGAGAAATTGATGGTATAATGGCCCATAAAGAAATATCTAAACACCAGGATATTCCGGTTATTTATTTAACCGCTTATGGTGATATGGAAACCACCCGCAGGGCTCAGGAAACTGTCCCGGAAAACTACCTTTTAAAACCGGTGGATGATCGGGAATTAAAATTCGCAGTGGAGATGGCCTTATACAAAAATGAAATAAAATTAAAAATCAATGAATCAAACCAGAGATATCAAGAGCTTCTGGATAAAATGAAAAGAGCTGTAATTAAAGTTCAGCTTAAAAATCAGGGCGAAACATTCATTATTAAAGATATTAACCCTGCCGGCGAAAAAATGGTTAAAGTAAAACGTGAAGATATACTTGGCAGGGATATATCAACTGTTTTTAGAGGAACAGATGGGAAACAACTTCTAAAACTATTTAAAAAAGCCTACTTTACTGGTGATTTTTTACAATCCCCGGTGATGAAATACTCCGATGAAAATCTGGATTTATGGGTGGAGGCCTTTATTTATCTACTACCCTCTGGAGAGATCATGGCCATATTTGAAGACCGCACCCAGGAATTAAAAACCAAAAAAGAACTAGAAAAAATACAATCCAATCTATCTACCTTAATGGAAAATACCAAAGACTGCATATGGTCCACAGATCTGGATAGTAAAGTTCTATATTTAAATAAAGCATTCAAAGAATATTTTAATCGAGTTTATAATTATCAGCTCCAGGAAGGAGATAATATAACTGAATCTGTTCCATCTCCAGTAAAGGATAACTGGAAGTTGTTATTAGAAAGAGTAAAAAAGGGGGAGCAATTTTCAATTACCCACCAGCACCAGGAAGGTGAAAAACCAAACTATTACAGTATATTCATTAACCCCATATTTCAGGAGGATCATATAACCGGGGCTTCTTTTGTAGCCCGTAATATAACCTCCTGGAAAGAAAAAGAATATAAAATTAGAAACCAGGCCAATTTACTTCATAATATTCATGAAGGGATAATAGTTCTAGATAGATACCTGCAAATAAAGTCCTGGAACCAGGCTGCCCATAAAATATATGGCTGGGCCCAAACTGAAGTTAAAGGACAGTTTGAAAAAGATATCCTCCATACCCGATTCCAGGAGGATACCTGGGAAAAAGTAAAGGAAATACTAAAAGATAAAGGAATATATGAAGGAGAAGCCCTGCAAAAAGACCGCCACAACCAGCTCCTGATGGTCCACCTCCATATCAATACTTATCAGGATGAAAATAATCAACCAGGATATATCATGCTCATCCGGGATATAAGCCGGCAAAAAAAGGCAGAAAAAAAGACAAAAGAACAGAAAATATTCTATGAACAGATCCTAAACAGCATAAATGAGGGGATCATTGTCACTGATAGCGAAGACCGGATAAAATTTATTAACCAGGGCATGCACTATCTGGCCGATTCTAAAGGAGCTGATTATTCCCTGGTTCATATATTAGAAGGTTTTAATAAAGAATCCATACAGGAATTTGCTCCCTACTATCTGCAAGCCCGGGAAACCCTGCAAAATTTGGAATACGATGCCATAAAAGTTGTGACCCCTGGAGGTAGAAAAAGCTATCAATCCGGATGGATGATCCCTCGCTTGATAGATGGAGAGTATCAGGGTATGATCTGCACCATTAATGATGTAACCCGGCGAATAAAAGCAGAAAAGTCCCGGGCAAAATCAAAAAATTATTATGAAACCCTTTTTGAAAATAACTCTTCTCCCACCCTTATTTTTGATAATAATGGTTTTATAATCAAGGCTAATAAAGAGGCGGAAACCATCACCGGTTACAGTCGTAGAGAAATGGTGGATAAGATGACCTGGATGGAACTGGTATCAAAAAAAGACCTGCCCCGTATGAGGGAATATAATAAAAAAAGACAAAGAGGGGATGGTGATGTACCAGATAAATATACCTTCCAGTTTTATAATAAGAAAAAAGAAATAGTTGATGCCCTGGCCACGGTAGTGGTTTTACCTAGAACTAAGGAGACCATGGTCTCTATTATAGATATAACTGATTACCAGAATTAATTATATTCTTATATTATATATAAAATTTATAATCTCCCCTACTAAAATAGACCTTAAAATAAACCTTATTTATAAAAGCTCTTATTCTTTAACCATGGTTTTAAGTAAAAGAATATGAGCACTGACTCCCATACCCACCACCATAAGTAGAATATATAGATAGCCCTGATTGGCAATTAACATGGAGGCTATAAGCATCACCCATAAAAAAACCAGACTTTTTATTTTAACATCCTGAGGAACCCCTTTTTTGGTTTTATAATTATTTATATAACTTCCAAAGTAGCGGTTACGAGAAATCCACCTTTCTGCTCTTTTAGAACTTTTACCAAAACAAAAAGCAGAGGCTATAACCAGAGGTGTGGTGGGAAGTACAGGTAAAACAGCACCTAATGCTCCTACACTCAGTAAGGTGACCCCTAAACTGAAGAAAAATACTCTTTTAGGTTCCATATTATCAATTACTTTATAAAATCCTGACTATTTCTATAGTATATGATTTTTATTAAAATTAAATATTTCCCCCATACTTAGATTTCAAATCCTTTTTTTATATTCTAAAATTTTAAATTTTATTTTAAAACAGGTCCCCCTGGTTCTATCCAACTCTATTTCACCATCTAACTGATTTACCAGACTATTAACCAGTTGAAGGCCCAGGGTCCGGGTGTTAGTTATATCTATGTTTTTTTTGATTCCAACACCATCGTCCCCTACTGAAAGCTGAAACTGATTATCCAGTGGTCCTAATTTAATACTAATAGTTCCCTCCTCCTGAGGAAAAGCATACTTAATACTATTGGTTACCAGTTCATTGATAATTAAACCCAGGGGGATGGCCGTCTCCAGATTAATCGGAATATCATCTATTTCAAAACTGGTTTTAATGTAGGGGGCTTTATCAAAAGAGGATAATATGCCCTCCACCAACTGTCGGGCATAGTTCTGGAAATTTATATTGGTGATTATATCCGACTGGTATAATTTATTATGCACCTGGGCCATGGTTCGGACCCTCCCTTGAGTTTCTCGCAGGATACGGATTAATCTTGTATCTTCTTCATGTATTTCCTGCAGGTGCAGTAAACTCACGATTATTTGCAGGTTATTTTTTACCCGATGGTGGATTTCACTGACTAAAATTTCTTTTTCCTTAAGGGAATTTTTTATTTCCAATTCAGCCCGCTTTTTTTCGGTAACATCATTATAAATGGCCACCACTTCCCCGGTGGGGGCCTTGAAAACATAGTTTTCATACCAGTTACAGTAATTTTCATCCACATATCTTTTCTCTGGGAAGTATACTGCTTCACCACTATCCCACACCTTTTTAAATACACCTACAAGTCCGTACTCATCAATATTAGGCCTCAAGTCACGAAGACTTTTACCTATAACTTCTTCCCGGGACTTACCTTCCATCCTTTGGCTGGTCTTATTGAATTCCTTTATGATGTAATCCTGACCTTTTTTACCCTGATTTTTCACCTCATAAACACCCATTCCACTGGGCATATTTTCAAAAAGACCCCTTAAGAAATCTTCACTTATTTCTAAAGCTTTTTGGGCATCTTTAAGATCAGTGATATCTATTACTGCTGCCAGGGCCCCCTGATAATTACCATCAACATCCTGGAGAGGGGTGGTTATGATGGTGGTGTAAATTTTCTCCCCATCTTTTCTTACAAATTCAAAATCATGACGGTCTTTTAATCCCTTTTTACGCTTTTTAAGGTTTTTTTCTGCAAAAGGAATAACACTTTCATCCATAAAATCAAATAAATTTTTTCCCATCATCTCTTCCGGACTATAACCTAACATGGTAGCCATCTTATCATTTACAAATGTTGTATCTGCATTTTTATCAATTTCCCAGATTCCTTCTTGTAAATTTTCAATAAGTAAACGATACTTATCCTGACTTTGCTGTTGTTTTTCCTGGGTTTTTATCTCCGGAGTAATATCATGTAACTTTAATAGCTTGGTTTTTATTCCCGGGACAGTTTTAATAGGTGCTTCAAATATTTCATAAGTTTTTCCATTTACCGGGGATTTCAGTCGGTGCTCCCGGGACTTACCGGCAAAAATTTCATCATTTCTACACCAGCTGCACGACTCGCGCTTTCCAAAAAGATATTCATGACATTTTTTACCATTAACTTCTCCAAATTCCCTTTCCAGGGCAGGATTAGTGTATAACACCTGGTGATTATTACTTATAATGCACATTCCATCTCTCAGGGAATCCAGCAGTGATTTAAGATTATCCCGTTCTTTAATAGTAGCATCTTCTGCCTTTTTTTGCCGGCTTATATCCCGGACAAAAACAGAAACTCCCTTAATTTTGCCTTTTTCATCATAGATAGGGTGGTGTTCTACCTCAAAAAATAATCTTGATAATTCTTCTTTCCCCGAAAAAGCAGTAACCGTAACTTTTTCTCCATTTAAAGCCCTATCCAAATTGGCCTTAGTCTTTAACTTATCTTCGTTTACATTTTGATATTTCAGAATACTCTTTCCTAATTCTATATCCACACCATAGATGTTCTTCATCATTAACTGATGTGCTTTATTAAAACTGGTATAATTATAATAGGTGTCCAGGGAAAATACAGGAGTTTTAATATTATCCATAACTGATTTAAGGATTTCAAAATGTGATTTAAAATCACCTGCATATTCCTCGGTATAAAGCGGATTAACCTTAGACAAAATAACACTTCCCAATTATTATATGTTCCAACTATTATTAGTATTATCTAAAAAAAATCAGGTGGAATCTGAGGGGTAATTAATTTAAATTATTAAAAATTAGAAAAAACTCTTATGATAGGCTATTTTGATTAAAAACGGATATAATTTGAATTTAGAGAAATGATTTTAAAAAAAATAAATTAGAAGAAAAGACTTATTTTGCGTATTAGTCTTTTCTGGATTAAAAGGTAATCTCGGCGTATTTACCTTTCATTTTTACGGTATTGGTATTCCAACTATTTATAACGCCCAAAGAATTGCTCATACTGGTAGCATCAGCTGCATACCAGGTATTCCCAATTAATACTTCGGCCCAGACGTGTCCGTAGGTTGCTCCACTGTTAAAGGTACAGTCACCATGTGCATACCGGGCAGGTATTTTTGCTGCACGAGTAAGTGCAATTAAAAGGTGGGTATGGTCCACACAGTTACCGGTCCTATTGTTTAAGGTACCTACTGCACCAAAACGGGTATTGTAGTAGAAACTGTAACTCAAGTTATCCCTGGTCCAGTTAAATATAGCTTCAGCTTTACCTAAAGTGGAGTTTATTCCACTGGTAATGGAGTTAGCTAGATTAACTATGGCCGCATTGGTAACCTCACAATTACGGGTTGCTCTTAAATACTGAGCAGTACCTTCACCTTGATAAGGGAATGTGTACAACTTTACTGGTGCTCCCAATCTACTGGTTAAACTATCCAGAGTCACAAAATTAGGTAAATAATTTTCAGTCTTCTGGAAGTTCACGATCTTGGTGAACATGTATACCATTGACTCAAACCTTATATTACCCCTACTACTTTTTGCAAAGTTAGGAGCCTGCTTATTAGCGTCAATAAAGTTGAGTACTCGCTGTGCCAGATCCAGGTATTCAGTTTTATTCAGGGTTCCACTTAGATCACTACCACTGGAATTAGTAGCAGGGTTAACTAACAGATACTGAATATTACTATTTACTCCACTGTTTGATTGTAAGATTTCTTTTACCAAGAGGTAAAGGAAGTCACTCATGGATACCTGTACATTGTTAATGGTTACAAAGTTAGGTAACTTGGCATTGGAGTCCGTGTAAGTCTTAACTCTGTTTGCTGCGTCTTTGATTTGATCTAGAGTGAACTGAGGAATATCAGGGTTCACTGGTGGTTCTACTGGTGGTTCTACTGGTGGTTCTACTGGTGGTTCTACTGGTGGTTCTACTGGTGGTTCTACTGGTGGTTCTACTGGTGGTTCTACTGGTGGTTCTGCTGGTGGTTCTGCTGGTGGTTCTGCTGGTGGTTCTGCTGGTGGTTCTGCTGGTGGTTCCACAGCAGGTAACGGTGCTTTGACCTGGTTAACTGCACTGGTAACTCTGGCAAAGTTTGGCAATACCTTATTCTGGTGATGGAAATTTAGAATCCTGGATAATACTTCAACCAGACCTTCGTACTTAATCCTACCCTGAGGTACAGTGGCAAAATTAGGTGCCTGGCCATTGGTATCCATAAATTTAACTAATCTCTGTGCAAGGTTAACATAATCTTTTTTAAGCAAATTACCAGTTTTAATTGTTCCTCCAGTGGAATTATTAGGACTGGCAATGGTCTTCTGGGTTATCAGGTTATTGTTTCCAGTGTTAAGTTGAATAACAGCTTTACTCATAAAGTAAAGGAAGTCACTTATGGGTACCTGTACATTGTTTATGGTCACATGAAGTGGTAATCTCTGGTTAGCAGCAATAAAAGCATTAACTCTATTGGCAGCTTCGGCAATAGCAGCGTTAGATAACTTCAATGGGGTATTGTTTACTGGTGGTTCTGCTGGTGGTTCTGCTGGTGGTTCTGCTGGTGGTTCTGCTGGTGGTTCTGCTGGTGGTTCTGCTGGTGGTTGTACTGGTGGTTGGGTGGATTCTACTGCAGCGGCTTTTACCAGGTGAGTGTTTTCCAATCGTACAAAGTTAGGCATTTGCTTATTATCTTTGTAGAAGTTAAGGATTCTACTATAGATGCATACCAATGCTTCGTATTTGATTTTACCTTCACTTACTGTGGCAAAATTAGGTGCCTGTTTATTCTGGGTCATGAAGTTTACTAGTCTCTGTGCCAGGTCCTGGTAGGCAGCCCTATCCAGGTTTCCGGTATTGTTGTCACCATTGGAATTAGTAGCAGGTGCCATAGTCTTATGAGAAATTTTAGCCTGATTTCCATTTTCTAACTGAATGGTAGCTTGGGACATGAGGTACAAAAAGTCACCCATGTTTACCTTGTAATTGTTAATGATAACAAAGGTAGGTAGCTGCATCTTGTCGTCAATGAATTTTTTCACCCTGCTGGCAGCATCGGTAATTTCCTCTAAACTAAAACTGGGAGGCTTAATATCATCTTCAGTTATTCCTCCCACTGCATTATAGAATGAGTTGTCTAATATTCCAAAACGGAAAATAGCATAACCTGATGCTCCTTTATCTAATGATTCAATTAAATCAGCCATTAATACGTTAGCAGGTACTGCAGTAGTATTTGCATCAGAATGGTAGCTTAATAAAGCCGCCCATACTTGGGTTCCTCCGGCCTGGTTTACGATGTAACTGGTAACGGTTCCGATCCAATCTATTGTCTGGTTATAGTTACCTCGATATATCATAGGAACCAGAACATCCAGGTGATTAGCAAGCTGAGCATAATCCTGACCATAATAATAGGCATTTGCTGCTCCTTCTGGCATTAAAGCTGCAGATAATAAAGCATTAGGGTTTAAAGCTTTAACCAGTTGATTGACGGTTGCAACATAATTAGTTATGGATTCTGTTCCATTGGTACTATTATATGCATTTCCAGGGAACCGAACATAATCCAGATGGATACCTCCTACACCAGGAATCTGGGTATACCTCTGGATATCATTTAAGATAGCATTGATAATAGCCTGATTTTCTGGCAGGGTAGGGTTAATCCAGGTATTATTGACTCGGAAAGCCTGCACCCACACACTTACTCTGATCCCATTATTCTGGGTGTC
Source organism: uncultured Methanobacteriaceae archaeon (assembly GCA_947259185.1). Lineage (GTDB taxonomy): Archaea > Methanobacteriota > Methanobacteria > Methanobacteriales > Methanobacteriaceae > Methanobacterium_F. The sequence goes on from CAMYKT010000045.1 coordinate 8,523, forward strand.
ATTTAGAAACTTATTCAGAGTAGTCTGATATGAGGGAGTGTCAAAGGCAGCATAACTGAGAAATATATCGGTGATTCCAGCCACTTTAAGTTGATTGAAATCAACGTTTTTCATGTTATCTGCTCGTACATAAATAGCACCTGAAGCGGTTTTGGACGAGTTATTAGCCGTTTTATTTTCTCCGGCGGCGGCGTATTGTTGTTCAATAGTTTCAGTCTCTGGCTCGTTAGAATGGTCTGCAGTGCTCTCATTTAAGAGTTCACTGGTATTTTCCATGGTTTCAATATCTGATTCGATGTCTTGAATTTCGGTGTCATTGCTTTGGGCATAAATTGCGTTTACATTTAATATAGCAATGCATAATGCTAAGATTAGCACTATATTATTTTTTCGCGAAATTATATCTCCTCCACATCAATTGAGATTCCCTCCTAAAAAAAAAGAACCCTTAAAGGCCCCTTTATTTACAAGAGATTCAACTGATAGAATTAATCCACTTTAACTTCCTATATAAATTTATCGAATTATTTCTTTAAAAAAGATGATTTATAGGGCTTTAAATTTAAATTGAGAACTCAGGAGGATTATTTTCATGCTATTAAAATATAATCCTATTTTTAATGTCAGATTGAGTATTCTGACCATATTCTAAACTCATTTACAACATAAAGAATGGTTATCTCCTTTTTTTCTATGAAATAACTTTATCTAATCTTCATTACTCCAAATAACTTTAAATATTCCTGATAAGGACGATATTTATCTCAATTTAATACCTCTCCACTAAACTCCATATTTTAAATTTAAATAAAACTATTTAAAACGTTTTTATAATCAATAAAATCATTTATGGGTCTTTAAATGCTCAGGGCAGATTACAAATCAGGAATAAACATTATTTTTAGTGAAATTTTTATCCAGCTTATGAAGAAAATACACTTATTTCAGCAAAAAAGCCTGTATTTTGCATTTGAAACAAAATTTCAGCTTTTTTCTGATTAATTTTACATCCAGAAAGTAATATAACCAAAATAGGAGGTGTATTAATAAATTTTTCAGGGCCTGGGGATAGGGCTTTAATCCACCTTTACTCCACAATCGATAGATATTGGCTGATTTATCCTGGGCAGGATCCATTATAATCGATCTAAAAATAATAACTGTAATTAATAATTTTAATTTAATATATATTATTTATCCTTTATTCTTAATCTAAAAAATATTTTCTTTAAAAAAAAAAGAAATTAGAGAAAGGCATATTATTTTTTGCCTTTCTGGTTAGTTAAAAAGAAGGCTTGAACCTACCAAGGTAGATTACTGTGCCTTCCTTTCATCACTACCGTAGCAGTGTTCCAACTGTTAATTATGCCCAAAGAATTGCTGTAACTGGTGGCATCTGCCGCGTACCACTGGTTACCAATTAATATTTCGGCCCAAACATGTCCGTAAGTACTTCCGCTGTTAAAGGTGCAGTCACCATGTGCATACCGGGCAGGTATTCCTGCTGCTCTGGAGAGAGCCACCACCAGGTGGGTATGATCCACACAGTTACCACTCCTATTAGCCAGAGTATTTACTGCGCCATATTTGGTATTGTAATAGAATTCATATCTTAAGTTATTCCTAACCCAGTTAAAGATAGCCTCAGCTTTATCCCAGTTGTTATTCAAGCCACCAGTTAAACTGGCTGATAATGACTGAATCTGAGCATTATTCACCTGACAGTTTTGGGTGGCCACCAAATACTGGTTTAAACCCTCCCCCTGATAAGGGGTGGTCAAACTAGAACCAGAACCACTAGAAGAAATTCCACCAATAATAGCCACAGTATTAGGTAGTTGGTTGTTGTTTTTGGCAAAGTCCATTATTCTGGTGTAGGCGTAGATGAGGTTTTCGTATTTTATGCGGGCCTGGTTGTGGGTGGCGAAGTTGGGTGCTTGTTTGTTGGTTTCCATGAATTGGAGTATTCTTTGTGCGAGGTCCAGGTATTGGGCTTTGTTTAGTGTTCCGGTTTCCATGTTTCCGGTGGAGTTGGTGGGTTCGGTGATGTTTTGGTGGTTGATGGGGTTGTTGTTATTGGTGTTGGTTTGTGTTGTTGCTTTTAGTAGCAGGTAGAGGTATTCGCTCATGTTTAGTTGTTTTTGGTTGATGGTGACGTAGTTGGGTAGTTTTTGATTGGTTTCTATGAATGTTTTTACCCTGGTGGCGGCATCTTGTATGCTGGCCAGGGTGAAGGCGTTGGGATTGTTATTGGTTGGAGGGTTTGCTGGTGCGGTTCCTCCTTGTATGTTGATTATGTTTACGGTGTGGGGTAGTTGGTTGTTGTTTTTGGCAAAGTCCATTATTCTGGTGTAGGCGTAGATGAGGTTTTCGTATTTTATGCGGGCCTGGTTGTGGGTGGCGAAGTTGGGTGCTTGTTTGTTGGTTTCCA
>CAMYKT010000046.1 GCA_947259185.1 uncultured Methanobacteriaceae archaeon
AGACCTTTGCTGAGACTTTTGAAAAAATAGCAGGCCAGCAGGCACCACTACGAGCCCAGTACCTGCGGGTACTAACCAATGAACTGGACCGTACACAAAGCCATCTTTTAGCTAATTCCACCTATTTCAAGGCTCTGGAACATGAAACCCTGTTTATGTACATGCTGGCCCTCCGGGAACCGGTAATGGATGCTATAGAATTATTAACTGGAAACCGGGTTAACATGGGCTGGAATGTGGTAGGAGGAGTACGTATGGATGCCCGGGAATCCCACCTCCAGAAAATCAGGGAAATAGTCACTAAACTGGAATCAGAATACGATAAATACGTGGAAATGTTTGAACACGGACCCCTAATGGGCCTGCGTTCCCGGGATGTGGGTAAAATGACCTATGATGAGGCCATTAAAGCCCGGGCGGTGGGACCTATAGGCCGGGCCTCTGGTTTAAAACATGATCTCCGGGAAGATCACCATACCTATAAGGATAATTTTGACTTTAAGGTCATCTATCGAAAGGAAGGGGATAATTTTGCCCGGACCATGAACCGTTTCGATGAATTAAGGGTATCCCTGGACCTGATAAAACAGGTAATAGACAATATACCCCCAGGGGATATACGTAGCAAGATCGATTTTGGTGCCGGCTACGGGGAATGGAGAAACGAGGCTCCCCGGGGAGAGGTTACCTACATGATTGAAACCAATGGAAATCTCATAAAAGAGATATCCATCAGGACTCCCAGTATCATGAATATTGATGCCTGTGCTAAGTACATGCTAAAGGATGTGGCCACTGTAGCTGATGCGGTGGCTACCTATGCTACCTCTGACCCCTGCATTGCCTGTACTGAAAGAGTGGTTATTCTGGATGAAAAGAAAGGAGAAACTTCTTACCAGGGAATACACAACGTGGACCTTAAAAATAATTTAGTTAATGAAAAATGATGAAGGTGTCTTATGTCTTCTGTAATATGGTACTTGTATGAATTTGCTCAGAAATCATGGGCCGAGAAGTTCACTGGTGCAAAATCTGAACACGATATAGTTGAAAAACCAGACCGTTTTAGAGACTTTCCGGTGGTACTTAAAGAATATTGTATTGGTTGCGGAGCCTGCACTGCTGCTTGTCCTTCACCCACTGCCATAAAACTGGTTCGTGATAAAGACACAACTGAAGAAGTAGGTAGGGTATATCCGGTTATTAATAATCGGGCCTGCATCAGGTGTGGCTTTTGCGCCGAGGTATGCCCCACTGACCCTAAAACCATCGAGTGTGGAGAAAATCACCTGATAAGGGAAGAATTCACCATTCTGCCTGTGGAAAAAAGCTATGTAATTGACGATTATCTATGTATCCGCTGTAAAAAATGCATGAAAGCCTGCTGTGTGGAAGGTGCTATTCGAGAAGAAGATAACCGCATATTAATTGACCAGGCCAAGTGCATTTCCTGTGGAGATTGTCTGGAAAGCTGTCCGGTTAAAGGCGTCCTTAAAAGCATACATATCGCTAACCTGGATGAGCAAAAAGAAATAATCAACCTGGTGGTTAGTAAACTGGAAAAGACCCTGGAAGATAAGGAGGAAGAAATAAGAGATTTACCTCGAGATAAACTCTTCAAAATGGAATTACCTCTTAAACCTATAATGGAAGATTCCTTAAAAATACTATCTGATGAAGAACTGGTTCACGATATAATAGAAAGGGTAACCGATAGGCTGAAACTTAGAATAATTACCTGGGATGAGAGTAAATGTACCCAGTGCCGCTTATGTGTGAAAGAGTGTCCTTCAGGAGCTATAACCTATTCCCCGGATAGTGGAGTAAAAAGAGATCCGGATAAATGTTTAAGATGCAGTACCTGTTACCAGACATGTCCCTTTGGAGTGGCAGGATACTTTGTGGCAAAATTCTTAATGGATGACCAGGAAGATGATGGTAAAATCATGATAACCTTAAAACCCTCCCTTTTACCTATCACCGAACCTATCCCGGAAACTCTACAGGAGTCCAAGTAATTATTATTAGGAGATGATAATATCCCAATTACCACTAAAAAATCATTCAAGCCCTTGCGGGAAGTGGAAGTGGATTATGAAATAGACCACAGCAAGTGCGAAAGTTGCCCTGATCGTCCCTGTCTTAAATCCTGTCCTGTGGACGCAGTCCATGAAATACCCCCTGATAATCAGATAGAAATAGATGAAAAATGCTTTGGCTGTGTTTTATGCAGAGAAGCCTGTCCCTATGATGCTATAACCATGCGGACTCGTTTATCAGAACCTATCAGGGAAAATGTTCCTAATATCAATCCCAAGCTGTGCAGACAGTGCGGTGCCTGTATAGGGGCCTGCAAAACAGGTGCTATTCATTTTACCTCTTCAGGAAACCATGAACCTCACAGTGAAATAGATGAGGAAAAATGTGTCCGTTGCGGGTACTGTTCCCGGGTATGCCCCACTGATGCTATTAAATATGGTGAAATCTTACCCCGATCGGTGGTGGGAGGTAAGGCCATTGTGGTTAATCAAAAAGACTGCATCGGGTGTATGACCTGTACCAGGGTATGTCCTTCCCGGGGAGCCATTAATGTTGGGAAAATGAGTAAACTTCCCTTTATTGATCCTTCTTACTGTGCCCGGTGTGAGGAATGTATGGAAGTTTGTCCTTCTGCAGCTATTAAATACTCCTCCCGGAAAAGGGCCTATGAAAATTTCAGTAAAATAAAAACCATGGAAATAGTTTCAGAACTCTTAGAAAAAGATTCCCAGAAACTATCCCATGATGCTGGAAAAATTGACGAAGTCTTAAATAGGCTGGCCCGGGATATCAGTTACCGGCATAAAGAAGATGAATTCATAGAGGATGTAACTGACATCTTACATGATAAGATCCAGGGCCTGGTGGATAATGACCTGGAAATAGGGGATGTTAAGGATATCCTGGAGTTCACCTCCCCGGAACGTATCATAAAAGTGGTGGATGAAAACTGCATCGGATGTGGTTCCTGTATAGAACCCTGTCCAGTAAGGTGCATCCAACTGGAAATGCCCTCTCCTATTCACATTGGAGAAGAATGTGTTAAGTGTGGAAAATGCGTGGAAATCTGTCCAATGGATGCGGTGGATCTTAAAGAAGAATACTTTGCCACTGATGAAAACAGGATTTTATTTAGAAGAAGAACCATCCCGGGACCAGTAAAAGGCCAGGTAAAAGTAGACCAGGATATATGTCAGTCCTGCGGGGTTTGTGTAAATAAGTGTCCGGTAGATGCCTTAAGCCTTAAACAGGATGATCTGCAGGTTAATCATCAGAAATGTATTGCTTGTGGGGAATGTGAAACCATATGCCCGGTAAAAGCTATTGAAATGGAATATGAAACCATAAATTAAGATCTGATCCCCAATAGGGTTATATCAGGGAGGAAACCACTTTGGTTAACAAATTATTTATAAGTGATTGTGAAGGTCCCCTATCTCTTAATGATAATGCTTTTGAACTATCAGGACACTTCATACCTCAAGGAGAAGAATTTTTCACCAGGGTTAGTCAGTACGATGATTTTCTGGTAGAAGAAATAAAAAGAAAAGATTATCATGCCGGAGATACCTTAAAACTCATTGCCCCATTTTTAAAGGCATATGGGGCCACCAATCAAAAAATTATTGATTTTTCTAAAGAAAATGTTTCTTTACTACCTGGAGCTCGCAGTACATTGCAACTGGTTAAATCCATGCTGCCCTCCTATATTGTTAGCACCAGCTACCAGCAATATATAAATGCCCTGTGCCAGGTAACAGATTTTTCCTATGAAAATACTTACTCCACCACCCTGGATCTGGAAAAAATAAACATCCAGAATGAAATAGAATCTCTAAAACAATTTAAAGAAGATATTGTTAATGGTGCAGATTTTAAGGCCATGGATGAAATCTTTTTTAAGAAACTCACCTCTATGGAAAGTGGAAAGCTGATAGATGCAGTTATAACCGTGGGAGGAGAAGGTAAAAAATTAGCAGTTCAGGAGATTCTAAAAAAGAACCACACTTTAGATTTTATGTATGTTGGGGATAGTATAACTGATGTGGAACCACTACGCTTTGCCCGGGAAAATGATTCACTGGCGGTAGCCTTTAATGGTAATGAATATGCTATTCGGGAAGCAAATATCGCATTAATATCACCCCACTCTATTGTAACTTCCCTTTTAGTTGATTTATATTATAAGTTCAGTGCGGAATATGTATTTCAATTTGTGGATGCTTATGCTGCTAATCCTCAACGGGCTCTGGCTAATTTCAGGGTTAGTATACCTCTTTTAGAAGAATTTGAAACCGTATTTAAAAATAAAGACCTGCCACGGCTGGAACTTATTAGTGGTGATAATCAGCAGGATTTGATAAAAATGAGCAGGGAGTACCGGAAAAAGGTTAGAGGAGAAGCTATAGGGGGTCTGGGTTAGTGCCATATGATGAAAGAATAGAGAATACCTTTGCAGAGGCCTTTACGGGAAAATGTGTAAGGGCCATTATAACTGCAGAGGATGAAGAGATAGTTAAAAAAGCAGCCTTTGATGCTACTTCTACGCCAGGGGCAGTTATTGGAAGGGTGGAAGGAGGGGTGGAAAGATTTTTAGATGCATCCCAAACCCCTGATAACCGTCCTGGTGCTATGGTCCAGTTTTACTTTGGATTGGATGATCTGGAAAAATTTGAAGTGGAATTATCCTACCGAATAAGACAGGACATCCTGGTTAAACCATTCACCTCTCTTTATAATGCCAGCCCTCAACCGGAAGGTTATCTGGGTATGATGAAACAGGTGGGGCACTGTGGAGATGGCTATGAATGGGAAGAAAATATATATGGTAGGGAGATGATTGTGGTTCCTATTGCCCTGCCGGACTTTAAAATTGAAAAACAGCTGGGTTATCAGTCGGCAGTTATGGGTGCTAATTTCTGGTATATGTGCCGCACTAAAAAAGGAGTTATGGAAGCAGGAAATAAAGCCCTGGAAGCCATAAGAGAAATAGAAGGAGTTATAACTCCCTTTGATATTTGTTCAGCAGCTTCTAAAGTGGAAACCAATTACCCCTGGATTGGGCCTACCACCAACCATCCCTATTGCCCTTCACTAAAACCACGCCTTAAAGAAGAATCCTTAGTTCCTGATGATGTTAATTACGTCCCGGAGATAGTTATAAATGGACTGGACATGGATAAAGTTGAAATGGCCATGAAAGCAGGGTTAAAGGCAGTACTGGAAGTGGATGATGTACTTCGAGTTTCTGCTGGAAACTATCAGGGTAAACTGGGTGACTATCAGATTAATTTAAGGGATCTGTTTTAGAAATGAAATCCAAAAATTTTAAAACTGGAAAACCACAGGTGGTGGGTTTTGGAGCTTTGAATATGGACCTCCTGCATCATGTGGATTATCTGGCCGGTGCTGATGAGGAAACTTTTATTAAAAATGTCACCACTTCCTGCGGAGGATCAGCAGCCAACACCATAATTGGTTTATCTAAATTAGGCCTTAAAACAGGATACATAGGTAAAGTTGCCCGGGATGATCCGGGTAAAATCCTTAAAAACAATCTCATAAAAGAAAATGTGGATACTTCCCATTTACTCCTATCATCTCATGGTAGAAGTGGCCGGGTTATGGGTTTTATTGATCTTAAAGGCCAGAGAGCCCTCTATGTTGATCCGGGAGTCAATGATGATATCCTCATCAGGGATATTGACCGGGAATATGTAAACCAGAGCCAGGTTCTGCACCTTACTTCTTTTGTAGGGGATTCATTTAAGACCCAGTTAAAACTGGTAGGTGAACTGGATGATGATTTGATTTTAAGTTTTGATCCAGGACGTATCTATGTGGAAAAAGGTCTAAAAAAACTAAAAAAAATAATAGAACGCACAGATATACTTTTAATTAATGAAATAGAATTACAGGTACTCACCGGATCTTCTTCTTATCAGGAATCTGCAGTAGAATTACAAAAAGAGGGTTTAAAAATTGTGGTGGTAAAAAGAGGGGCAGAAGGGGTTTATGCTACCAATGGAGAAGATGAAGTGGACCTTCCACCATTTCAGGTGGAATGTCGTGATAGTACCGGTGCAGGGGATGCTTTTAATGCCGGTTTTTTATATGCTCACCTTAATCATTTCTCCTTAAAAGAATCCTGTCGTAGTGGTAATTTAATTGCCTCCCGCTGTATCCAGAGTGAAGGGGCCACCAGCGGACTTCCGGATAATTCCATATTTGAAAATTTTTAAGTATATGATGATAAATAATAACACCATTAAATTAGAACTAAGTATAAACTTGCATAATATAAATAAAATTAACTAACCTTTATTCAAATTTATGGGGAATTCATTGGATAAATTTTAAAAAAAGTATACCTAAAAAGAGGTTGGAAGATGGATGTAACTTTTAAAAAGAAGATTGAGGACCTCCATAAGGAAGTTGCCTTAAAATCAGCTGATCTGGAGGATAATCTGGAGGACTTTTCAGTGGAAATAGAGCCCTGCATAGTGATGGATAAATTCATAACCATCTCTTCTAGATGTGTTAGATGTAATCTATGTGCCCAGGAGTGTCCGGTGGATGCCATTGCAGAATCAGATTCTATAAAACCTGCTAAAATATTGAATAACTGTGTCAAATGTGAGATATGTGCTCAAAGTTGTCCGGTTCGATGTATAAGAGTGGTGGAAAGCCGGGCCCATGTGAATGATCAGGTTGAATATGAATTAAAAGACCTTAAGATACCTCACCGGGTTATTAGGTGTGAAAATATTGAAGTAAACCCGGATAAATGCATATCCTGCGGTACCTGTAAAAAGTTCTGTCCCACCCAGGCCATTACGGTAGAAGATGACCAGACGGCCCTTATTAATCAGGATTTATGTGTAGGGTGTGGGGCCTGTGCAAATGTATGTGAGGCTGATGCTATTAGCCTGGAACGATTTCTGGGACCAGTAAAAGAAACCAGGAGACTGGATATTGATCAAAAAGCCTGTGTAGAGTGTCAGATGTGTGAAGAAAGCTGCCCCACCGGCGCCATAAAACTGGATGATGATGAAAAAATTGTGCTGGATAAAGATAAATGTATTCTCTGTGATATTTGTTCAACTAAATGTCCTGTTAGCGCTTTAAAACTTGAGAGGTTATCCCATGAAAGTTAAAGAGATTATGGATAAGGATTTTATTAGTGTGTCCCCTGATCAGGAGCTGGTGCAGGTTTCCCTTGAAATGGAAAAAAACCGTAAATTCACCACTCCGGTGGTTGATGAGAACATGGTACTGGTGGGTTGGATTACTTCCCTGGATGTTACCCGTGGATTAAGGGAGAATCTGAAAACAGTTGCTGATGTAATGCATAGCAAGGAATCGGTGGTGCATATACATGAGGATGACCCGGCCCGGATGGCGGTACTGGAGACCTCCCAGCATAAATTAGTAAGCATGCCGGTTTTAGGTGATAATGATGTGGTGGTGGGTCTGGTACGCACCTATGATATTGTAGATAACCTCTCCCATCTCTATGAAATAAAGGTATCCAAGATATTTGAGGCCATGGAACAGGAACTAAAAGGGGTCAGCTGGGATGAACTCATGGAAGCTGCGGCAATCATAACCCGGCGTAGAACCGGCCACCGGATAAAACCACAGGAATATGAACAGAGAATAAAGGATTCAACTTTTGGAGAAGCCATATGGGCTACAGGTGGTTTGGAAAAATTCTTTGTTGGTTTAATTGCTATCGGGGAACTGGTTATTGCTCGTAAGGTAGCCAGAGCCCGGAAATAATTTTTTTTATATTTTTAATTTAGTATTATCCATAGTTTTAAATATCACGATAGTTATATATTATAGGCAGGAGGTGTTTTATGTCCAAAATACCTAAGAATGAGGAAACCATGCTAAAATGCATCTGCAGTTCCTGTTCTTCATATACCAAGTGTATGGAAGAAGGTACTTTAGGTGTGTTTTGTTCTATAGGCGATGCTAGAGATTGCTTAAAGGATGTTGTTAATTGCGATTGCAGTGAATGTTCAGTTCCATCTAGCTATGGTTTTTCCAGTTCATTCCATTGTCGAGACGGATCAGCTGATCAACAATAAACTTTTTTTTTTTTTTAAATATGTTCTAAATCTCAGGGAATAAACCATCCAAATTAATATTTTTATAGAAAATTTTTTACCACTAAAATTTAATTAACGATTGTTATATATAGTATTATAACAATAGTTATATTACAAAAAATTAGTTAATATGAGGAATTAATATGAGATTTAAAACAAAATCAGTACATGCTGGCCGAAAACCGGATCCTGTTACCGGGGCTATTTCAACCCCTATTTATCAGACTTCCACTTTCGTATTTGATGATTATAAACAACCCAAAGAACATGACTATTCCCGTACCAGTAACCCTACTCGCAGTAGCCTGGAAAGTGCCCTGGCCATTTTAGAAGGAGGCCATGATGGCTTTGCTTTTTCCAGTGGAATGTCTGCTATCTCCACCACTCTCCATCTTTTAAAAGCAGGAGATCACGTGGTTTCCTGTGATGATATATACGGAGGTACATATCGTTTATTTGCGGAAATCCTGCCTAAGTTTGGTATTGACTTCACTTTCGTGCGACTTGATAATGAGGATGTTCTTAGAGATGCAATAAAACCCAACACTAGAATGATTTGGAGTGAAACACCTTCCAATCCCCTTTTAAATATCACTGATTTGGAAATGGTTTCCCAGGTGGCCCAGGAAAGTAACCAGGATATATTGACGGTGGCTGACAACACCTTTGCCACCCCTTACTTCATAAAACCAATTGAATGGGGCATTGACCTGGTGGTGCACTCCACCACCAAGTACCTTAATGGGCACAGTGATGTGATAGGTGGAGCAGTAATTACCACTTCTCCTGAGCTATCTGAGGATATTCATTTCTTATTGAATGGTTTGGGTACTAATGCGCCACCTTTTGACTCCTGGTTGATTTTAAGAGGTCTTAAAACATTGCCTTTGCGAATGAAACAGCATGCTGCCGCTGCCCAGGCAGTGGCGGAATTTTTAGATGATCATCCCCGGACTGAAGAAGTATTCTATCCCGGATTATCTTCCCATCCCGGGCATGATATTGCCCGAAGACAAATGAAAGGATTTGGGGGAGTGGTATCTTTTAATCTAAAAAATGAGGTGAAGCCATTCTTAAATAAACTGAAGATATTTTCTCTGGCGGAGTCATTAGGTGGTGCTGATTCTTTGGTGGAACATGCTGCTACCATGAGCCATGCTTCCATGACTCCTCTGGCACGTAAAAAAGCAGGGATAAGTGATAAGTTAATCCGGCTTTCAATTGGATTAGAAGATCAGGATGATTTAATTGAAGACTTATCCCTAGCCTTGGAATAAACAGGTGCCAGTGGAAAAATTAATTAATATTAAAAATGTGGCCCTGGAGCCTTATTATCATTTTTTTATTCATTAACACCATGAAAATCTTTATATAACAATAGTCATATAACAATTGTTAATGAAAATCCGGTCTCAAAGATGCTTAAAGGTACCAGGGAACTTTACATGGAAGTCGAATTTCAGGATGCTATCCTAACTTTTAAAAAAAGCCTCACAGTTAAGGAACTTCTGGATAACCTCCAGTTAAATCCCTTAACGGTGATAGTTAAAAAAAATAGCCATATTGCTCTGGAAAACACCATATTAAATCCAGGGGATAAAATAAAAATTATTCAGGTAATTTACGGTGGATAAATTAATTAAATCTTTTTGAGGAGATTAAATGGATTATGAATTATTATTGCTAAGATATGGAGAGATTGGTGTAAAAAGTCCTCCTGTAAGGAGAAGGTTTGAAAATAGACTTATCTATAATATTAAAGCCTCTCTGGATTGTAAAATTATAAATGATGGAGGTAGATTTTTATTATATAGTGCTAATCTGGAAAAAGCACTGCAAAAAATACCTAAAATTTTTGGCATTGTTTCCTATTCTCCCGCAGTAGAAACCACATCCCAAAAAGATGAAATCAAAAAAACACTGCAAAATTATGTACATTACCTGGTTGAAAAAAAGATATTTTCAGGCGAAGATTCATTTGCAATCCGGGCTCGTAGAGTCGGTGAACATGATTTCACCAGCCAGGAAATAGCAGCCTACTGCGGATCAGTGGTATATGGGATTACCAAATCCCCGGTGGATTTAACCAATCCTGATTTTGAAATTTTTGTAGAAGTAAGAGGAGATAAAACTTTTATCTATCATGAAAAAATCCAGGGCCCAGGGGGTTTACCTGTTGGTACCCAGGGAAAAGTCATATCCTTAGTATCAGGTGGTATAGATTCACCAGTGGCCACTTACCTCATGATGAAAAGGGGATGTGAGGTCACCATTTTAAATTTCAACAATGCACCATTTACTGAACCTTCACAAAAAGTTATCAAAATAGTTAAAAAATTAAAAGAATATGCTTCTGGCTCCCAATTAAAACTTTATCAGGTTAAATATGGACCATTCCTTAAAAAATGCCAAGAAGAAGCTCCAGAAAGAATGACCTGTGTACTATGCAAAAGTGGAATGTACCAGGTGGCCGGGATGCTGGCCAAAATTGAAGGAGCTCTGGCCATAGTTGATGGTAGTAGTTTAGGTCAGGTAGCTTCCCAGACCCTTCCTAATATTCTGGCCACCAGATATTCTTCCCCCCTCCCTTTACT
>CAMYKT010000047.1 GCA_947259185.1 uncultured Methanobacteriaceae archaeon
AGAAAAGATTTACGAAGAATATTTGGAAGATGAACCTTTTGATAAAACAGTTTTTCATTATGTTATAAATAGATTGAAACAGATAAATCACCCAATTGCTATTGATTATTGTCTTAAAAAAGTATTAGAAGAACCTCAAGAAACTAAATACATTCTAGAGAATTATTTTTCTTATTTAGAGGATAAACAGTGGATAGGTTATGAACTAATGGGCATGATTAATAGTGGTCAAATTAGATTAGACTATCAAAAATATTTGATATTACGGTGGATATGTGAAAATAATGTTCATTCAGATTTTATCTTTAAATCAATATATAAACTGTTTAAAGATCTAAATTTACATAAAATTAACTTTGATTACTGCATGGCATATATTGGAAAACATGGAGATAGTGATGACTGCGACTTTATTTATTCCCAATGCGATGGTTTAGATAGTGAATTATCTATTGCGACAATGTTAATAAGTATTAGAAACATGGAAAAAAGTCGTAGAAATCAAATTTATTCAGCTTATAAAGGATCTTCTGGAATAAAAAATCATGCCATAATATATGCTAAAAACCTGGACTAAGAACTAAATTTAAATCGAGTAGAAGATGAACTGTTGAGAAGATTAATTTAATAATCTGTTTTAATGTTAGTACTAGTTTAGCTCAGCTTCAGATTCTCTAACTTTTCCAGTTTTCAATAAACTGATAATTAATAGTTTGCTTTGACCGCTTCACTATTTAAATCAATAAGAATATTTTAATCCTCCATGCAAGTAATACTCCTTTATGAATTAATATAACTAAAACTAAATGGGAAAATTTAAATTAAAATTAAATTTTAAATATATTCATCAAAATGTACTGATTATAAATAATATAATTAAACATTATTAATTAATAGAAGTTAGATTAATTAACTATCTAATCTTATTTATTAATAGTAAGGAGATAAAAAATGGAAAATAGTAATTATGATGAAATTTTACAAGTAATGCTTAAAGATACAAACTTGAAAAATTTTGTTAACCCTAAATTCGCTGAATTATTAAATGAAAACTTTGGCGATTTTAAATTAATTGGATTAACTATGAGTGTAGGAGAAGAAGATTCAGATGAGAATATCGTTACCCTAATGCATAAAAATCCCGTTTTCATTAAAGAAAATAAGATTATAATTGATACAGAGAATGGAAAAACTTTAGAAAAGATGTGTGAAATATTTAAAAAATTATAAAGGGGGTAAAATGGTTAATACTCAATCAAAAGGGAAATATCATAAAACGACTTTTTCCCCACCTAAAATAGATAATATTTCCGAAGAACTTACTAATAATAAGTCTTACCCCCATTCTAAAGATTTTACATCGAGTCCAGATTTTCTGGAAAAGATGGAAAATATTACCAATAATTATCTAAACTATTGGAAAGAACAAGTAATAACTAATTTAAATCCGATTTATCAATTTAACAATACAAAAGAAACCGAAAATTATATTTCATTCAATGAAGATTTAATTCCATTGCTTAAAGAGGCACCCAAAACAATTAACAAATTTTTTCCAAATTACGAAAAACTAATCTTAGAATATGTTCGAGATTCAGAATTTGATTTCGGTAATCTATTTTTATACATTAGTACAAATTGCTCTACTGACGAAGCTATAGAAAGAATAAAAAAAATTAACAGAGCTCTATTCAATTCAGAACATTCAAAAGCATTACCTAAAATAATCATATATGTAAAATTTCACCAAGTATAATGGTTGATTATCATGTTTAATAGTGCCAGTAGCGATAAAGATACTGAATTTGATTGGTGTGATTATTATAATCTAGCTAAAGAGTTAAATGACAATGAAGATCTAAACGAAGCTAAATTAAGAGCAATAATCAGTAGAGCGTATTATTCTGCTTTCTGCAAGTCAAGAAACTACCTTAGAGATTCTGGAGATCTAGATCTTCAAGACAAGAATGGGAGAAATAGGCATGGGGAACATTTTAATGTTCATGAATATGTTGGAAGAGAATTTTCTAATAATAAAAATCCATCTTGGCAAGATATAGGTAAATTTTTGATAGCTTTACGGGTACATAGAAATTCTGCAGATTATCATGATAAATTCGAGGGAAAACTTCAGCTTGAATCAGAAATGAGTTTAAAACTCTCTAAAGATATTTTAAAAAATTTAGAAAATTTATACTAATAGACAATCAATCTTTTTTATCATGTTTATAACTTTTACGATATTTGTTTGACGAATCTGAGATTTTTGAACGTTTTTATTATATTCTGGTCTTTTTATTGATTTTTTCATTCACTAATTATTAATTGGTCCCAGTGAATTCGTTAGTGTAGTTTAATCTTATTCTTCCACTTATTATGCTACAAATTTTCCCTACTAAATACTTTAGTCCATATTCCTTTCATAATCTATTATAATTTATTACTTATAATATAAGAAATTATGAAAATAATCTACACCCTGGGCCATAGCAACCATGACCTGGAAAAATTCTTAAAACTACTCCAAGATAACCAGGTGCAACTTTTAGTGGATGTAAGGTCCTCCCCCTACAGCAGATATGTGCCTCACTTTAACCGGGAAAATTTAAAGGATTCTTTGAAAAAATGCCATATTGACTATATCTTCCTGGGGGATAAAATAGGGGGAAAACCTAAAGATCAATGTTACTACATGGAAGGTAAGGTAAATTATAATCTTATAGCCCGGAGTGCCCCTTATAAAGAAGGGATTTTGCAATTAATGGAACTTTCCCTTCAAACATCTTTAGCTTTGCTTTGCTCTGAAGAAGATCCGTACCAGTGCCATCGCCATAATTTAATTACCCCTACCCTTCTAGAAAAAGGAGTGGAAGTTAATCATATCCGGGGAAAGGGTAAAGTGGAAAAAGTTACCGGTATAAGGAAAAAAGATGTACAAACCAAGTTATTCTGAGGACCTATGAAAATCTATACCCTATGGTTTACTAAAAAAAGTGCCCGGGAATTATTTTGAAGTAATCTATGAAAATATTGATGGCCTATACCTTTCCCTACTATAAGGAATCATGATTTTTATTATCCAACTACCCTAAAAATCCAACCCCCTCTAATTTTCACATAAATGTAATAATTTCCCCCAAAAATATAAGCATAATCCAAATCAAATAATTCCATAACTAAAAGGGGGTGAAAGGGGTTAAAAACATAAAATTTGCATCATATGCAATCATATTTCTTATTTTATTTTCATTTTTAAGTTTTGGCACGGTAAATGCAGCAGAGTGGAGTGTGGGTCAGGGTAAGGATTACGCTACCATCCAGGAAGCCATAGATAATGAAAACACCTTAGATGGGGATATCATTTTGGTTTATCCAGGAACCTACCTGGAGGACGTGGTGGTAAATAAAAACCTCACCATCCAAACCCCGGGTGTTGGAGTGGAATTAATACCCACCACCACTGGTTTTACCATCGTAGATGCTGGTGCCGGAACCACACTGCAGGGCTTTAAAATTACCAGCTCTCCTGCGGGGACCGGTATCAATATAAGTGCAGATAACTGTGTAGTGGATAATAACAATATTCTGGGGGGTAAAACCGGGATAATGCTTTATAACACTAACCATACACTTTTAAATAATCTTATATCCGGTCAATCTGAAAATGGTGTTCTGGGAAACCTCACCGGCGGCTTTTTCTCCTTTCAGGATAACTATCTATCCGGCATCATGGGGAATGGTGCGGTTACCGGTATCTCCCTTACCATTAATGGGACTCTTAGTTACCTGGATGCCATCGGTAACATTATTTCTAATATAGAATCTGGTGATGGTAGTGTCTTTGGTATTCAAATCGGTAAAAGTCATGGTGCTGATGGTAACCCGGAACTGGCCAATATCAACTTTTTAACTGTTACTGGAAACCTGATAACCGGGATTAAAAACTATCTCGGAGGGGCAGTTACTGGAATTGAAATAGTCACCAACAGCATAGAGGCCCTTATAGGAGAAAATACCATAACTCATCTAAGTGGTGGAGAAGGCAGTAACCTTATGGGCCTGGAAGCAGCCATTCTAGGGAATGGAACCGTGCAGGTATTTAAAAACCAGGTATCCTATCTTGATGGTGATGAAATGGCCGCCGGAATAGTGGCGGTTTCCTTTGGTGATTTAATATTAGAACACAACCAGGTATCCTATCTAAATAATGCCCAGGCCGTGGTGGGAATTCTGGGTTTAGGATTAAAAGATTATGCCCTTTTAGATCATAACCTGGTAACCCATCTTAACTCACCTGGTATAGCAGCCGGGATAGTAGGAACAGCCTTAAACGAACTTTTCCTATTACATAATAATGTATTCCAGGTTCAGGGAACTACCACCGCCTCTTTAATTGGGGCTGGTTTTAACCATACCCATATTATGGGCAACAACCTGGAAGGGGATGCTTCAGGGATAGGTATAGTAATCTGTTCTTTTGATGGGAACATTAACTACAACCGCATAGTGAACTTCGACTCTTACATTCAAAACTTTTTATTCTCCTCTTTTGGTCCCAGTATAGATGAAATGCTAAAGCCTATTGATGATGCCATCAAAGAACATCCAGAATATGCGGAGATTTTACAACCTATCCGGGATGATCTGGATAATTTATTCCATAAACTGGAAAACAGTCACACCACTGCCACCTACAACTGGTATGGGACCAGTAATCCAGAGGCGGATAAATTCTTTAAAGGAAATGGAACCCTGAATTATGATCCCTGGCTTATTTTAAGTATAAAGGCTGATCCCTCCACCATAAATACTGGGGGTAATTCTTTAATCAGTGCTCATGTATACCAGGACTCTAAAGGCGTAGATCACTCCTCTAATTACTTAAGTTTTTTTAGTGGACCCTCCGTAACCTTTACCACCAATCTGGGTAGTGTGGGTAGTAAATCCATTACCCTCCCCTGGATTAATGGTCGGGCTACTACTATTTTAAGAGGAGATGAGGGACCGGGAATAGCCACCGTAACAGCCACCGACTATGAAAGTGTGTCTACTATAGTGACAATTTTAGGGGTAGAACCCAGTACCCTGGTGGGGATGCAGGAAACAGGGGTGCCTATTATGGGTTTAATTCTGGCTATTATGGCCCTTATAGGTGGTTTTGCCATAATAAAAAGAAAATAAATCATTTTTTTTTATTTTTTAAAATTATAAAATAGGCTTATTTTTTTCCAGATATTAAAAAAGAAAAAAGGGTTTTAAGTGGAAAATTAGAATCCAGTTTTACTTACTTAAAAAAAGAAATGAATTTTATTTATTTTATATTAGTAATGGCAGTACCACATGCAGTACAATATCTGCTGAAAAATGGGATATCATAGCTGATTCTAATCCTTTTTTCCAGTACAGCCATCCAAATATCACCCCACCAATACCATTTAATATCACCGCCCGAAGAACAACCAGGGGAGTAAGGGCCGTAAGTGAACTGGTTACTGGTAAGTGTCCCAGACCAAATAGCACCGCAGATATTATAATAGCTAACCATACCCCGGTTGAGGTGGGTTTACCTTCAGGAGTACTTTTAATCTTATAAAAAATCCAGACCACCAGGCTCATGAAAAATAGCCGGAGTGTTATTTCTTCATTTATTCCACCATAGAAAGATGCCAGAAATCCCTGCCAGGCAGGAGGACTAATGGAAGGTTCCAGTAAACTGATGGCTGCACCGGCCAGGGAAAACAAATAATCAAAACCAATAATAAGAACTCCGGCTAATAATCCCAGACCCACTGATATTCCCATAATTGATTTCAATTTACTTTTTACTTCCCGGCCCTCCAGATAGTCTTCCAGAACTGGTAAGCCCAAGCCCACCTTCTTTGCTATTTTTAATCCTAAAAATATGAAAACTGCAAATATCACCGCATTTTGGATAACAGTTCCCAGTAATAATACATAAAAAGGAACCGGCAAATTTTGCACTAAAATGCCCTGAAGAGTTAAACTATAAGGTATTATTGCTGCTGCTCCCAGGATACTGGCAAGTAGTAAAATAATAAATAATTTCCAGAATGTTTTCATCTCTATCACCTTTAATTTATCCATTCAACTATACAATCTATTACTTCTTTTTCCACATGACCCTCCACCAGGTACTCCTGGGGAGTGGATTTACCCTCACCGGCTATAAATAAATGATTCAATGATGGGAAAACCTGGAAACTGGCATTATCCTTACTTTTAAGGGCATCCCTCCAGCCTTTAAAATCAACTGATTCCAGGACCTGATAATCTCTTCCCCCTTGGAGAACCAGAATATCCATATCCAAAGATTTAATAATAGATGAGGGGTCATGCTCACGTAGATCCTTCCAGTAATTAACGGGCATCTCTAATGGTAGGTCCTGCCGGGTAATGTTTTTAACAAAATCAGGATTCTTTAATTTCTCCACCTTTTCTTTTAAATCATCCAGCTCCGCTTGCTCTTTTTTACTTATTTCTCCCTTTAGATGATAAAGATAAGTATACTGATCTAATATGGTTTCCTCCAGAGAACGGGTTATACCGGCCATAAGTATTATTCCGGCTAAGTTATTATCTTCTCTTCCTATACGGGGGGCCAGGGTGGCCCCTAAACTGTGGCCTAGTAAATATACCCTGAGGGGGTCTATGTTTTCGGTGTGACGCAGGAGATGAATGGCCGCAAGAGCATCCTCAATTACTTCTTCTTTAACTGTTATATCCTCCACTTCTTGTGCCGTTAACTCTTTAGCATAGTGGAAGGTTCTTTTATTATAGCGGAGTACGGCTATACCCTTAGAAGCTAAACCCCCTGCCAGGTCCCGGAATATCTTGTTAGGTCCTATGGTTTCATCCTGGTCATTAGGGCCGGATCCATGCACCAGCAACACCCCGGGAAAAGGCCCCGGACCAGCCGGCATACTTAAAGTTCCAGGTAGAGCCCATTTACCCTCCCCTACGGTTACTTCCACCTCACTAAAGGAGGAAGGGTCCACATAATCTGGAGGATGATACTCGGTGGTGGTGGGGATGAAATTCAAGCCACTGATTTTTCCCTCCTTTTTAAAAACAATTTTTACTTCAATATCTGCTCTCTGGAAACCATAGCAGATAGTGACCATATGGTAGTCTTCTATTGGAGTTATATCCATCTCATTTTGTTGCAGGAGTGCCCCTGCCGGGGCAAGGGTATTTATCCAGGCTTCTTCTAATTGTTCCTGGTTTAAGGCGTTTTTCATATCCTCATCAAATCTACTCCAGGCTGATGAAAAATCACCCTGTAAGAGCTCGCCCATAAAATCCTGAGCTATTTTTTGTAAATCTTTTTCTGGTGAATTCATAAATTAAAACCTCAAAAATACTATGCACTATAAACTATTTGTAAAGCAAACTATATGTTAACTATAATATATAGGTATCGGAATATTTATATCCTGAAATGAATATAAAAATTAACCATGAATACTGATGATATCCGCACCGTTACCGCTCTTTTTGATGAAATAAATGATAAACTGATGAAGACCAGTCAGGAAACCCTGTTAAATATTTATAAGGATTTAACCATAGCCGAGGCCAATGCCATCTATGCCATAGGGCCAGAAGGCCCTAAAACCATGAAAGAAATCGCCCAGGCCCTGGGAGTTGCGGTTAGTACCCCCACCCGAATAATAGATAAGCTCTTAGAAAAAGGGTTTGTAAGTAGAAGTGTGGGAAAAGAAGATCGCAGAAAACTATTAATTGAACTAACACCACAGGGGAAAAAATTGGTTAATGATATTAATAATGAATCACTGGAAGTAACTAAAAAAATGTTAAAGGGCTTATCTCCTGAAGAAATAGAAACCTTTACCCGGATACTGTTGAAGATAAGTGAAAATATTTAAGGGGAGAAATTTTCTATTCTATAGATTCTTTATTATCTATTAACAGGATTTTTAAGTATTAATTTTATAATCCCCAGATTATTAAGTTAAAATGTCCTATTTCTGGATATACATATACAACTTTTGATATCTCCTTAAAGGGTACCCATCCCGGGTCAGGATCTGGATTATTATCTCCTTTCATTTCATATATTGGATTTCCATTTGAATCATTTTTAATAGAAACAACTCTGGCTATTACCGGCTGGGGATGCCAGGTGGCATCATAAATAACCACATCTCCCTCTTCTATAGTATCTGGATTTTCTTCAATTATTACTATGTCTCCCCGGTTAATAGTAGGGGACATACTATTACCTACAATAACCTTCATATCGGATGATAATAACATCCCGGCAGCACCTATTAAGGATGCAGAAGCAATTAAAAACACCATAACAATTAAAATGATAACTTTATTAGATATTTTATTCATCTAAATTCTCCATTTCTCTTATTTTAATGAATTATAATAGATTTTATCCATTATCCCCAACTTTCTCCGGGTATAAAAAAAATAACGGCAACAAAATTTATTTTTTACAGTCCTAATAGTTCTTTTTTCTTTAATTCGAATTCTTCTTGAGTTACTACACCCATATCTTTTAATTCAGCTAATTTTTTAAGTTCATCCAGGGGACTAACCTTTAATTCTGATTTATTATGGGATTCATCAATTTTTTGACGTATTATTTCATAAAATTCTTTTAATCTTTTATCATCACTTCTAAATGAATATTCCACACTGGATAGGTATACTTGAATACTGGGCAAGGATAAAAATTTACCAGCATCATAGTCCACGCTAGTTATATTATCGTACCTGATGTGTTTTGTGCCACGATCTTTGCCTCTCCAGAAGCTTTTTTTATTGACTATTATTTCATTATCAGCTAATTCTAAAATACCTTTAATATAACTGGAATTGTTGCCCAGGCTTACTCTTCCTGGCATTGATTCATAGAATGAAACTGCAATCTGAAGATTAGCCTGCTCCACAGTATTATCTTGAGTTTTAGTTTCATTATTTTGATTTAGACTCCTTCCACAATTTTTACAATAATTACTAGTGTCCAAATTTTCAGTGCTGCAATTAATACAATTTACCATATTACCACTACCCCTATAATGTTCTGAAATTTTATAAGCTAATAATTAATAACAATTATGATTTTAATTTCAATGGAATGAAATTACTTTTTTGAAGCTAGGGGGCCATAGAAACAACTCCATAACCTGCCAATTCATTTTCATAATTGTAAATTTTATATGTATTTGTTTATAATATATATTATAAAGATTTAGGGTTATACCTTAACTATTTAAAGAGAGATCTACCTTGTTAGATAAAAGAAAAAGAAGGCTAAAGAAAAAAACAGGTACCGCATGCCTTGTGTACGACTCAGAAGACTATTATGAGGACATTGTGGACTACAATGACGACGAAGACTGTGGTTTTTAAGTTAAAATTTTTTTTATTATAGATTTTAGGTTAATTAGCCTGAATTTCAGGATTTTTCTCTTTTTTTAAACTGA
>CAMYKT010000048.1 GCA_947259185.1 uncultured Methanobacteriaceae archaeon
TCCAGGCTATAGTAAGGGTTATACCCACCCCTATTAAACATCCACTCATTTTGCCCATGGAAGAACTAAGTGGTGTTCGGGCTTCTTCAATGCCATGTTTTCTTAATGTTGATGCAATTTTACCTTCTACCAAACCAGCAAACCCGTCAGTGATGGAATCACCCACGGCACCACCAACTATGGCCCCTAATACACCAAAAAAACTGGCCCCAATTAGAGCAGCTACCCCCAGAATACCGGTATCAATAGCCCCGAAAACTATATCTGCTCCTGCAGATTTAATGGTTCTACCTGAAAGTTTCAGGGGTATTAATGGTAGGAGTCCCAGGATAATCAGTACCGGGCCAATCAACCTTACCTGGTAGATTACAAAGGACCCTGCACTTATCACAATAAGGGAAACTATTATAAAACTGGTTATTGCGGGAATCATGCCCTGTTTTCTATTTTCAACCAAACAAACCACCAAAAAAAAATATTTTTAAGATTTTAAAAAGAAAAGAAAGGGAAGTTTAGCTTAGAATGCTCCACCTCCACCTCCACCAGAGCCCCCACAGACTCCTCCTACACCACCACCACCACTGTTACCTCCAGTAGCAGTGGACATTCCCGTGTCCAGGCTGGAAGATAATATCACATAACCTCCGTAGTAGTGGAAGAGGTAAATATCACTTCGTGATAGTTCATCTGCCGGTAAGCTCATTTCCATGGTTTTTCTAACCTTATCTGCAACTCCCAGTGCAGTGGCATAAACCAGATAGTGGTTCCATACTACAACGGATCCCGGAGGGTAGTCTTTGATTAAGGAGAAATCCTGAATGAATTTTTTAAAGTTCTGCCATTTTGCATCATATTCCATACCATAGGAAGTCCAGCGACCTCCCACTTTCTGGGGCATCACCAGAGAAATAATGGCCACCACTCCCAGCACCACTGAAGCCCCAAAAGCAAATCTTGCTGCAGTTAAGGGATCCATTAAGGTGAAAATGAATACGATGATGGCCACCACTATGGCTAATCCACCATAGATTTTCAGGTAGGTGTTCCCTTTAGTTATAAAGAATTTTTTAACCGTTTTATCATCTAAAAACTGGCTTTTTAAGTCATCCCTCCATAATTCATATGATTTTTTGAAAGCCTTGGCCACTTTTTGATTTTTTAGATCCTTTTTGATTTTATCCAGCCGGATTACTCCCTCTTTTTCAAAAGTACTTAAGAAACTGATTACATCTTTTTCAAAGAAATGGAGTTTACTTAAATCTTTATCTGGATTTACTTCCAGGTAGATAGATTCTCCTTTTTTATCTGTATCTAGATTGGAAGGAATATCCCCCAGTTTTAAATAATTCCGGTCAATTAGATCCATTATGGTGGCCCGGAACCCATCCATATTAGGGTCTCCCACACTTTTTCCAAACCCACTTCCAGATATAGCATTAACCACCGCAGGGAGGTCACTGGTAGGAAGTTCTCGTTCATATTCTGCCTGGTAATCAATTTTAGGTTCACGACCATATTTAAAGTAGATTAAAACAGGTAAAGCTATGCTTAAAAGCATTATTACTGTCAAGATCGAGTAAAGGAAGGTAAAAAAATTTAATTGATTTTCATATTCCTGCTGGATACGTTCCATTTCCGGAAGGCCGTCTATGTTCTCTGTGCGGGCAAATACCGGATTATTAAATTGGTTTAAGGGAATAGCCGCTCTTACTTCAAAGAAGTTGCCCGGAGAAATAGAAGTACTGACCACATTTAAAATATTTCCCTGCCAGAGAGAACTCTTAGTAAAGTAAGGAGGGTTTAACCAGTACTGAACACCTTCCTGAGCTTGGAAATGGATTCTGGTATTTACCTCTCCCACATCCACCTCCCACTCTTCTCCCCACATTTTATACTGGAGTTCTGCTACGTCATTATAGATGGTGATTACATTTATGAAATCATATTCAATAATAACTTCCACATCCCTGCTGGTAATAGGAGTGGTTTTTTGAGGATCAGAATAAAGGAAAATAGTTATAATCTGTAAATCTCCTCTTTGGGTTACTTCATAAGAAGAATATGCTCCCCGGGTTATTATATTAAGATTTTCTATACTTTCATTACTTTTTAGGGGAATTTCCCGGAATACCCCCCGGTAAGTACCATCAAATGAATAAAAAAGTGATTCTCTAACCCTTAGATTACCATTCTCCTGTATAAAAAGATCTATATTGGCTTTAGGAATGGAGTAACTTCTATCATCATCCTGGGCAAATACTATTCCCGGTATAAAAGAAACCAGAAATAAGCTCAGAAAAAATAAGGAGATTAATTTTTTTTTATCCAATTAATCATCCTCCTTCTTAGAATTCTACTTTAGGTACAGATCGCTCTGCTTCTGCTGTTTCAAAGAATTCTGATTCGGTGAAGTTGAATAAACGGGCAATGATGTTACTGGGAAACATCTGACATTTATTGTTGTACATAAGTACGGTGTCATTGTAAAATTGACGGGAATAGGCAATTTTATCTTCTGTTTGTGAAAGCTGCATCTGCAAATCCTGGAAATTTTGACTGGCTTTCAAATCCGGATAATTTTCTGCTACGGCAAATAGAGTCTTCAAAGCACCGGTCAACTGATTATTAGCTTCTTGATTCTCTTTTACAGTTTCAGCATTTAATAAACTGGACCTGGCTTTGGTTACATTCTCAAATACGCCTCTTTCATGACTGGCATAGCCTCTAACAGTTTCCACCAGGTTGGGTATTAAATCCGCCCTTCTTTTTAATTGAACATCAATTTGTGCCCAGGAATTTTTAACCCGGTTTCTTAAGTTCACCAGACTATTGTATAAACCCACCAGCACCGCTAAAAACACTATTATGATTATTCCAATAATGATATACACTAACATTTTATGATCTCCTGATAATTACCTAAAATACACTTTAAGTTCACTAAATAATTAAATCTTTATGATAATAGCTAGTATGGCTATAATATAATGTTAATTTATTAATATAGTTAAATTATATCATTTGCGACCGGATTCACAGGAAAAGCAAAGATCACTATCCCGGTTAGATTTGAAAACCTTGCCACATTTACTGCATCGACGTTCTATTAGACTGGATTTTTTATCCACAATATCCAGAGAACAGGCACATTTCCAGCCCATTTTACCTTTTAATTCCGCTTCAAATGCTTTATCCTCATCAATCTTTTTGCTCATTTACATTCTCCTTTCTTTTAATTTTAGGGGAATTTGAAATTCCAGGGATGTTATCTATTTAATTATGCTATCTCATAAATTTTCTCTAAAATCTGGAATATGTCCTCCTCAATAAGCAGGTTATCCCCTTCCTTTTCCAGGGGTACATTATTAACAAATAGGGAGAAAATCAATTTTCTACCATTTTTAGTGACCATGTATCCGGCCATTGATTGACTTAGCAATATTCCCCGGTTATTTAGTTTATCTTCAGCAATAGCAGTTCCCGTTTTGGCATATACATTACCATATATAGAACTATTATTAGATACCATGCCCTCCAGGGTCCCATCGTACCCCATCACCGGTAAGGATTCATAGTAAGCAGAAAAATAGGTTTTATCTTGCACCAGATTTAAAAGCTGGTTCATGGCTTGAGGGCTTATTCTATCTGCTGCTGAGCCACCCCTACCATCTGATAGTGCCAGAGAGTTTCTTTCAATCCCTGAATTTTCCAGGAAGTTTCCTTCAAGTTGCATGCCTTCTGAGAAAGTTTTTTGGCCATTGTTAGCTGCCAGGAGCAAAACCAGAGTATCTGCCTGTATATTATGTGAAAGCTTTAATATCACCTTTATATTCTCAGATAAGGGTAAGGAAGTAAATGAGGCCACCTGCTGGTTTTCAGCATAGGTTGTGTTATTAAGCAATTCTTGTGGATTTTTACCTCCTGTAGAAGCGTTAATCTGAACTCCCTCTCTTTTCAAGGCCTCGATAAAAAGAGTACGGGCCCATGAGGAAGGGTCTTCTACAGTTATGGTCCGGATTATAGGAGGGGAATTTTCCAGTATCTGGCCCTCCACCTGAATCATTTTTCCATCAAAATTTACAGTTATATTATTCTCTCCCGAAGAAATGGTCTCTACCCGGGAGGATAGAGTATAAATACTGCTTTCAGGCCTCCAGTTAATGGTTGCATTTTCCCCGTTCTTACCGGGAACTACTTCCAGGTCTATAAGATTATCATTAATCATTATAGGGCTGATTAAATACTCTCCGGTAGGGGCCATGGTTTTCTCAAAAAGCCTATCATCTATAATCACATTTCCCTGAATCTCATTTATCCCTGATGATTTGACCTGCCGGGCCAGATCATTTATCCCGGTTAAGGGGTCGGTGCTGGTTAAATTAGCATTCCCCATGGTATTGGCATAGGAGTGATCAATATGTTTAAAAGCCATCTTTCCATCAGGAGTATTTCTTCCCCCCATGGTCAAATCACCACTGGCAACAAGTATTAAATCCCCATTTAATATTCCCTCTGAATCAATTTCACCATCATAAAATACTGGAGTTTTAAATCTGTAATCAGATCCAAAACTATCCAATGCAGCTGCAGTAATGAATAGTTTGGTGGTGGATCCCGGGACAAACAAATCCTGTGAGTTTTTTTCATAAATTATTTCTCCAGTTTCCTGATCCTGAACTAGAATACCCCACCGGGAATGTTTATAAGTAGTGCTGTTAATGGTTTCATTAATTTGACTACTTAAATTAAAAGAAATATTATCGGTGTCATTGGAAGAGGTGTTATTTACTTCCTGGGAGACTATGAAGTTTTCTGAAGCTGAAAGGATAATCAGGATAGATACCATTAAAAATATAATGAGTTTATAAAACCGGGACATGATTGATTTCTCCTTAAACTAACTTATCTAAATTAATTATCCTGTTTCTGTCTTTTTACTTATATTTAAGAACTGCATAAAACCAGCCACAAGTAACCATAGTCCTAAAACCAGGGCCAGGAACTCTGGATCAAAGGCAATATATGCCAGCAGCAGGTATAATACTCCAGTGACCACTCCTATTAAACCCACTATCTTATCAAAAGTATCTCCAGGATTAATTAACTGGAATATACCACTAAATATTAATAATATGCCCACCAGGTAGAATGCACCATCCAGTAACATTTCAAAAAGAATTATGTTTCCTATAAAACCTATCCCCAAGAGGATACATACTAAACTAATTACTAAAGCAGCCAGGCTACCTAAATTGTTATAACCCCAATTATCAAAACTCAAAGCCATTAACCATATACCTAAAAATATTAAACCCAGCCCAGCTAAAATACTGCCAGCCAGTTCACTGAAAACTGGAAAAGAAATAACTATTATTCCTAGAATAATCCCTAAAATACCCAATATCTTATTTTTGCTTTCAAACATAATTCACCCCATTAATTATATTGGAAAATTATTTAATTAAATTTTTGGGAGGAATGAAAGATAATATTAAAAAATTCAAATAGCATTTCAAGATGAGTATCATTAAACTTTAAGGATAATCAATTCTAAAAAAAGTATAAAATAAGCAATTTAAAATTAAAAAAAAATTAGTTAATAGGATTTTTTACTGTCCTATCAACCTTAAGCCGGTTATGGCGGCTATGTTGGTATCCAGTGCTCTCAGGTCATTTACCGAGAATTTTCGAATATCATCATGTCCTGCTAGTTGGGCCAGCATCTTGGTTTCTTCAGTCATGGATTTTATATAATTAGCCACTCTCATGGCAGATAGTTCCAGATCCATTCTTTCTCTTAGGGCAGGGTCCTGGGTAGCTACTCCTACTGGACATTTTCCAGTGTAACACATTCTACAGGCCCGACATCCCATGGCAATCATGGCTCCGGTACCAATATAGGCTGCATCAGCCCCCATGGCCATGGCTTTGGCCACGTCAGCTCCGCTTCTGATACCCCCAGTAATTATAAGGTCCACTTCATCCTTTAATCCAATTTCTTCTAAACCATTAACTGCCTGTACCAACGAGGCCAGAGTAGGTACTCCGGTATGTTCAATAACCACTTCTGGAGCAGCTCCAGTTCCACCTTCCATACCATCTACAGATATGATATCTGCCCCAGCTTCTGCAGCTATTTTAACGTCTTCGTCTACCCTCCCCGGTCCCAGTTTAACCACAATAGGTATTTTCCAGTCGGTTACTTCCCTCAAGAGTTCTATGTGTTTTGCCAGGTCTCCTTCCCGGGTTGCATCCAGGAAACGGGCAGGGCTCAGTGCATCAGTACCTAGAGGTATTCCTCTTATTTTAGCCACTTCCGGGCTTACTTTTTCTGCCAGGAGGTGTCCTCCCATCCCTGGTTTGGCACCCTGACCTATTTTTACTTCAATAGCATCGGCCACATTTAAGTAATTAGCAGAAACCCCGAATCTTCCTGAGGAATACTGTACCATTAACTTGTCAGCCATTTCTCGCTCTTCAGGTAACATACCTCCTTCACCAGTATTAGCACAGGAACCCACCAGAGCAGTACCTTTGGCCATGGCCAATTTACTTTCTTTGCTTAAAGCACCAAAAGACATTCCAGCAATAAGGACCGGTGTTTGTAAAACCAGTGGTTCTTCCGCAAATCGACCTCCCAGTTCTACCTGAGTGTTGCATGCCTCCCTATATTTGTCAACCGGAGCTATTGATGCCTGGGCCGGCAAAATAATTATATCATCAAAGCTGGGTAGCTGTCTTTCAGTTCCAAAACCACGCAGGGCATATTTGCCTGCCTTGGAAGTATATCTAATAACGGCAATAGTCCGCGGATCCCATATACTACCTGCACCACTTGGAATTAACACCGGACATGCAGCTAAGCAGGATCCGCACATGATACAACGGTTTTTATCAATTACAGGATTATTATCCACAATTTCTATGGCATCGGTGGGACATACTATACTACAGGTACCGCAAAACACACATAACCCTTGAGTAGCCGCTGCCAGGTCACTGGAAGGAGACGCAGGATTAAGGGAATGTGAAGAAGAATTACTATTATTTAATTCAAAGCCTTTCTGCATTCCTGTGGCGAATTCTTTAACATCTACCGCTTCTAAACATCCACTTTCACAGGCAGATACACAGTGAGGTATTTCTCCTGGAGCAGAGATACATTGCTGGTCACATTTAAGCATTCCTTTTTCAGTATAAGTTATACTGCCAATGGGACACATTAACATACATAATTTGCATCCAGAGCATGATTCCTGGTTTATCTTTACCACACCATTTTCCCGTTCAATGGCATCCCGGAAGCATCCCCGGGCACAGGCCGGATCCACACACTGTTGACATACCACTGCCTGGTATCCTTTATTCATTTTATGTAAAAATAAGGCACTTTCCTGATTTACTTTGGCACAGGCCTCGATACATTCATTACATCCGTCACAATTTTCCGGATCTGTTAATAATATTTGAACCATTTATAATCACCTTACCCGTAAAAAGGCCGGGAATCCTTATGTTGAATTTTTTGGAATTTTTCTACATCGGCTGAAATACCATAGCTCTGGAATATGGCAGAAAGTTTCTCTTTATCTGTTTTATCCAGTGGTGTTATCCGGGCATTGGTTCCTGTTTGGAGTTCTCCACCTACATAAATAGTTCCCCCTATCATCCAGTCCCCGGTATCTTCTCCAGCATCACCCGTGATAATTATATCTCCACTGAGCATGTAAAGTCCAGCCAGCTTTCCAATATTCCCATCTATAATTATTAATCCACCTTTATTGAGTTGTCCCACTGCATCTCCAGCATTACCATGCACCACAATGGTTCCATTATAGGTACCAAAGCCCACTCCATCATCAGTGGATCCTTGTACAATAATTTCACCAGCAGTCATATTATTGCCTACATAGCGTCCTGTGTTTCCCTGAATCTCTATTTTGGCCCCATCATTTAAGGCTCCAATAAAGTCTCCAAAATCTCCTTTAAGTTTTATATGTGATTCTTCTCGAATACCAACTACAATAGAGTCTAATTTTTGCGAGTTTTCAATCAAAAATGTGGTTTGATTTTGTTTTAAACCATTTTTTATTTCTTTATTTATGGTGCGAGTTGAAAGATCATCACCAGAAATCATTATTTCGTTTACAGGCATTTTTAAATCCTCCTGTCTATTAGTTATAATGTCAGTTAAAAACTCACTTAAACTTTGCCTTTTTCAAGTTTAAAAAATAGACAAGTCTATATTATAGTGAGACTAAAAAGAAATATAGGAAAAAAGCTGTTTTTTAATAAAGGGATTATAAGTTGATATCCTATAATTCATTAGGTGTGGTTTGAGAAAATGAAAACTCTTATTAGCAATTTAAAAGGAAAGTGTTTATTTGAGGTATCTATGAAAACTCAAATAGATGGACTTATTTGTATTCAAAGTGATGCATCAGATAATTCCTGTCTGGATAAATTTATTAAAGGAGGTTCAGTAAGAATTGAATCAGAAAATCCCCTGGAAGCCTGCCAAAAAATAACCAACGTTATAAGGGGGGCCAAAAAACACGGCGAAGTCCATGTGGGGTATGACGGGGGTCCTTTAGGATCTCTACTGGGATTTATTGCCAATAAAGAAGGAGTTGATGGTGTTTATACCTGTTTAAATAATGAATCTGTTAGGTTACCTGCCTTAAAGATGGATATTTCGGATACTCGTTTAAGAATTTTAGAAACCTTAGAAAAAGAAAATCTTACTGCCATTTCTATTGGAAAAAAAGTGGGTATTTCCCGGGCCATGGTTTACAAACACCTGGCCGGCCTCCTGGAATTGGGGCTGGTTAAACAAGCACAGATGTTTGAAAAGTATTCCATTACTCAAGCCGGGAAAATAGTTATCATATAAATAAATAATATAAAATTAAGTTAATTTAAAAATAAGTTTAATAATTTTATTCCATAGGATATTCAACCCTTAAGCGATAGGAAGCTTTTTCACTTAATAGTACGGTTCCAGGTACAAAAAAATCTTGATATTTTTCCACTTCACTTTTCATGCAGGGCTTCATATCCATTTTCTGAATATAAGAGGTACATTCATCAGTTTCAATTAGTCCTTTTTTTACCAGGGCGATGTAGCGCATCTTCAAGGTTTCTTCATCTAATAAATCCATACAATCACCATACTATGGTATTTTCAAAATCATATATAAATATTTCCAATTAAACCGCCCCAAGCATATCCATATCCACAGACATGTAAGTCAAACAACCAATTATGTGTAATATCAAGGAGTCTAAATTAAACATTGT
>CAMYKT010000049.1 GCA_947259185.1 uncultured Methanobacteriaceae archaeon
AATACACTCCTATTCATTGAACTATGTTTAAAATTAAATTAGGCTAAATAAATTGAATGGCGCGTGCCCTGACTAATTATCTGCTTGATGCTAAAACCAGATAATGATAGGGTCCTGTGTCAATTATTTTTGGTTCTTGTAGTTGGCAGGAGAGGAGGGTTTCCACTATTTCCTCTGGTTCTAAACGTACCTCTAAAGGTGGGCCTGGTGTGTTTTTAACTTTTTTAAAATCAACTATGGCCAGCATACCACCTGGTTTTAATATTCTCAATGATTCTTTCATGGTATTTGTTACTTCATTATTGGACACCAGCCCATGGAACACATTGGCCATGAAATAGATATCCACACTATCATCTTCTAGAGGTAACTTACGGGTTATATCTGCCAAAAGCAGGGAAATATTACCTGACTTTTTGTTTTGGATTTCTTTTTCCAGGGATTCAAGGGACTTATCATGAATATCCACTGCATAAACCATTCCCTTTTCACCCACCATTTTAGATGCCTCTAAAGAGATGAAACCATCCCCACAACCGGCATCCACAAAAATATCTCCGGGTTTTATTCCCACATTTAAAAGAACCTGACCCGGGTCAAGTATATCCCGGGTGGATTTACCATGGTGTACATGTTTATTTTTTTCTTTTTTCATTATCTCATCACCAAGGGAGATTTGATTTAATTTTCTGCACTTAATCGGGTTCTGGAAAATATTCCCACACCTATAACAAACAGGATTAAAGTAAGGACTATCATCCAGCCTAAGGAATATGTAATATCATTTAAACCTTCTCCAAATGTTAATACTGCCCTTAAAGCAGTAAGGGTGTGGGTCCATGGAAGCAGATCATATATTTGCACCTGTTTGCCCAGGAAGTCCCCAATTACTACGGGAGGCAATGCAAAAAAAGCCCCTGATAAAAAACTAACCGGTACTGTAACCAGGGTCCCTAAGTTGGCCGCCTGACGATCATTTTTAGCAAAAGCAGCTATGATCATTCCCAATGCCACAGAAGCTATTCCTCCAATTACTGCAATTAAAATAGCCAGTATTAGAGAATTTAAGCCTCCCTGCCATTTGAAGCCCATTATAATGGCCACCACCAGCAAAATAACTATTTGAGCTGCAGCAACCAGTGACCAGGGAATTAAACCCCCGAATAATAGGTCAAAAGACCGCATCCGGGACATTTTTAAGCGGGCCAGGGTTCCAGTTTCCACTTCCCTGCTTAAAGCTGCAGCTACCGTGGTGGCTAAAAGCAGTATGGCAAATACCATCATTCCCGGGGCCAGAAAATCAAACATGGAAAACGATTCTGTACCTGGCACTGATTCAACAGAAGTGGTTATGGATTCTGCAGATGGGGCTGTGGAAGGGGAGATGGTTTCTGATATGGCACTAACCGTTTCCTCCTGAAATTGTTGGAGGGTGCCTACCAGTATAGCCTGAGAAACCCCAAAGTTGGAAAAACTGGTATCTCCCTTAATTATTACAGAGGTGAAATTATTAGAGGAGTTAGTTGTCCCCTCCGGGATTACCATGATATTTTGCTGGTTTAAATTAGAGTTAATAAGTTGTACCATGGATTGGGAGAAGTCTTCGGGAATAATGATGGCCGCATCAACCTCCCGGCTCTTTATAAGCCTATCAGCTTCAGATTCCGTGGTCACGGTAACATTGAATAGATTAACGTCACTATCCTCATATTTTGAATCCTGTAGAACTTCTGTAAAATTATTTCCAAAATTTACTTCTTCATTAGTTAAGGGAAAATTGGCCCCCTGGTCATAATTTACCACTGCCAGTAAATGTGGTTCATTTTCCTGGCCCATTCCACCAAATGCGAATCCAAAAACAAGCATGAAAAATAGTGGAAACCCTAAAATCATGAAAAGACCTCTCTGGTCTCTTATAAGTTCCTTAAAATCTTTAATAGCAATGCTGATAAATTTCATTATTCTCTCAATCCTGTGCCAGTTAATTCAATAAAAACGTCTTCTAATGTATTTTGCCTGATGGATAAATCTGCAACAGAAATTTTATTGTCTTCCATATATCTCATTATTTGAGGAAGTAAAGCCACTGCATTGAGGGCCCTTATATTGATATGGTTATCAATTACATGGGCAGATTCAATTAAATGCATATTTTCCAGATATTCAATTATCTCTTTATTTTTTTCAGGATCATTTAACTTCATTTCCACCACATCACCCTCTCCAATCTGTTTTTTCAAATTAGCAGGAGTATCCAGAAGAAGTAATTTGCCATGATCCATTATGGCTATCCGGTCACTCAATCTATCGGCTTCATCCATTAGATGGGTGGTAAGAATTACAGTTTTACCTTCATTGTCCCGTAATGATTTGATGAAGTTCCATAAAACCCTTCTTGATTGGGGATCAAGGCCCTCAGAAGGTTCATCTAAAACAACTATATTTGGAGCGTGTATTAATGCTAAAGCAAGATTTAAACGTCTTTTCATCCCTCCAGATAATTTAGAAGCTACTGTATCTGCTTTATCCATCAGGAAAAGATCCTGGAGTAATTTTTCAGCTCTTTTTTTTAAAACGTCTCCTGGAACCTCGTACATATCTCCCATCAGTTTAAGGCTCTCCATACAGGTTAAATTTTCCCAGAGAACCAGTTCCTGGGGACAGATACCTATGACTATTTTATCTACCTTTTCCACATTTACTCCATTTATCAGGACTTTTCCCTGGCTGGGTTGCAGTAGTCCTACCATCATACTAATGGATGTGGTTTTACCAGCACCATTAGGCCCTAAAAAACCAAAAACCTCTCCTTTTTTGATTTTAAGATTAAGGCCGTCTACCGCCTTAAATCCATTGTAATTTTTACTAAGATTTTGGGCTTCTATAACGTATTCTTCCATGTTATATCCTCTTGTACCATAATCACTAATTTTAAAAAATAATCTAATTCTGGCTATTCTAAATAAGAATAGTAAATAAATGTCAGTTATTTTAAGTTCTAAATATATTTTATTTACTATATTAATATTAATTTTTATTAAACCCCAATAAGGATTTGTAATATATCCCGGAATCAATTAGTTTTTCTTTAAAATTCGTATAATATTTGAATTAGTAAAAACAATATTTTAACAGGGAGTTGAGTTTATGATTGAAAAAATTGAAGTTAGTATGACCAATGAAAATATCCACAATTTCAAAAAAGGGGAATTCGGGGTGGAAAGTATAAATATTGATGAATCCCGGGGATTTATTGAAGTGGTATATAGCCACCATGAAATAGGAACCCGTTATGTCCTGTTACCATTGCAAAATGTTGAAAAATGTGATTATCTGGTTAAAAATTCTCCAAAAGACATTGAAATAGAAGAAAAATGAGTAAATTCAGGATAATTTATTCTAAATTAATGTCTTTTTTTAAAACCCGGGATATTTTTATCTAAAACGTACTCATTTTAACCCTATTCTTTTATAGAAAAATATTAAAATAATAATTATTTGATATTTAAGCCCCTTAAATTCGGTTAATTATATCTTCAGGGGCTCCTGCTACTGCCACCAGGTATTCTGCCTCTACAATATGCAGTGGGGCCGGAATGATCAGGGAGTGTAGGGGACCTCCAAAATCTTCTTTAATCAGTTTTTTTATAATATCTGCCCTTATTACTGGTTCATCTGATCCCGCTCTTGCTAAACCAATCGCCAGAGTATTTTTTGTAATTACACCTTCATTTAGAGTATCTTCCACCTTCAAAAGATAGTCTAAGCCTTGATTTACCGTCATGTACCGGTCTTCATGGGCCCTTATGTCCAGTAAAACCAGGGTATGGGTATTTTGTTCCAGATTATTTTTTATAAGTAAGTAGGGAGAATGAGGGAAGAAATTTTTCTCAGGGAAGGGAATAGTAGTTACTTTTCCAAATTTATAGGCCTGTAACCCGGATATTCCTGGAGCTGCAGATAGAATAGAAGAAGAATGAATTACCCGGGTTTTTATCCCTCTTTTTTTAGCTTCAATCATCATGTCGGCATGAGTAGTAGCAATGAGAGGATCACCCGCACTTAAAAAAGCAACTTTATTAGTTTCAGCATTTTTTAAGGGGATTTCCTCTTCTTCTACCTGTTCTCTACTTAATATTTCCACCTTACGATCCATTATTTTCTCCAAAGAAGATATGGTGGTTCCAAATAGGCGGGCAGTGTAAAATTCCACATATATCTTATCTGAATTTCTCAATGCCTCCAATCCTTTCAAAGACACATCTTTTTCATCATAAAGTCCTAAACCAATAAAATAAAGCATTTCATCACCATTTTAATAATAAAACTTAAATTTAAAAATATTCCTCAAAGAGGAGTTAGCATCTGCTATCATATAATAGTCCCTGCACTAATAATAATATATACTCCTAAAGTGAAAATGGAATTGCTAAAAAAAAGAATTCCAGA
Organism: uncultured Methanobacteriaceae archaeon; assembly: GCA_947259185.1. Taxonomy (GTDB): domain Archaea; phylum Methanobacteriota; class Methanobacteria; order Methanobacteriales; family Methanobacteriaceae; genus Methanobacterium_F. Next base: position 4,450 of record CAMYKT010000049.1, read on the forward strand.
ATAAATTAATTTACTCAGTAAATATTTAATTTTAAAAGATTGAATTATAATCAGGGAATTAAATTAAAAATAAATTAATTGAGGAAGTTTATGCTTGCTTTTAAGGTACCTAAACAATCAGCCAATGATTTACGTAAATTCTTATTAATAAAAGAATGGATTGACTTGGATTTTAAAATTAAGACCGATGATAAATCTGTTTTTATTCCTTTAAATAGAAGGTTAGAGGATTATATTTTAGAAAATCTGCCCCTTAGCAAGTGGGGTAATATTGAAATTGTAAATATGGAATTTGAATCATTAAAGCGATCCCCTAAAAGTATTAAAGAATATCTGCAGGGAAAACTGGATGATGAGAAAATAGAAGATCTCAAAAAATCTTTTGATATAATAGGGGATGTGGTTATCCTGGAGATTCCTGCTGAGTTGGAAGATGATAAATATTCTATTGGGGAAGCTGCCTTAAAATTCACCCGTAGAAAAGCAGTATATCGCAAAAGCAGTGAAATTAAAGGAGTTATTAGAACCAGGCAATTGGAGCATTTAGCTGGTGAAGATGATTCACTCACCATCCATCAAGAATATGGATCAAGATTGGCACTGGATATTAAAAAAGTATACTTCAGTCCTCGTTTGGCTACGGAGAGAAATAGAATTGCATCACAGGTACAGACGGGAGAAAAAATACTGGATATGTTTGCTGGAGTAGGACCTTTTTCGATTTTAATTGCCCGAAAAAAAACTGTGAACATCTATGCCGTGGATATCAATCCTGATGCAGTAGGCTTCATGAAAAAAAATATCCAGTTAAATAAGCTTAAAGGAAAGATAGTACCCTTAGAGGGAGATGTAAGGGAAATTGTATCTGTAAAAAAAATAAAAGTAGACCGGACCATTATGAATCTTCCCGGGTTTGCCTGGGAGTTTTTAGATACTGCTGTGGATTCCCTGGTAGAAGGAGGAGTGTTGCATTATTATGAGTTCGCAGCAGATTATAAAAGGGCTATTTCACGGATAAAAAAGGCAGCTTATCCCCGTGATGTGGAAATTTTAGGATTAAAGAAGGTCAAATCCAGCAGTCCCGGTGAATGGCAAGTGGTAGTGGATGCCCGAATTTCTTAAGAAAGGCTAAATAGTATATCCTTCCCCTGAAGACTCACTTAAAAAGAAAACTAAATGGGATCAAGAATGCCTTTTTCTGTAATTATCCCACTTATTAAATCATCAGGAACTATATCAAATGCTGGATTTAGTACTTCGGTATTTTCCGGAGCTATGCGGCAGTTACCATATAGCAGTACTTCTTCAGGTCCTCGCTCTTCAATCTCTATTTCCCCAATGGATTTATCATAGTCAAAGGTGCTCAAAGGTGCAGCCACATAAAAAGGCACTCCATATCTTTTAGCCGATAGTGCTACCATTAAAGATCCTATTTTATTTGCTACACCTCCTTTAAAAACCCGGTCGGCGCCAATTAGCACTTTATCTATTTTGCCCTGTTGCATGAGATATCCCGCTGCACTATCCACTATTAATTTAACAGGTATGTTTTCCTGCTGCATTTCCCATACACTGAGCCGGGCCCCCTGGCCCAGAGGACGGGTCTCATCACATATAACATTAATTTTTTTACCCTGGGCAAATGCTGCCCTTATAACACCTAAAGCAGTACCATAATCCACACAGGCTAATGCACCGGCATTGCAATGGGTGAGGATGGTGTCCCCATCATCAATGACCTGGGAACCATGTTTTCCAATCATTTGATTGGTTTTAATATCTTCCTGATACATTTTTAGTGCTTCATCCCGGGGAGATGATGATGCTAAAATTCTATCAACTGCCCAGAATAAATTAACCGCTGTGGGGCGGGAATTTTTAATTTCTGATGCTGCTTTTTCCAAATCTTCGCCAGCTAAATCAGCTAAAACCATTCCAAAAGCAGCTGAAACTCCAATTGCAGGAGCTCCCCTTACAACCATGGTTTTAATGGCCTTAATAACATCTTGATATGTTTTACAGGTAAAATATACTATTTCATCCGGTAATTTAGTCTGATCAATCAGTAATAGTTGGTTATCTTCCCAGAGCATGGTTTTCATAGAATCATTCCTTTATGGTAAATATACTTAAAAAAAAAAAATTAAAAAATAAAAAATTGAAATACTTCAAATTAGCAATTAAAATTCCTTTAATTAAAAAACCGTTAATTTAGTAGTGGCTGGCGGGAGTCATGTCCAGGTGCTTGTCTTCACCGTGTTTACCGGGAATTCCATATGCATCGGCACGGCACTGAGTACAGGCCCTGAATACTGGAATTATCTCTTCTACCGCATCCCTAACTTCACTTATTTGGGCACAATCCGGTTTGGGATAGTCTTTCATTTTGTTTAAGGGAATTAGTGGTATTATATTCATTAAGGAGGCTCCTCTTTTTTTTACCTCCCGGGCAATATCCACAATGTGCTTGTCATTTAATCCGGGTATGAGCACACTGTTCACCTTCACAATTACTCCCAGATTGGAAATTTTTTCAATACCATCCAGCTGGTTTTTAGATAAAATTTTAAATCCTTCTTCCCCTTTATATACCTGGTCTTTATAAACCACGTGGGAATAAATTTCTTTACCAATTTCAGGGTCAATAGCATTTACCGTAACGGTTATGGTACTTATATTCAGCCGGGCTAATTCTTCAGCTTTATCTTTTAAAAGAAGACCATTGGTACTCATACATTTAATTAGATCCGGAAATTTTTCATGGATTTTTTTGAAAAATTCAAAAGTCTCTTCATTGGCCAGGGCATCACCAGGTCCAGCTACTCCTACAACAGAAATAGGCATATCTTCGGTTACTTTTTCCACATGATCTACTGCTTGATCCACATCCATTATCCGAGAAGCTACTCCTGGTCTTTGTTCACATTTATTTATATCTCTGGTACATAAGTTACAGTAAATATTACAACGGGGGGCCAGGGGTAAATGAACCCTTCCCACTTTATCATGCATTTTTTCATTAAAACAGGGGTGCGCCCGGGTAATATGGGCAAATTTTGATTCTTTAGTTTTTTCATCCATATGATGACCTCATAAAATATTTATCCTGCCAGTTAGTGATTGTATTAATTAGATTTAAATCCACCAGATAAGTTCCATTTATAATATATTCCTGATAGTTAATATAGTTAGTATCTATAAAAACTAATAATAAGTTGTTTATTAATTAATTTTCCAGCTCTTTTATCATGGCCTTGCATTTATCAATCCATTCTTCTTTAAGCAATTCATCAGTGCAAACCATGGCAATAATTTGACCTTCAGACAAATCCCGTATTACCCGGAACCCCTCGGGAAGTATGCGAAATATAGCATCATATATCTTACGTTTTAATTTTTCCGCCGGATTATAAACCATCAAGCCATTTAATTCCACTGAAGGTCCATCAATGATTAATTCAAATCTGCTGGGTTGTTGGATTTTTTCCCTTCCTTTCAATTCCCATAATTTCTCCATTAAATCTGGAAGATAGGTCTCATCTTTTATTCGAATAGAAGTTTTATCAAGCTCAGGATCATATTCAAAAGTGGCTAAATCTTCAATTAAAACAGGATTGGTAGTTCTATCGGCTTTTATGGCAATTATGAATACTGGGTCTCTAGGATCCACATAAATACGCATATCTTTAACTGATCGGGATAGCTGGAGGTCCTGAAAAACCTGTTTTACAATCATTTCATAAACTTCTGCACCTTTAGAATCATAGCAATCTACTAACATTTCCTGTCCCCTGATATCCTTGCCTTAAAATATTTAAGCCTATAGTTTTTCCTGTCGACTGCCCATTCCAGAAACCAGAAGAGCAGACCCCACTGCACCGATGTGCTGGGAATTTTCTGGGACAATTACATCCATACCCCCCAGTATATCACTAACGGCTGCCACCAACCCTTCAATAAGGGAAGTTCCTCCAACCTGTATAACTGGTTCACGCACATCAATTTCCTGTAGTTGTTGTTCATAGACCTGTTCTGCAACAGAATGACATGCTGCTGCAGCTACATCTTCCGGTTTACCCCCGGCAGCCAGTGAAGTCACCAGATCCTGTATACCAAATACTATACAGTAACTATTTAGAAGTCCTTTTTTATAATCACCTTTAAGTGCCATAGGGCCAAGTTCACTAACATCTATGCCTAAACGGCGGGAAGTTATTTCTAAGAAACGTCCCGATGCCCCGGCACAGATACCTCCCATGGTGAAGTTATCAGGTATACCATCATTAACAGTGATTACCTTATTATCCATTCCCCCAATATCCAGAACAGTGGCCTCGCCTTTTTGGCGATCAGCCAGATATACTGCCCCTTTAGAATTAACACTTAATTCTTCCTGTATTAAATCTGCTTTTAAATGTTTACCAATGGTGATACGACCATAACCAGTTACTCCAATTCCATCCAGATCTTCAAATTTGTATCCACTATCGGCCATGGCCTGGTCAGTCCCTTCCTGGGCAGAAGCTATTACATCAGTGGTGGGAACCCATCCTGTGCCTAAAATTTTATTATTCTCCATTAAAACCACCTTGGTGGTGGTAGATCCAGAGTCTATGCCTAAAGTTAAACCATCCTGTTTTTCACGGGCCAGAATACTTTTACGTGCCACAATAGTAGATAAAGCCTCCATACGGATAAATAATTCATCTGCTTTAGTTCTCTCTGTA
>CAMYKT010000050.1 GCA_947259185.1 uncultured Methanobacteriaceae archaeon
CATAGAAACCACCACCCAGGCACCACCATCAATAACAAGCACCCGAGGAACAATAAGCTACGAATCAATAATATACATGTACTCCCGAATAATCGCCTTCCACGGAACACAAAAAACACTACCCAACTTCGCCGCCATAAACAACTGGAACGGACAAAAACTACCTGCAAGTCCTCCCGGTGCACCTGTAGAAACTAACTACACCATTGAAATCATAAACTATGCTACTGGAGGAGATGTTACCCGAAATAGTTATTTTAATCAGTATGTGCCTAAAAGTACCCTGACTACGGCAGTAATTAATACAGCTAAAAAAGGCACTCCGATGATTACTTTTGGAGATGGCAGTGGTCCTAAAGTAATGATTGTGGCAGGGGTGCATGGTAATGAAATACCAGCCACCGTGGCTGCTATGCAACTTATAAATTATCTAAATGGGAAAAAAATCCATGGTACTGTGTATATAGTTCCCTTAGCCATACCCTACAATACCGCCAATGTCTATCGTTTATGGAAGGGGCAAAATCCCAATAGTGTGGCTAATATTGCCGGTACTCCTGCTAATGTGATTCTAAAGAAGGCCCAGCAGTTAAATGTTAATGCTCTGGGTGATTTCCATTCCACTCAACCAGGAGGTGTTCCAGGTAGAAATGCCATACTCTGTACCAAGGTACCCGCCTATGAAAGTTATAATATTGCATCTTACATAAGCCAAAAAACTGGATCTGCTCTAATATGGGATACAGTGGCAGGTTCTCAATATCCAGGAGCATTGGAAGATGTAAGTAATTTAGCAGGCATTCCCTCAGTTACCTGTGAAGTAAGAGCTAGTCATGGTTATGCCGATGCTGCAACCATCGCTACTTCCTATCAGCAGATGATTGCCTTTTTAAATTACTTCCAAATAATATAATTTTCTTTTATTTATTTTTTTAAAATGAATCCCAAATCTAAGCTCTCTTAAATAAACTATTTTTAGAAAAAAAATGCAATAGCCCCATTAAAGTTATTTATTAGCTTTGTAATTTAAAGGAAAAAAGAAGACAAAATCCCATTAAAGGTTATTATAAAATCAAATTATCAATTTCATTAACAAAGTCATCAGCATGGGATCTTGTGAGGGAGTAAGGTTCATATAAATAGGTTTCATAGATTAGTGCCGGGATACCTGCATTGTCAAGGGGTATGGTTACATATTGCGGGCTGGTTTGTGAAAAAGGAAAATGATAAACCATCCATGGAATTTTATTTTTAATATCTCTGGCAATTTTTTCAGCAGCACCACCCTCTACCGGAGCAAATATGAATCTTTTCTCTTCATAGGCACCCTGGTGGGAGTGAATATCAATAGCTAATTTGAAATCAGTTTTTTTTATATCACTTACCACGAATTCCTGAGCCAGTAGCTGGCCATTCATCCGTCCTTTGCTATAATCAGCTGCATCTTTAGTTACCTGTACCTGATAGACATAGTAGCAGTATCTGAGATTATTTTGATTACTTTTAATAGCTTCTAATATTGCCTGATGGGAATTATGCTCATTAGGATGTACCCCTAGGATATAAGCAATTTTGGTGGGGGATGAAGAATCTCCAAAAGGTCCTTCTCTTTTAACATTTCCATATTCTCTGCTACCTAAAAGGACAACTTTAGATTCAATTTGATCCAGATTATTTTCAGTGCTTTCTGGTTGAAAGATATTTTCCTCTCCATTAAAGGGATTCAATTCAGGGGAGGGGGAGAGAATATAGGTTGATGCCATAGTTGTAATTAGGAATATTGAAAATAAAATGATAATTAATATTATTTTTTTCTGTTTTTCCATGATTAAGCCTCATTAACTGACAAAAACTGTAGAGGGAAGTTTTCCCGTATTGTTATATTGGGTTAATACTTTCATGAATAGTTTAAAGGTTAAATCAGAAGATAAATCAGGGGATCCGGGTGTATAAATTCCAGTATAATTAGGGGCTTGTCCATTGTTATCCATCCAGATATATGTTCGGGAGGCCATATCCACATAATTTACTCGAGCTACATTAGCAGAGGATAATACTCCGTAGGGGTTAGCTGGGCTGGCATAGTTACGGATAGGTATATTAATTTTTTCTCCTTGATCTATCAGGGTGATGGATCTGGCCATTAAGTACAGGCACTGGTTTTTATCCAGGTTCAGTCCTTTATACTGGATGTTGCTTATTTTACCATCATATCTTGAAATTTCAGATGCTAATGCAGGTGTTTCAGTTACTGGAAAACCTGAACTTTCTGATAGTTGAGTAATGGATTCCTTTTCATCAGCAGCCTCAATAAAATTTAAATTTAATAAATAGCCAGCTGCTAAGCCTAAAACAACCACCAATCCCACTAATACCACCAGAATAAGGTTATTATTGTTTTTAGGTGAGGAGGGGGATTTTTTTTCCTCAAATGTATTTTTTGATTTTTTCTGATGAGAAAGAACATTATTCAATGATGTTCCGCATTTTTCACAAAATTTTGAATCAGGTTCATTCTCATGACCACATTTCGGGCAAAATATAGTTAGTTCCTCCTATGGATTTAGTTAACGATAAGATTACATTATTAATTAGATTATTAATCCCCAAATTTAATAATTTGGATTATTGCTTCATATGTACAGTTCTTATAGGGAAGGGGATTTCAATGCCTTCCTTTTGGTATCTTTTATGCAATCTCTTAATAAATTCGTGTTTTAAGGGGTATTGTTCTACAAATTCTTTAGCACTTAAAAATACATTGAAGTTGATACTGGAACTATCAAAATCAAAAAAACGTAGATATGGTTCAAAATTACCATCTGCAAATTTAAGATCGGATGTAACCTCCCGGGCAACTTCCAGGGTAATTTTTTCCACCTTTTCCAGGTCGCTGTCATAGGATACTCCCACCTGGACTTTAACTAGTAGTTCCTTCTGGTCCTTGTGGTAGTTGGTTATTATGGTGGAGGCCATTTTATTGTTGGGCACAATAATTTTATTATTGGATAGAGGTTTGATGGTGGTGTTTCGCCAGGTTATATCTTCAACATACCCTTCTTCACCAGAATCAAGCATTATATAGTCTCCTATTTTTAATTCACGTGATGATATAATATTTATTCCGGAAAACATGTTAGAAAGAGTATCTTCAAGAGCTAAAGCCACTGCTATACCCCCAATACCAAAAGCGGTAAGCATGGGAGTTATTGAGATTCCTAAAAATTGTATTATGACCAGCAATCCTAAAATGAAAACTATTATTTTGGTAATGTTCCCAAAAAGAGAGGATGCAGGTAGAACACCCTCGGTGTCCTGAGTATATAAGTTTACAAAACCAGCCAGTAGCCGGGCCGCCCACCAGGTGAATACTAAAATAAGGGCAATGGTTAAAATCTGTTCCAGGATTATCAAAGTATCAGTGGGCAGATTTATACGATTTATAGATATATATAAAGCAGATATGCTAAAACAGAATATGAATAAACCTCTAAAAGAATTTATTATGATTTTAAAGAGGTTATTATTGGTATTAACTGCTACTTTTTTGATTTTTTGGTATACCACTATTTCTAATACTGTTCCTATTGCAATTCCAGTTAATATAATTATCAGAGGTAAAATCATCTCATTTGCATTCATATAATTTACACAACCATTGATAGAATTATGTTGAATTAAAATTCACTGTCATAGAAAAGTTACTTCTATGTTATTCCAGACTTTATATTATTTACAAAAATTCTCATACATAAATCTTTAATAATAGAATAGAAAAGGGTTCTATTTCTTTATCTGGAAAGTGTTCTATAACTTAAGAAACATAATCATAATACATGGAACTTATTAAGGGTATTGGTAGCAGTTCTTATATTGGTGTGGGTAAGGTACGTAAGGTTAGAAGTTTTAAGGATGTTCTGAAAATAAAAGCAGGTGAAGTAGTAGTAATTAGCCGGGCTTCCCGGGACATGATTTCCTATCTCCAAAAGGCAGGTGGGGTTATAACAGATTATGGTGGAATTACCAGTCACATTGCCATTACCTTAAGAGAGCTTAGAATTCCATGTATTGTGGGATGTGAAAACGCTACAGAAGTACTGGAGGATGGAGTACTAATTACGGTTGATGGTTTTAGTGGTAAGGTTTATGAGGGATTTATCGAACTTCATGACTCCGGAGAATTAATGGAATTTCATAATCCAGCTACCAGTATAAAAGTTAATATTAATATTCCCGAACTGGCCTCCCAATCTGCTCCCCTGGCAGATGGTGTAGGTTCTATTCGTACCGAGATAATAATAAGCCGCACCCGGAAACATCCCTCTCTTCTTTTAAAAGAGGGTCGTTTAAGTGAAGTTTTATCCCAGGGAGTAAGGGGCATAGTGGATGCGTTTTATCCTAAACCGGTTTGGTTTAGAACCTTTGATATTGTAAGTGATGAATTGAGGAACCTGGAAGGAGGGGAAGTTGAAGTAGAAGAAGCAAACCCTCTTTTAGGTTTAAGGGGAATCCATAAAGACCTGAAAAATGTGCAAATATTAAAGGCCCAGTTTGATGCCATTAGAATTTTATTAGAAGAGGGTTATGATAATATTGGGCTTAAAATTCCTTTTTTAAGAGATTTTAGTGAATATGAATCCACAAAGAAGCTACTGAAACAATCGGGTCTTAATCCCCACCGGGATTTACCGGTGGGAATAAGTGTGGAGACTCCTTCTGTTGTTTTTACCCTGGATGATTTTCTCAAAAACGGTGTAGATTTTGTATCGATTGGTATGAGTGATTTGACCATGTGTACTCTAGCAGTGGATCGGCGAGGATTAAAAGTGGCCCAGCATTTTGATTTAATGCATCCTGCGGTATTAAAAATGGTGGAAATGACCATTGAAAAGTGCAATAAAAAAGGAGTAGAATGTGCTATTTGTGGGCATGCTGCCACAGATGAAGGCATCATCACTAAAATGGTAGAATATGGTATTAGCACTATCTCTACCAATCCTGATCAGATTTTAAAAGTGCGTAAAACGGTGTATAAACTGGAAAATAAAATAAAATATAACCGATTTAAATCCATATAATCTCCATAAAAAAAATAGAGCCCATTGATATTTTTAAATTAAATTTTGAAATTATATGAATAAATGATTCCAATTTAATGGTGTTAATTCTTTCTAAATTTATCCAGAGAACCTTTCAAGGAATTTAACCAGGGTTCTAGTGATTTAGATGATGAACTAGTATTATCATCTGTTTGTTTTTGTTTTATTAGCTGCATTTGTTGATTTACAAAAAATTCCAGCCAGTCCGCCAGTGGATACTCTGGTAAATTTTCAAAGTATACCCAGGCATATCCTTCATGTTCCTTACTTAGAGTCAGTTCTCCGTCCATTACCTTTCCAGACATGATAATGTGAACAGCCCGAATAAGGTGCAGATTTTGTTCTGAAACTCCCACTACATGCTCCAGATATATTTTAAGTTTAGTTTCTTCAAGAACCTCTCTTATTAAAGCCTGATCAAATGTTTCCCCCTGGTCTACCTTTCCCCCCGGAAGTTCCCATTTTCCAGGATTGGTTTTAGAATGGGTAGATCTTTTGAGTATGAGTATTTTACCTTCTTCATCACCAAGTAGTACCCTTACTGCCAGTCCAAAAACATTGTTTATCATTAAATCTCCTGTAATTATTTCCTATTCAATTTTATATAACTAGTTATGATTTTTCTGCTTAAAAAGTTTTAAAGCTATAAAATGTGAAATGGAAAAAGATATATTAGTTTGAAATGAATTAGATTATTAAAAAAATAAGAGAGTTATAAATATGACTAAAATGAGAAAAAATTGGCCTCTGGGATTTTTAGGGATTCTAGGAATAAGGGGAATTATGGGGATAATAAATGGAGATTTATTAGAAAGTATATGGATAGCCTGGTTTGTTTGGTTTGTATTTTTCCTACCAGAAAAAAACAATTTCCCCTAGTTTATGATAATAAGAAATAACCAATTAAAGTTCCAAATTATCTAAAGCTATGTTTAGATTTAAAATATTTGAGATCCTATTTTGAAATATAAGAAGATAAGCCTCATTCTATTATTTTTTAAAGGAATATATGAAATAAGCCTTCCGAAATGTTAGTTAAATAGATATGGCCATGTTTTTAGAACTTAATCATTATTTTATTAGGTAATTAGAAAAAAATAGGCACAGGTTACTAAAATTAAAAGCTATTATATTTTTATATGATAATAAGAATAAAGTAATTAAAAATAATTATAATTATTATTCACAATAAATATACTAAATAAGGTGAAGTATATGCTCACATCCGTTCAAAAAGAGATCTTGCAAAGTTTGATTAACCTCTATCGTAATTCAAAGGGTAAGTCCATTAAAGGTGAAGAAATTGCCGAAATGATGAGCCGCAACCCTGGAACCATCAGAAACCAGATGCAGTCTTTGCGGAGTTTGGGATTAGTCAAAGGTGTTCCTGGTCCCCGAGGAGGATATAAACCAACCATTGAAGCATATCATACCCTGAATATTACTGCAACAGATAATGAAGCTCAGGTACCAATATATATGAAAGGAGAGAAACTTGAAGATATTTCAGTTGCTAAAATTGAATTTACCAGTATACCCCATCCCGGAGAATGCGAAGCAGCTATTAAAGCTCTGGGTAATATTAAACAGCTTGACTTAGGAGATAGGATTAGAATAGGTCCCACCCCGGTAAATAAACTGGTAGTTAATGGAGTAGTAGTGGGAAGAGATGATATGGATAATATTCTCCTTCTGGATACCACCAGCATACGCAGCATACCTAAAAAAACTGTTCTGGATGTGGCGTCTCATAATTTAATTACCCTTGATGTGGATAACGATATTAAACATGCTGCAGAAATTTTATCCAGTAATGACATTGAAGGTGCTCCGGTACTGGATAATGATAAAAAAGAAGTGGTGGGTATCTTAACCTTAAGTGATATTACCCGGGCCATTGCCCAGGATAAAACCAGCGAAAATGTAAAAAATATCATGTCCCGGAAAATTATTACAGTACAGGGAAATGTAATGATTGCCGATGCCATAGAAATAATGACTAAAAAGAAAATTGGACGGTTAATAGTCACTGATGCTGATAGAAACCCGGTCGGAATCGTTACCAGAACAGATCTGCTGGATAAAATTGCCGGGCTGAAGTAACTTTTTTTATTTAATTTAATTTCATAAAAAATAATTCTATTATTTACGGATGTGCCATTTTGAGAGTTAATCCCATTAAAATTACAAAAGACATGAAAGTATCGGATTTGATAAAAGAAATGGGAAATTCAGATGTTTTAGGCGCAGGTAGAACATACCGGGCAGCTGAATTACTCTCAAAAATGTTTAAAGATCCAGAGATGAAGATATTTTTTAGTATAGCCGGGCCACTGGTCCCGGGAGGTATGAGAGATATTGTGGTTGATTTAATTAAAGAGGGACATATCGATGTACTCATAACCAGTGGGGCAAACTTAACTCATGATCTTTTAGAATCTTTTGGAGGTAATCATTACCGGGATTATGGATTTGATGATGAAAAACTTCATGAATCGGGAATGGGGCGCATAGGCGATATTTATACTCGTTCAGATGATTTTGAAATTTTTGAAAAAGAAATCACGCTTATTTTAGGTGAAATAGCAAATAAAAAAAATGTTTCATCTATCCAGGAATTGATATATGAAATAGGGGCCAGAATCCAGGACGAAAACTCCATTATTAGAAATGCCCATTTAAAGGGAGTGCCTATTTATGCTCCCGGTATAATTGACAGTATGCTGGGGCTTCAGTTATGGATGTTCACCCAGACCAGCGAATTTATATTGGATGCAGTAGCCGACATGAACCATCTCTCAGACATTGTTTTCCAATCTCAAAAAGTAGGGGCTGTGATTTTAGGAGGAGGATTACCTAAACATTACACTCTGGCTTCTAATTTATTAAAAGGAGGAGTAGACGCCGCCTTACAAATTACACTGGATCGCAGTGAAGGAGGAAGTTTAAGTGGAGCTCCCTTAGAAGAAGCCAAGTCCTGGGCTAAAGCTCGGGCTGGTTCAAATTTGGTCAGTGTAATAGGAGATGCGACAATTATCTTCCCCCTGATACTGGCTGGTGCCCTGGATTTTTAATTGTAAAATAAAAAAGGAGGTTAATCATTGGAATATTATATACTGGCTTTATTCTACTCATTATCTGGATTTTTGATGAAGTTTTCTGATGATGCCTTTGATGAACGTTCAGATAAAAAATTGGCAATAATTACCGGGATAATTTGCGGTGTTATAATTGGTATTTTATCCGTTAGTAACCTTGATGCAGCCTACATCTTTTTTGCCATACTTTTAGGTACATTATTATCTCAAAAAATAGATGGCGTGCACCATATCCTGACTCTGCTCGCCTTTGTGTCCATTACACTGATTATTGGCCTACCTTTTTTAAGTATTTCTACACTGTTAATTTGTACTCTGGGTGCCTATTTAGATGAAATTGGTAATGATAATGCTAATTTAGAAAAATATCGTTTTTGGAATTTTTTCTTTAAATACAGGTTTACTTTAAAGGTGGTTATATTGTTACTGGGATTAGGAGGATATATACAAAGTTTAACTGGTTTATCTCTGCCCCATATTGATTTTTTAAGTATTTCAACCATTTTTTACTTCATATTATTTGAAGTATCCTATGAATTGAGCGGATACTCCTTTAGTAAAATTTATCAGGGTATCTACAGCCTCAAACTTAATTAATTAATTTTTTTAGATGGAAGATATAATAAAAATTAATGATTTTAGTTCTAAGAAAATTTTATAGATAAAGGAGGAATCACAGGTTGTTTAATGGATATTCTGGGAGATCCTTAAGTAAAAAAGAAGTTATTAAGGTTAGTTTATGGCATCTAAAATTTCTCTTACTGCTTTTTCTGGTTCTTTTGCATTATAAATTGATCTTCCTACAATTATAGCATCGGCGTATTTTAAGGTTTCTTTAGGGTCTCCCCCCTGGGTCCCTACTCCTGGTGAAATAATAAAAGATTCTTCTCCCACCAACTTTCTTATTTTTTCCAACCGGTCTAACCGGGTAGAAGGTGCCACATAGTTTG
>CAMYKT010000051.1 GCA_947259185.1 uncultured Methanobacteriaceae archaeon
ATTCAGGGTATTAAAGACCATATCTCTGGTTTTTTCATCCTCAAAACAAAGAGGCATATAAGCATAATTATAGGTAGATGCAGTAATTTTCTGGAACTTCAAATCCAGATCTTCCAGATTCTGCTTATAGCACTCATAGAGGATTTTACGTATTTTCAGATTTTGGTCGATGTGATTGAGGTTGCACAGTCCCATACTGGCCTGGAATTCATTCATCTTGGCATTTATTCCCGGTAAGATAACCTCCTCTTCAGAAGCGATGCCATGGTTACGAAGTAATCTTATCTTATCTGATATTACATTATCCCGGGGAACCAGACCACCTCCCTCAATGGTATGGAAGGCCTTGGTGGCATGGAAACTTAAAGTAGAAATATCCCCATAACTTAAAAGAGGATTTCCCTTATATTCCACCTTAAAAGCATGTGCTGCATCATAGATTAAAAAAAGGTCATTATCATGGGCGATTTTCTGGAGTTTTTCCACATCACAGGGATTGCCAAAGGTATGCACTGCCAGGATGGCCGAGGTGTCTGGAGTTATATTCTCTTCCACCTCCCCGGGATCAAGATTAAAGGTTTCCGGGTCAATATCCGCAAAAACTGGTTGTAATCCCTCCCAGATTAAGGTATTGGTGGTGGCAGCAAAGGTAAAAGGAGTGGTTATAACACGTCCCTTGATATCCAGGGCTTTAAAAGCTATTTGTAAGGCAGAACTTCCATTGGATACTGCTAAAAAATTATCCAAACCCAAATAATCCATCATCCTCTTTTCCAGTAATTGCACCAGCTGTCCATCATTGGTAAGCCACTTATTCTCCCAGATGGTAATAAGGTAGTGCAGGTATTCCTCCAGATTGGGTAAATCAGAACGGGTTACATAAACCTCACTGGATGGTGGATTAAAACCAGGCCCCTGATCAATAATATTCTCCAGTAAGCCGGTGTCTGTATCGTTTTCCAGGCTGATACTGTCCAGCTGGTATTGAAATGAATCTAAATCAAACAAAAAACATCCCCCCTTAAAAAAAATTAAAAAAAGATAGTTTAACTATCTTTTTTAAGAGGGTTTTTTACCCTGGTCGGTTCTTTCTTATCAGGCAGGTTCTGCCCTTTAGATTCTGTTACTTGTGGATTAGGTGTGGGTTTTGCTGATTTAGTTATAGTGGATCCTTGGCTTCCTACAATTTTTACATAATCAGATTCTGTCACACAGCGACCACACCAGTTTACAGGTGAAGGTGCAGTTGGATAGGCTTTATAGGTTAAATAAGCCACTGTGGATTCAGAGTTTAACTCGGTAAGGTCCTGAGTACGGAAGTGGCACACCAGATCCATATAACCATCACCATTTACATCCTCGTAGTGACAGCTTACAGGTGAGGCACCAGCAAAGAGGATGGTACTCTGCATAATCCAGCTTACATCAAAACCTTCCGGATTGTCATAGGTGGGTGGTCCCCCAAAAATAGCCACCGGAACCACTCCTTGATTATTAAGGTTGATGGCATTGGGATCGCTCCCGGGTTTAATATCTATTCCACATGCTACAGCCGACGAGGCTAAAAACAAAATTAAAAATACGGTCAGAACGCTGACCATACCTACTTTCTTAAATTTAGTCACCATATCCCCCCCATAGGAATTACATCATAGATGCGCGTGATAAATAATTAATTCCTCTAACAGACTCCCTTAAAATTGATCAATCCATATTACAAAAATAATAAAAGTATAGGAATAATCATCAAAAGGGATTGATCATTTTTTTTTCTTGTTTGGAGTCTGTGCAATTTTTTTAGTTCTGACTAAAAAAAATTGATTTACTTCAATTTTTGTGTACAACTATATATAAAAACCCCTATATATTATTTTATATCAAAGGGAAATCGATAATTTTATAAATCCCTGGAGGCCCTATCTGGAATATTCAGTAAAAGATAAGGAATTACCTTCCTAAATAATTTTTTTGGTTTTCTAAGTAGCGGTTATGTTTCATTTTTTCTATTTGATCATAACTTACAGTTAATTCACTCCAGTACCTTAAAATGGCCATTTCTTTAATTTTGAAGGATACTTTTTCTCCCTGCAGGTAATCACATACCATTAAAGGTTCATTAAATCCCGCCAGGGCCCGGCTGGCGGTAGTCCCGGAACAGCGCGCATTGAACTCAAAAATATAAGGAACACCGTTTTGTAATCTTAACTGTACATTGCATGGTCCCCATGGATTTAAAGCCATAATTACCTCCTGCAGATAATCCTGGATTTTCTCATCCTGCACCACAAAGGCCTTATAAGTATCCCCGCACCTTAACTGACGGGTCATGATTATGGCCCCCATGAATTCCCCATCCAAAGATAGAGTGCCGCAGGTGTACTCATCTCCAGTTGAATATTCCTGTACCACGTAGTTTTGAGCTTGTGGGGTTTTTTTAAATTCCTCCAGAGTAGCAGAGTCTTTTATGACTTCTTTACCTATAGAACGGGCCCCTCCCTGACAGGGTTTTACCACCACTGGAAAGTCCAGCTGATCATCATAGTCCAGGAGATTATAGGTTTCCAGGGCGGGGAAACCATTTTTTTCCAGAAAATCATAGGTTAAGAGCTTATCATCAGCAATCTCCACCACCGAAGGACTACTTACCACCACCCGGGTACCGGTTTTTTTCTCCACGACAGATTTACTCCGGGCCAGGTAGGGCAGTTCTGCATCCAGTCCCGGGAACAATACTTCCACCTGTTCCTGGTCACATACCTTCTCCAGAAAGGGTAAAAACTTATCTGTATTAGCATAATATCCCTGGTAAGCACAGGATACCCCGTATAGTCCTGTGGCCAGTAAGTCGCCATCAATCCCTACCGTTTCATGGGAGGTGGGTTGGAGGGCCTTTAAGATACTTTGACCCACCCCTCCCCCTACTCCAGTTACTGCTACTTTCATATGATATCCTCCAGTTGAATGAATTCAATTTGATCATCTTCTAATAAGGCGTATCCCCGGGGATGACCCCTTCTACCCTTAGTCAGAGAACCAGGGTTAATCACCATTTTATCCTTCCAGCTAAAGAGTAGTTGTTGATGGGTATGGCCCAAAAAGAGATACTTGCTATCCGGGGGTGCGTGATGAATAAGGCGGAGAAAATCCTCCCGGGACCGAAGATAATCATCCCCCAGAGAATGAGTAATATATAAGTCCTGGTGAACCATTTCTCTTTTTAAGGAGGATAGCAACTGGATTTGACGGGGTGATAACCTCTCCCGGGTATAAAGAATGGATTCCCGAACCACAGGGTGTTGGTTATCCAGGTTTTCACCACTGATGCACATCCGGTCATGGTTACCCAGCACCACCAGATCAATTTTTTCTAGTATAAAGTCCATACACTCGCTGATATCTGTCCCATAGCCCAGGAGGTCTCCGCAAAATATACTTAAATCCACCTCTTTAAGGATTGGTTTTATATCCTGCAGGCTTTCTTTTTGGGCATGCAAATCAGAAAACAGCAGTATATTCATGTTGTAACCTCTTTAACCCCTGTTTAGAATTATAAAATCATTTAACATCATAGGTGTATTCTCCCTGGTAGAATAGTTTCAGGTTCTGGAGATAATCCTGGTAGTCCCAGTAATCGGTGCATAACCGGTACTCATGTTCCTGGTACTCCTGGTAGTCTTCCGGGTTATCCATTGCTTTTATATCATTAAGTAGATTATCCAGCAGGGATTGGTAACTGGGATAAACTGTTTTTAATTTCTGGAAATCAGGGGTGAAAAATTTTTCATTATACACACTAAAACTGATTCCTCCACTGAAAATGGTCTCCACAAAGTAACCATCCAATCCCTCCCCAAAGGTGAGCGCCCATTTAGTACGGGAAATCACCTCTTTAAATTCCTCATAACTTAGATTTTCAATAATTTGAAGTTTTAAATCAGGTAAATTGTTATTTAAATTATCCAGAACCCTGGATTTAAGAGGATGGGGATCCGGGGAAATAATCATTAACTCATCCCGCTGGGAGAAGGGTTTACGCTTATAGTTTTCCGGGGAAATAAATACCGATAACTTGTGTAAGGGGCATCCTAAATACTCTTGCATCCGCCGGGTGGAGTACTGCTCATGGGCAGTGGTGCAACTTAAAAATCCCAGTTTTTTAAGGGCGTTAATTTCCTTCATAGGAGGTAAATAGTCAATATTCTGGAGTAACAGGTTAATATGTAATTTTTTTAGTTTCTTAAAAGCAGCCCGATCCCCGGGTGTGAGATTACTTATAAACTGGCCAGTGGCAAATTCCGGAATATGGATTATTAGTTCTTCCAGGTTGTAGAAATAATCCAGTACCTGGGAGAAATTATAAAGATTATGATCATTATTAAAGAGGGTATATTCTAGTAAAGGTGGGTCTCCTGGTAGATTACAAATCATAGTCCCGCAGCAGGGACTGGAAAATAGTTTATCAGTTTCGGTACAGATGGAGGATATGGATAGAATACCTCCACTGATATCATCATAACCTGGTGTTAAAAAGATAATTAGTTGTTTTAAATCCGGTTCAAATTCCTGTTCCATTAAATATTTTTGGCGTTTATGAATTCTCCCGGTAGTTAGTGGATTTTTCAGGTAGTAATCATAAAGAGGGGACTGGTAAATGGTGGTAGATAAGCGGGAAAAATAGTAATTATATTTGAATAAGGTTTTGTGCCACAGTTGGGATAATTTCACACCAGTTTCCATTTATATCACTTTTTTTTAAATTAATCAAGTTCGGTGGGTTTACCCATCATCTTTTTCAGGATATGGATATCCACCTCATCATAGGCCCTTAAAGCATATAATACTCCACCATAAACCAGTAATCCTCCCAGGGATAATAACCAGATATTATCCAGGGGGAAGAATATCATAAAAAGAGCCATACCCCCACCAGCCACGAAAATTTTAAGCACGGTGGCAAGTTCCTGGTGGGAAGGTATATAGCCCATGCGGGTAATTACCATAAAACCCAGAGTCATACCCATAAATTCAGTTAAAACCGTGGCAATACTGGCCCCTACATAACTATAAAATGGTATAAGTGCCAGGTTTAATACAATATTTGAAATAGCACTTAGGGCGGTTATTTTGGTTATTATCAGTTGTTTGTTGGATGATTCTAATAGTCGGGCCACAGAACTACTGATGAAGATTAAAACCGAGGCCCATACCAGGATTTGCAGGGCAATAACCGAGTCCGAAAAGGCCGGGCCAAAAAATAACAGGATGAAGTCCTGGGCCAGCAGGGTGACCCCCACCCCCAGAGGCACTCCCAAAATAAGCATGTACCTTAAATATTTTTCATAGGCCAGTTTCAGGGAATCCCGGCTGGATACATAATACTGGGACATCACCGGGAAAACCGCAATATTCACCATGGTGGGTATCACCAGAAAAACCAGAAGTAAACGGTAAGCCACATTGTAGTAACCTACCGCTTCGTTTCCCTGTATAAGAGAAATTAAAACCGAGTCAATCCAGAAGTAGATAGTTACAAATATTCCTGAAGCGGCAAAGGGCCATGCTTCCTTAATCACCGATTGAAAGAATTTTATATCAATCTCCAGGTGGGGTGGGAAGAATTTCCAGGTACAGATGATGATATTAAATAGCAGTACCACACCACTGGCCAGGGCATAGATGGATACAAATCCAGCTGCATCAAAACTCATTTGGATGGCATAGAAAACCCCCCCAAATAGTACCACACTGTTGAGGATGATGCCCACCGACTGGAACTCCATTCGCTCATAGGCCTGGAAGATGGAATAGAATATCTGGGAAAGAGAAGTAAAAACAATAAATAAAGCAGCCCAGTAAACAGCAGTGATGGTTGCAGAAGGATACCCCATCAGATTGATTGCCAGAGCAATTAGAAGCAGGGTTAAAAGGGAGAGTATTATCTTTAAAACCAGGAGGTTACTTAGATACTTGCGGGATATTGATTTTTTTCGGGCTACTTCCCTTACTGCCAGGGTACTTACTCCTAAATCAGCCAGCACCCCAAAAATAGCCACAAAGGCCAGGGCAAAGGATAAAATACCAAAACCTTCTGCCCCTAAATACTGGGCAGAATAAATAGTATAAAAAAAGGCCAGAAGATAGCCTACCAGTTGAGCTAAAAATAACCAGGCCGTGTTTTTAACGATTTGTTGAATTTTATTCATAAAAAACTAAATTAAGTGGATTACCTGGAATCTCTAATCCAAACTTAAAATATATTAAAAAAATAATTTTCTCCCCCCAGTAATATCTGGTTATATTAAAATTTATAGTTTGTGATTTATTCCTCCAGGTAGTTTCACACACTACCAGCCCACCCCCGCGGGAAAGTGATAAAAATTTTATTATTTATCTCTGGATGTAATTATAATCAAAAGAGGTCTTCTTAGATAGAAGAATTTTTTATTAAGCCATAAAACCTGGTGTTAAACCATAAAAAATTAGTAATAGTTAATCTAAAAATATGATATAGTTTTATTAATTTTTTTAAAAACCCATGGGTATGGTGTTGGGATGAGAAAGGAGAAATATGTAAAACCTTATGCTTTTAATAAATCTTCTTCCAGCCTTATTCAGGATGTGGATTATTATAAAACTGGGGTGAAATATTTCAGCCATCGGGATGAGGGGGATATGACCTGCCAGATGCTTTTAGGTTTAGGGGATAGTTACCTTTATGAAAAAAATTTTAAAAAAGCATGGAATAGTTATAATGTAGCCTGTAAAATCTACCAGGATGAGCATAATTTAAGGGGAGAAGTACAAGCCCTGGAACACCTGGGCCATCTTCATGAAAAGCGCCAGGACTGGGCTTTAGCCCTGGAAAATTATACCCGGGCCGGGCATTTATTGAAGAAATTAGAGGATCCCCGGAAAGAAAGGGAGCTATCCCAGAAAATAGGAGATATTTACAAAAAAGAGGGCTCCTATGATGATTCTCTGCGTTATTATAAAGAATCACTAACTGAGGTGGTTGATGCTCCAACCCGGAGTAAATATGATGAATTAAAAAATAAGGTAGCCCATCTGCACCCTTCTAAATTTCAGGCATTTTTTCTGGTTTTTTTAATTATAATCATCTTTTTGGCTGAGACTTTAACTACTTATGGAGATATGCGGCTGGGTCTGGTCACCCACTTTATGATTTTAATTGGTTTGATTGTAGGAGCGGGCCTTACTAATTCCCGGAGCTATTCTAATCTTTTAAGGTGCCTGATAGTGTTACCCTTAATCCGGATAATTGGACTTTCCATGCCTATCATGCAGATAGATCCTCTGTACTGGTTTCCCATCGTAGCCCTGCCTCTTCTAGCAGCTGCTTTTATATTAATGCGTAGTCAGGGCCTAACCAGGGAGAGTGTGGGTATCATGGTGGATAATATCTATATCCAGCTTTTGATTCCCTTTACCGGGGTAATTTTTGGTATAACCGAATACCTCATCTTAAAACCAGAACCCCTGATAGGTAGTCTGAATGTGCAGGACCTTTTTGTGGGCAGTGTGGTGATTATAATTGCCACCGGCTTTGCTGAGGAATTACTATACCGGGGACTCATCCAGAAAAATGCAGAAAATGTAATGGGTAAATATTACGCTCTCCTATTTGCCTCTTTACTTTTCACCGCCCTGCACATGGGATGGACTTCCAACCTGGATTTGATATTCGTTTTCCTGGTGGCCTTATTTTATGGTTACATCTTCCAGAAAACCAGGAGTATTATTGGTATCAGTCTCTCCCATGGAATCTCCAATATCTTACTCTTTCTGGTACTACCCCTCCTACTTTGATATTCTCACACCATTAAATAGTAATTAAGGCCATAAATATAGTAAAAATAAACCAGGCTCTTAATAGTTTAACCATAATCTGATTATAGCCCTGTTTTTTGTTTTAAAAAAAAGAGGAATAAACTAATGGAAAAGGAAATAAAATCATCCATTCAGGATGTAATCAGTACCAGAGTACCTGTCTCTTATGAAAAGGTTAAAATAGGTGATATTCAGGATTACCTGGAAGAAAAAGCTCCTGAATTTGATATTATGGATTATGTGTACATTTTAGATGATGAAGGTATCCTAAAAGGTGTTATATCCATTAAACAGATTTTAAGCTCCGCCCACTCTCTAAAAGCAAAAGAGGTGATGCGCCCCCATCCCATAACCATCAGCCCGGAGGAAGAACCAGAAAATGTGGTTTATCTTTCCTTGTCCCATTCTCTAAAATCCCTACCAGTAACCCGGCGGGATAAAAAATTTGTGGGCGTAGTAGCCCACCATGACATTCTTAAATTTTTTAATCAGGAAGTAGAAAGTGATATATTCAAATTTGGAGGTATATTCCGTAAAGTAGGGGAAGAATACACCACCATATCCTCTTCTGCCCAACATATGGTCCGTTCCCGTTTACCCTGACTTATAATTGGAGTTATGGGAGGTATAATGGCCGCATCGGTTATATCTCTTTTTGAAGATTTGTTGAGTAGTTTTATTGCCCTGGCCTCCTTCATACCGGTGATGGTATATATGAGTGATGCCGCCGGTACCCAGTCCGAGGCTCTTATAATCAGAAGCCTGGCTCTGGATCCTGATTTAAGTTTCAAAACCTATTTAATTCGAGAATTTAAGGTGGGTATATTTTTAGCCTTATTTTCTGGTGGCCTGGCTGGTATAATGGCCATTATAACCAGGCAGAATATTATTCTGGGATTAATCATATTTTTATCCATGTTTTTGAGTATTATGGCCTCAGTAATTATTGCCACCTGGGCTCCTCTTCTATTTAAAAAGATTAATTTTGACCCGGCGGTGGCCACCGGACCATTGGCCACTATTATAAGCGACCTGGTAACCCTCTCCATATATCTGGGAGTGGCCCTCTTACTTTTAAGTTCAACTACCCCTTAA
>CAMYKT010000052.1 GCA_947259185.1 uncultured Methanobacteriaceae archaeon
AAAACCCAGAACGCAGGATAGTGCCTGAAAATAAAAGGGGTTGGAGATGCGATTTAAAAATTCATCCGTCCCATATTCTTCAATGGTGGCCTGGCTAATAACCCCGGCCAGTTTAATCATACGGGTAAATAGCCAGGAAGGGGGATGGCCCCCATGTAATGGTAAATGGGCGATTCCTTTTTTTTGCATCTGAATCATTTATAAATTAAAAGAAAATATACAGCTGGGAGATCCAGAGGCAATAGTGGACCGGCGATTAATCTCCCCTTCCAGATTGGTCCATTTAAAACTACGGTTAATCATGGACTGGCAATTCAAACAGAATATGGGGTTTTTACAGGATTCATCTATCCAGGGGCAGTTATCAAATTCTATAAAAAAGCTGGTGGTTTCAGATTTTAATCCTATTCTGATACCTAAATCAGAAAAAACCGAGGTAATCCAATCCACATATACTTCAAAGATTTCTTCTGCAGAGTCATAATCAATACTATTATCGGAAAGTGCTTTATCAAAACCCGGTCTCATATCTAATTCCATTCTATCTGCAAATACATTGGCCAGTAATTTGCGCATTTCAGTTTCATCCGGAGTGGTTGATCCCGGCATGGCCCGTAGAATGAAATCATAAAAGTCGGCTAGAATCCTTTTTTTCAATATTTCATTTTGTTTTTTAGAAGAAGCATGTTTATATATTGCCATTTCGATATTAGCATTAATTTCACTTGATTTGAATGGTTTTATTATGTATCCATAGGGTTCTGTTACCTTGGCCCGGGAAAGCATCTCTTCATCAGCATAGGCAGTCAGATATATCACCGGTATATCCTGCTTTTTTCTTATTATCTGGGTGGCCTCAATACCATCGATTTCACCTTTTAACACAATATCCATTAAAATAATTTCAGGATGATTTTCTCGGGCAGATTTTATTGCATCTTCCCCGGTGGCCACCATGTCCACCACACTATGGCCTAAATTTTGAAGCTTATGTTTAATACCCATGGCCACAATACTCTCATCTTCCACCACTAATACTCTTGCACCCATTAATTACACTCCTATAATATTTTTTTTTTAGAAATTATAATCATGATTTTTTAGGGAATTCAACCAGTTATATTCTCTTTTTATATTTAAGTTCTTTAAACAGTATCCGGTAACTGGAAGGTCTTTCAATATCCAGTTTACCATCGATTTGATTAACCAGGTTATTTACTATCTGTAAACCCAGGGTATCAGTTTTTCGAATATCCAGATTCTGAGGAAGACCAATACCATCGTCAAATATCTCCAGAGAGTAATTACCATCACTTAACTTGTGTAAGGAAACATTGATTTTTCCCTCACCCTCAGGGAAGGCATATTTCAGGGAATTGGAAACCAGTTCATTTATAATAAAACCACAGGGTATGGCGGTATCTATCCCCATGGAAACATCATCCACATCAAGTACCGGTTCAATCAGTTCTTTATCAGTCCCATAGGAAAAGAAGAGGTCACTTACCAATGTTTGCACATAATCCGGTAAATTTATCCGGGATATCTCCTGGGACTGGTACAATTTTTCATGTATTAAGGCCATGGATTGTATACGGTTCTGGCTCTCTTTATATAAATCAATGACTTTCTGGTCTTTAATTTGAGCAGACTGCAAAGTTAAGAGTGTGGATATGATTTGTAGGTTATTTTTCACCCGGTGGTGGATTTCCCTTAAAAGGAGTTCTTTTTCCTTTAATGACCTTTTAATTTTATTTTCTGCAATCTTTCTATCGGTGATATCCATAAATGATATCAAACCCTGATTGGTGCCAGGTATCATATCAAAATTTGCAAAGAAATTTTTTTTCTCACCATCTTTATTTACCAGGCTTACCTCGTAGTTTTTAGGTATGGCTGATGAATTAAGGCGTAAAATACGGTGATAGCCTTCCATCCTTTCAATATCTTCTGGTGCCACAAAATCAAGCCAGCTGAGCTTACACTCAACTTCTTTTTGACTGTATCCTGAAAATTTTAAAAATTCACTATTCACCAGAGATATGGTCATATCTTTTTCAAAAATTAAAGTTAGAGTGCCGGTATTTTCAAATATGGCCCGGTATTTGCTTTCAGAATCTTTTAGTGCTTTTTCTGCTTTTTTTTGCCGGGTGATATCCCTTCCCACACCTACAATGGATATCACTTTACCCTCCTTATCCAGAACAGCTTTGTTGGCCCAGGAAATACACCGTGTTCCATCTTTGGTGAAGATTTCCTGTTCAATTAAACCAGAATATGGAGCTTTGCACAGGCGTTCTAAGAAGTTCTGCATTATATGACGATTATTATGGGGAAGTAGATTTAGAAAATTCTCTCCCAGGAGATCCTCTTCTTTTTGGGAGAAGATTTCACAAAATGATTTGCTTATAAATAATAGCCTTCCCTCCAGGTCCAGTTTTATTATAAGATCGGTCTGGTTTTCCACCAGTAACCGGTATTCTTCTTCCCTTTTTTTTAAAGCTTTTTCGGCAATTTGCCTTTCCCTTTGTTCTTCAGATTCTTTTAATGCCCTTATAACTGAGTGAGGAAGTTTAGATAGATTATTTTTCAGTACATAATCTGTAGCACCTTCTTTAAGCATTTCTACTGCGAAATCCTCCCCAATTTTACCACTTACAAAAATAAAAGGGATGTGAGGTGATTTCTCCAGGGTGATTTTCAATGCAGATAAACCATCAAAATGGGGTAGGGAATGGTCCGCCAGTATAATATCCGGTTTAAAAACAGAAAGAGCATTTAAAAAATCATTTTCTGTATCCACAATGAGGGGAATGTAATTTAATCCTTCCTTTTTTAGTTCCCTCTCCACCAGTTCAGCATCTAAAGGAACGTCCTCGAGAATTAAAACCTTTATTTTATCTTTCATTTACAGCCTCATCTTTCCCCAAATAATGATCTATCACTTCTTATACAGCAGGAGGGTTGTTTATGAGCATCCAGTAAAGTCCCAGGGTGGATACAGCATCTATGAATTCATCAAATTCTACAGGTTTACTGACATAGCTATTGACTCCCAGTTCATAGCTCTCCACAATATCCCGGTCTTCCTGGGAGGAGGTCAATACCACTACCGGTATTTTACGGGTGTTTTCCTGGGCTTTAATTTTTTGTAAGACCTCCAGTCCATCTACCTTGGGCATTCTCAAATCCAGTAAAATCAATTTAGGTAAGTCTTCTGGATTTCTATGGCAATAATCCCCTTGAGCAAAAATGAAGTCCAGGGCTTCTGCTCCATCTTTAACCCAGGCCACCTGGTTTGCCAGATTTTTTCTCTTTAGTGCCCGCATGGTTAATTCCGCATCAGTGGGATTATCTTCCACCAGTAATATTTCCACTTCATCAAAACCCATTAAATCACCTTTTTTTAGTTTATTTTGATATCATACTAATTATTTATAATAAAGTGAGTATTAATTTATTTTTATTATCTAATATTTATCACTTCATTTTTGTTTGGAGAAAATATGTCAGTCCCTTCGATTATTTTAAAGTATTATAATATTTTTTTTAAAATATTCATCCATCCCGGCATTATTCATTTTCATGTGGCAGGGTAAAAAATATGGTGGCTCCTTCATCAACTGCCCCTTCACCCCATACTCTTCCATGGTGACGTTTAATTACTCTCTGTACAATGGATAGGCCTACTCCTGTGCCTTCAAATTCTTCCGGGCTATGTAATCTCTGGAATAGTCCAAATAATTTATTTATATACTTCATATTAAAACCAGCCCCATTATCCTTAACAAAATAGGTGGTTTCCTTTTTACCCTCTTCAAAACCCACTATTATTTCGGCAGGATTTTTATTACGGGTGAATTTAATAGAATTGCCAATAAGGTTGCTGAATACCTGATATAAAAGTGCCCGGTCACCATAGGCAGGAGGAAGATCTTCTACTATGAAATTTATTTTTCTGCCCTCGGTCTGGTTATCAAATTCTCTATAAACAGATTCTACCAGGCTTTTCATATCCACATCCCCCTCTTTCATTTCCTGTCTACCAGCACGGGATAAAAGGAGAATATCATCAATTAACTGGCCCATCTTTTTAGTATTTTCCCGTATGATATTTAAAAGCCGTATCCCCTCTTCATCAAGGGTTTCCTCATAGTCTTCAACCATTATTCTTGAAAATCCATCTATGGCTCTTAAAGGCACTCTTAAATCATGGGATACTGAATAAGCAAAAGATTCCAGTTCCTGGTTGGCATCTTCTAATTTTTCTGCCTGTTCTTTTAGCTGTTCATTTAAGCTGCTCAGGCTTCTTACCTTTTCTATCCTCTCTGATAGTAGAGCCACCATAACCACAATCAGCATAAGGGAAATCAAACGGAAAAGACTATCAGAAATATCATATCCCAAAGTACTGGATAACGGCTGGAGTATGATTAATATAATGGCCACTGCAATAGGTATAACTATTAAAAACCTCTTACGAGACCCAGCCATACCCATTACCAGGGGAAAAGTTAAAAAAGCAGAATAAGACTCTCCAGGATTAAGAAAATAAGAAAAATCAAGGGGATTATAAAAATTAAAAACCATAAGCCCCAAACCAAATAAAATAATAGCGAAACTACCCCTCAAGACAGGGGAATGATGGTAATTAGAAATCATGACTATAGTATATCTTTTTAATTAATAATAATTTACTATAAGTTCTTTAAATAGGGTATTATATGAGAAAAAGAGCAGGTGGGTTTATATAAAACCTTTAATTTTTTTTTTAAAAAAAATATGAAACCAGTAATGATAAAAAAAAGAAATAATATCTTAAAATAATTAAGGGAGTTAATCCATGCTTTTTTCTCCCTTAAGCTGAGAATTTAACTCCCTGGATAGAGGAGTGGAGTTTTTAGTTAATATTTCCTCTAAATAATCCCCGGTAAAGGTTCCGCTTTTTGCGAGTTCTTCTGGTGTTCCCTGGGCTACCAGCAGTCCACCACCATCTCCTCCTTCCGGTCCCAGGTCAATGATATAATCTGCAGTTTTAATTACATCCAGGTTGTGTTCTATTACCACCACAGAATTTCCAGAATCAGTTAAGCGACCCAGTACATGTAACAAACGTTTAATATCAGCAAAATGCAGTCCCGTGGTGGGTTCATCCAGTATATACATGGTTTTACCGGTGCTTTGCCGGGATAATTCTTTAGCCAGTTTAATTCTCTGGGCCTCTCCTCCCGAAAGGGTGGTGGCAGATTGTCCTAAGCGAATGTATCCCAATCCCACATCATCCAGGGTCTGTAATTTTTTCTTAATACGGGGGATATTTTCAAAAAAGTGCAGTGACTCTTCCACCGTCATATCCAGTACTTCGGCAATATTCTTACCTTTATAACGAATATCCAGGGTCTCTTCATTGTAGCGCTTACCCTTACAAACCTCACAGGGGACATATACATCTGCCAGAAAATGCATTTCAATTTTTATGATCCCATCCCCACTGCAGGCCTCACATCTACCACCTTTTACATTGAAACTGAATCTACCAGGCTTATATCCTCTCATCTTTGATTCTGGTGTTTCAGCAAATATTTCCCTGATATGGGTAAATACTCCGGTATAGGTGGCTGGATTGGAACGAGGAGTTCGTCCAATAGGTGACTGGTCAATGATGATGATCTTATCCACATGTTGGGTGCCTTCTATTCTATCATGGGCCCCGGCATGCATGTGCTTGCCATTAATTTTCTCGTAGAGGCCCTTGTAGAGTATTTCATTTATGAGGGTACTTTTTCCTGACCCGGATACCCCGGTGATGCAGGTGAATATTCCCAGAGGTAGTTCCACATCAATATTCTGGAGGTTGTTTTGCCGGGCCCCATAGATGGTGAGGTATTTGCCGTCAGGTTTTCGCCTGCTTTTGGGGACATCAATGAATTCTCTTCGGGATAGGTAATTACCGGTGATGGAATCCTCACATTCCATTATCTCTGCCGGGGTTCCGGTGGCCACCACATGACCACCATGTTCCCCTGCCCCGGGACCAATATCCACCACGTAATCCGCAGATAGTATGGTTTCCTCATCGTGTTCCACCACAATCAGGGTGTTTCCAATATCCCTTAATCTTTTAAGGGTTTCTATAAGCCGCACGTTATCCCTTTGATGCAGTCCAATACTGGGCTCATCCAGTATATAAAGCACCCCCACCAGCCGGGAGCCAATCTGAGTAGCCAATCTAATCCTTTGAGCTTCTCCCCCAGAAAGGGTACCTGATGATCGATTTAAGGTGATGTAATCCAGACCCACATCCACCAGAAATTTTAACCGCTCATTAATCTCCTTTAAAATCTCCTGGGCAATGAACTCTTCCCTTTGGCTTAATTCAAGACTCTGGAAGAATTTCTGAGATTCTTTAATAGGCATTTCCACTGCCTGGGATATGGATATCCCTCCAATGGTAACTGATCTGCTCTCGGGACGTAAGCGGGTACCATCACACAGGGGGCAGTTATGGTCACTCATAAATTTCCCCATGTAGGTACGCATGTAATTAGATTTAGTCTCCATGTAGATCCGTTCCATACGGGGTATGACACCTTCAAATTTACGTTTAACATGATAGGAACGGTTTTTCCTTTTAAAGCTGAATTCAATTCTCTCTGGACTACCATAGAGTATGGCTTTCTGGTATTTTGCATCCAGATTTTGGAAGGGAGTGTCCATACTGAATCCAAAATGACCAGCTACCGCCTTTAACATCTGCTGGTAATAATTTTCCTTATTTATGGATTTACTCCAGGGTACTACTGCACCTTCATTTATAGATAGCTCGGGATGGGGTACCACCAGATCAGCGTCGATTTCCAGTTTACTGCCCAGGCCATTACATTCGGGACAGGCCCCATGGGGACTGTTAAAGGAGAACATACGGGGAGAGATTTCTTCAAAATTTATGCCACAGTCCACACAGGCAAAGTGTTCACTGTATATTTTTTCCTCATCCGGGAAAACTACCACCACCAGCCCTTCACCTAATTCCAGGGCGGTTTCCACTGAATCAGCCAGCCTTCTTTTGAATTCCACATCCAGCCGGATAACCAGCCGGTCCACCACCACTTCAATGGAGTGTTTTTTATTTTTATCCAGGTTGAAATCTTCTTCCAAGTCGTGTATTTCACCATCAACTCTTACCCGAACAAATCCTTTGGTGCGGAGGTTTTCAAATACTTTATGATGTTCTCCTTTACGGTCTTTAACCACCGGAGATAGTACCTGGATTTTAGTACCTTCACCGGCAGTTATTATGCTTTCTGTGATTTGTCCGGTGGTTTGCTGTGATATCTCCTTACCACAACTGTAACAATGGGGTATGCCTATCCGGGCAAACAGTAATCGGAAGTAATCATATATTTCAGTGATGGTGCCTACCGTTGACCGGGGATTCATCCGGGTTGTTTTCTGATCTATGGATATGGCGGGTGATAAACCTTCAATATAATCTATTTCCGGTTTTTTCATCTGCCCTAAAAATTGCCGGGCATAAGCAGATAGTGATTCAACATAGCGGCGCTGTCCTTCAGCATATATGGTGTCAAAGGCCAGGGATGATTTGCCCGATCCACTTATTCCGGTTATAACCACCAGCTGGTCCCGGGGTAGGGCCAGATCAAGGTTCTGGAGGTTATGCTCCCTTGCTCCTTTCAGGACAATTTTTCCTTTCTTATCCCCTGTTTGATTTTTCATTAGCATATAACTCCCTTAAAAATCTTAAATATAAGTTTAATTAATAATTTCCCTGTAATTTTTAACAAAAAACTCATGTGAAGTAGATAATTAATTTCTCTTAAATTTATTCATTAATCTGATATGATAAGTAAGAATTTAACTTTATTTTATTATAATTTTTAGTAACCAGATTAGATTAATCAATTTAAAAAAGGATAGTTATTTAGCAGAAACTCCCTTTAATAATATGAGCTGGTCTCTGATTTTAGCTGCAGTTTCAAAGTCCAAATTGGAGGCGGCATCCTTCATATCCTTTTCTAAATCCTTAATTAATAACTTTAATTCGTCTTTAGGTATTTTCTTAAAGTCATCCACATTTTCCAGTTTCTTATCTACTTTTTTCTCTTTAAGGCTACGTACCACATTACGGGCCTGTATTTTATGTTTTTTATTGTATTCTTTTTGCATTTCACGCCGGTGGTTGGTGATATCCACTGCGGATTTCACTGATTCGGTTATCTCATCTGCATATAAAAGAACCTGTCCTTCCACATTACGGGCGGCTCTTCCTATGGTCTGGATTAGTGAGGTCTGGGAACGTAAAAATCCTTCTTTATCTGCATCCAGTACAGCCACCAGGGATACTTCAGGTAAATCCAGCCCTTCCCGTAAGAGGTTTACTCCTACCAGACAATCGAAGT
>CAMYKT010000053.1 GCA_947259185.1 uncultured Methanobacteriaceae archaeon
AGTTGAACCATCAGCAGCAACCGTACCCATGCAAAAAACCGGAACACCACTAGCCGTAGCCGCACTCGGAATACTATCCCTCATAGGAGGAGTAGCCTACAGCAAACTCAGATAAAAAAAACTACCCTTTTATTTTTCTTTTTTTATGAAATTAGGCCTGAATTTAGTTTTTTATAATTTAATTTATCTTAATTTTAAATTCAAACCTAGAGAACCTGATTAAAGTAAAAAAAATAGAAAATAATTTTATTTTTAAGATTAGTTCCAATTAATCCCGGATTATTTTTTTTCTTTATTAAAAACCTGGGCCTGGCCATTACGTAATAGATGGATGTTGTGACCTAATCTGTAGCCCTCTTCTTCTGCCAGTTCAGCATAAGCAGTCAACATTCCCAGGTTCCCATGAGAAGGTATCAGGTGTTGGGGTTGTAGCATTCTTAAGAAGTCACGGTGATCTTCCCTTCCTGCATGGCCAGATACATGAGCATTGGTGAATATGCGAGCACCCTTGCCTTTCAATCTACGCTCCATAAGGTTACGGTTGGCTTTATTGAGAGGATTGGGAATTATTGGTGCAGATATAATAATGTTATCTCCTTTTTGTACTTCAAAAAGAGTTTTATCATTTGCAATTCGAGGTAAAAGTGCATCTGGTTCACCCTGGTGTCCGGTGGTTACCAGAACAAAATCTGATCTTTTTTCGTTGGCCCTGGCTAGAGCCCGGTTAATGGCCTTGGGACTACCATAAACACTGGCATTTTCTGGTATTTTAAGTAATCCCATGTTTTCAGCCAGGCTGCAGTATCTCTCCATGGATCTTCCTAAAAGCAGGAGCTGTCTGTTGCTTTTAGAAGCTATATTACAGATAGCCTGAATCCTTTCAATATGAGAGGCGAAGGTGGTGATTATTATTCCATCATCTTCTTTTAAGGGTTGTTCCATGATGTCCTCTAAAACTATCCGGGCTATTTTTTCAGAATGAGTTTTAACCTGGTCAGGCTCTGCAGCACGGGTAGCGTCGATTATTGCTGCTAGTACACCCTTTTCTCCCAGTTCCCTGAACCGCTGGTAGTCTGGTGGTGGGGAAATGGTCTGATGGTTATCAAACTTGAAATCATTAGAATATACAATTACTCCTTCTGAGGTATGCAGGACCGGAGTAACCGTTTGAGGTATACTGTGGGTGGTGTGCACAAATTCCAGAGTTATTTCGGGAGAAATCTGACATTTCTCGCCAGAATTCAATACCTGAAGGGGGTTATCAAATTTAAATTTCCGCTCTCCTTTAATGGTTCTTTCTATTAAGGCCATGGTGTAAGGAGTGGCTATTAAAGGAGCATCATATCTATGGGCCAGTTTAGCCACTGCCCCAATGTGATCCAGGTGCCCGTGGGTAAATACAATGGCTTTAACCTTACCGTCTACATCTTTCATGAGGGTATCATCCGGTATGACCCCTCTTTCAATTAAATCCAGACTATGCATTTTCTCTATATAGGTATCTTCATGAATATGAAGCCGGTCCAGATGGATTCCCATATCAAATATTACAATATCCTTTCCCACCTTCACTGCGGACATGTTTTTTCCTACCTCTTCATATCCTCCGATGGCTATTATTTCAGTACTCATATATTATCTCCTTAATTATCTTTATTCTTGATAAAAAGTAGTAAATTTTTACTACTTTAGAATATTAATGTTTAAATAAATCTTTTAAGAATTTTAATGCTTTTAAATAGCTATTAATCAGTAGTAAGGAAAAAAAAGATTTTATGATATTAATTAATGAATTTCCATTTTTTATTAAAAAATGAATCTATAATATTATTATTAAATTCATTAATTTCCTGCATAAGGCAAGTGGCAAAATGTTTTTTATATCTTTTAAGATTAAAAAAGTTAAATCTAATTTTAAATTATTTACTCTTAATAATCTCACTTATCTTTTTAAAAAAGGCCAAAAACTATTAAAGGCCTTTTCCCCTTACTAATTTGTAGCAATTGATTTCGTTTAAATGCTTCTTGAATCAATTAACATACAAAAATAGCTACTGGAACTGATATATTAAATTCTATTTCAGTTCTCTTCTACTTCTTATTTCACTATGTAATCACATATATAGTTTGGGTATGGATAAATAATGGATAGTGAATAAAATGGCATCAAAAAAGAAGTTAGTTTTAATATCTATTCTGGGATTATTCCTGTTAGCCGGAGCAGGGTTTAGTATTTATGTGGCTGATTATTATCCAGCAGATAATGAAGCTATAGCAGCACTTAATTCCAATGAAAAATATGAGGTAATTAATAGTGATAATAGCATTACCTTTAATCCACGTGCCAGTAATAGTTCACGGGGTGTTATATTTTATCCAGGAGGAAAGGTTGAAGCAGAAGCATACAGTGTAATGGCTGCAGGGCTAGCAGAAAATGGTCATACCACCATAATAGCCAAAATGCCTTTTAATCTGGCATTTTTTGGGGCTAACCGGGCTGATGATATTATAGAGGATCATCCAGAGATAAGTTCCTGGGTGATGATGGGTCACTCCCTGGGTGGAGTATTTGCCTCAGATTATGCAGTTAATAATCCGGATAAGATAGAGGGAGTTATATATTTAGCAGCCTATCCCTCTTTGGATGCTTACCCTACATCATTAAAAGGACTTTCACTGAGAGGATCAGAAGATGGTTTAACTACGGCTCAGGATCTGGAGGATAATAAATCAAAATTTCCCGCAAATACTAGTTTCATGGTAATTGAAGGAGGTAATCATTATCAATTTGGTAATTATGGGATCCAGGAAGGAGATAATAATGCCACCATCACCAGGGAAGAACAGCAAAAACAGGCCCTTGAATTTATACTGAAGTTTTTGAAAAGCCTTTAAAAAAAATAATTAGCCTTCTGGTTTTAAAATATTAAAAAATAGATTTTAATTGCATCTAAAAATTAAAAAAAAGGGATTTTAATCCCTAAAATTATTTCTTTTTCCAAAATGCACCGGCAAGTACTGCTAAGATTCCAGCAAGTAGTGGAGCTAACGGAGTTCCAGTTTCCTGCATGGGCACAGTTCCAGCATGGGCACTGCTTAACACCTCTAAGGTTGCCTCAGCAACTGATGCCTGGTAGCATTCAAATCCTTCAAATACTGCACTTATGGTGTAAGTTCCTGCATTCTGAGTTATGGTGTATAATAAAGTGGCTACGCCCGCTGCATTGGTTAAGGCAGATCCCACATATACTCCATTCACATAGAAGTCAATGTTTTGACCAGGTAGAGGTATTCCATCCTCATCAGTTAGAGTAGCTCTTAGAGTAACCTGATCCCCTTTACTTCCTTTGACATTATCCAAAGTTAGTATGGTGGGGTAGGTATCCGGAGTCACGTTTAAAGTAGAATTAGCATCTACTGCTGCGTATTCACTGTCTCCTTCGAATAGAGCATTGATGTTATAGGTTCCCAGTGGTAAAGGATCAAATATTCCCCGGGCTATACCCTGAGCATTGGTAACACCTTCAGTTTCCGGATTAATCGAAAACTTAATGGTTCTACCAGCTAAAGGATTACCCTCCAGATCAGTTAACTTGGCAGTGACAATAGGTTTACCTAACGGACAAATAGTCACATTTTCTACTGTAATTAATGCTTTAGAAAATTCAACATCCAGATTGGCGTAGTCTGTTGAAGCCATATAACATTCGTATCCTTCAAATACTGCTTTAGTTATATATTGTCCCTTAGTTTGAGTAATTATGTATTCTAAAGTGGCTAATCCCTCTGAGTTAGTTATGGCCGATCCAGCGAGTGTATCATCCACATAGAAGTCAATGGTCTTTCCTTCCAGGGGTATTCCCTCCTCATCAGTAAGAGTTGCCTTTAAAAGAACACTTTGGCCTTGATTACCCTGTACATTGTCCAGAGTTAGTATGGTTGGGAATTCATCAGGAGTCACGTTTAAAGTAGAATTAACTGTTGCAGCTTCAAACTCGCCGTCTCCTTCAAATAGAGCATTGATGTTATAGGTTCCCAGTGGTAAAGGATCAAATATCCCCAGAGCTATACCCTGAGCATTGGTGACACCTTCAGTTTCCGGATTAATAGAAAACTTAATGGTTCTACCAGATAAAGGATTACCCTCCAGATCAGTTAACTTGGCAGTGACAATAGGTTTACCTAACGGACAAATAGTCACACCATCTACTGTAAGTACAACTCCATTAAACTCAACATCCAGTTCACCTTCACCTTCTGCACCACGGAAACATCCTTCAGTTTCAAATTCTGCAGTGATGGTATATTTTCCCTGGGTCTGGGTTATAGTGTAGGCCAGAGTGGCAACTCCCTGGGGATTGGTTAGGGCAGATCCCACATATACTCCATTTACATAGAAATTCACTGTTTTTCCTGCAATAGGTGAACTGTCTTCCTCTTTGGTCAAGGTGGCACTCAAAATTACCTCATCGCCCTGGTTACCTGCTACATTTAATACAGCTATTTCAGTATCAAATTGTCTTACCAGAATGTTGAAGTCAGTTTGGGAATATTCATAAATCTCGTCTCCGGCAAACCAGGCCAGTACATTATAGCGGCATTCATCGGGCCCACTAAAGGGACATTTAGGCAGGCCGCCAACAATAACATATTCTGCCCAGCCATCCTCATCGGTGGTGGCATTGGCACACAATGTTTGTGGGTTATTTATATCCACATTGGTAACCCAGCAGAAGGTAATTGTTTTTCCCTCCAACGGTGTTCCTTCGACATTTTCAGTTAGCCTTGCACGTAAAGTGATGTCAGTCTTAGGACAAACCCTTACGTTATCAGCTATTAAACTGGTTGGGGTTCCTTCTACTTTTACACAATTAGCACTACTAAGAGCCAGTATTCCTGCAGGAGTATATACAAAGTGCCAGTAACCCTTATATCCCGGAGGACAGTTACTTAAATCTGATTTTTCTCTTCCCTGTTGGCCCCAGTTAACTGTGCTGCAATTTGACAGAGTTAAAGTTGCATTGGTTGCATTGGCGGGTGGTCCTTCCACATCAAAGTGGAGTACTGGTGAAGGGCTATCCCTTTTGTTGACGCAAATTTCGGTTCCAGGAGTGTTATTGAATTGTACACATAATTGTTCTTCACAGGAATCATCAGTAGCACTTACTGCTCCCATCAACAAAAGGGCTAGTATGAAGGTTGCACTCAATATAATCGCTTGTTTTTTCATATTTTCACCTCCTTTACGCTTTTAGCGAATCATGTTTCTAAACTAATATAAACTTAGTATTACAATTACTATTATGAACATTGTAGCATATTAAGTTATCTAAGGTTATAAAATATAAAAATGACCAGAATATTCAATTAATATTAAAAATATTTTAAAAATATAAGAATATTCTTATATTATTTTCAATCAGAATACTCGCTGATAGTTATTAAAACTACTTCATATCTTCCTTAAATCATGATTTTTTAATTCGTAGATATAAGAATTATTAGTATAGTATAAAACAGATCAGGGAAGTTTCAAACTAAAAAAGAAAAAAATTAAAGAAAATCAATCATTGGTTTTTTGTGATAAAATTAAATTTTAATTCAGAATATTAAAGAAAGATGAAATTAATGGAGATCCCAGGGCAAAGGCCAGGAAGGTGATGGCCATGCCCTTTTTAATCTGCCGGGAAATACTTCTAGTATTATCCTGTGACTGGTCCTGGAGCAGGGAAAAGGCACCTTTTATAAAAAACCATAATGACCCTAAAAGTACCACCAGGTAGAGCAGGTTAAAAATACCCATAAAGTACAATAATGGGCTAGTTATACTGGCCAGTATTATGAAAAAAACCGCCATATGAGCAGAAAAAAGTTTTCCCTTTACCAGAGGCAATGTACGGGCTCCTTCTTTTTTATCCCCCTCCATATCCTCCATATCTTTTACTATCTCCCGGGCCATGGTCATGAGAAATGCAAATATTCCCAGGTAAATAGAAATAATAATCTCTCCAAGTACCACTCCCCCCAGTACAAAACTAAGCCCGGTTAAAAATGAAATAGTGATATTTCCAATCAAACACTTTTTTTTAAGATTCTGAGCATAGTATATCATTAAAAAAGAGCTGGAAAGCACTATGAATCCAGGAATAATTCCAATTGAAAATCCCAGTATGGTGGCCAGGGCAAAAAGCAGCATGGAATAAATACCCGCATTTTTAAGGGAAATTCTGCCTGAAGGTATAGGTCTCTCCGGCCGATTAATAGCATCAATTTTATAATCAAAATAATCATTGATCGAATTACCTGCCCCTGTAGCAATAAAAACTATAGCACAGGCTACTATGGTATCTGCAGAGAAAGTTTCTCCAATAATCATCATAAGCAATATGGTTATAACCGCCATAAAGGCGTTTCCCGGTCTTAGTATTTCAAAGTAGGCATTCATAGTAATCATTTATAATAGTTAACTGGTATTTAAAAAATAACATTATGGCTCATATTGTGATGTCTTAAAATATGTCTGTTTCTATTAGGGATAAATATTAAATTCTTTGAATTTCCAGCCAACCTCACAATCAAATCCAAATTCACTTATAGGTAAAACTACTTCATAAATTCATGGAATCAAGTGACTTACTGGGGCTGCTATTTGTTTATGGCTATGTGGCCCTGTTATTAATAATAAGTGAAAAAATACTAAAAAAGTATCCTAAATTCAGCAGGAAATTTTTACATATCATGGTGGGGAATGTTCTTTTTATTTTACCTGTTTTTGCCACCAGGGAAGCCATGACCTTCCTGGCAGCAGCGCCCTTCATATTTTTAACCTTTTTAATGAGCCCCTATTCACCTTTAAAATTAAAAACCAGAGTTTCCACCTCAGGTCATGGTCTGGGCCTGGTATACTATGCCATATCATGGACAGTTCTGGCCTTTTTCTTCTTTCAGGAGCCCTGGATTATTGCCGTGGGTATTGCCGCCATGTCCTATGGTGATGGAGTGGCCTCCATAATGGGTGAGCGGTATGGTAAAACCAAATATAACATATTTGGAGATAATAAAAGCCTGGAAGGTTCTCTTTCCATGTTCCTGGTGCTACTATTAACTTTATCCGTTATTTTATATTATTATGGCCAGGTCATTAATCCCCTGACCATTATAACCGTATCTCTGGTAGCTACCCTGCTGGAAGGAATCACACCTAAAGGTTTGGATAATTTGACGGCCTGTTTTGGGGCAGTAGGTGCCTATCTCTTAAATGGTTTTATATAGTTATTAACTAATTCATCAGGTGTACAATGAAATTTATAGTAATAGATGGACTGGATGGTGCCGGAAAGGATACCCATGCGCAGCTTATCGAGAAACGTTATCAGGAACAAGGAACGGTTATACTTAGAACTCATCCGTCATCAGATAATTATTATGGAATTAAGGCAAAAAATGCTCTTTTAGGACGAGGGAAGTTAAATAAAATTAAAGCATCATTT
>CAMYKT010000054.1 GCA_947259185.1 uncultured Methanobacteriaceae archaeon
ACATTTAAACGAAACACCATTACAGGAAGTTTCACCTATCCGGGATTATCCCCAGTTTCCCAGGGTTATACCGGTCCTAAGGGTAGGTTATCCACGTGTTACTGAGCCGTATGCCACGATTCCGAAGAATCGTTCAACTTGCATGGCTTAATCGAACCCCAATAGCAGTAGCCTCTGCCAGGATCAAACAGATTTAATCCAA
Source organism: uncultured Methanobacteriaceae archaeon (assembly GCA_947259185.1). Taxonomy (GTDB): domain Archaea; phylum Methanobacteriota; class Methanobacteria; order Methanobacteriales; family Methanobacteriaceae; genus Methanobacterium_F. The sequence goes on from CAMYKT010000054.1 coordinate 203, forward strand.
CAGAAAAGAATAAAAACGCACATTAATATTGGGAAGTAAAAAGTACACTTAAATAAATTAAGAGAGTTTCAGTAGCAACTGAATGTCACCACATCTACCAAACCAGCATCAAACCTAAACTTTTGCTATTTGCAAGGGTTTAAGTCCTCATTTAATAATTATGAATTTAATTTAGCCACGTTTGGAAAAAATCAGCTCTCACAGAATGAACATTCACACTCCAGCCGAACGCCTATATTTCGTGGCACATACTATACAGAGTACTACTATTTCCACAAACATATTAGAAAATATTGCAAAAATAATGGATTTCTCCAAAATTTAACCGTTATAATACAATTAATAATTAAGTATTTAGCAGGATATAAAGTTTTCTACAACTATAAGCAGGAAAATATATCAAGATCTAAATCTTATTATTTTGATTTAAAACCTATAAAAACCACTATAATGCCTTTAGTAATTAAATTTTTTAGTTATTTTTCTCTGCTGCGAATAATAACCCGGCACAAAATTAAAATCCATACTTAAATCTTTCGGTTGAACTTAAATCACAAAATATTTTTATACTACCACTAAATTTTTAAAAGGTGATATATTATGAAGTTCGGTATCGAATTTGTTCCAAATGAGCCAATTGAAAAAATAGTAAAGCTTGTTAAGCTGGCAGAAGATGTAGGATTTGAATACGCCTGGATTACTGACCACTACAACAACAAAAATGTATATGAAACCTTAGCATTAATTGCTGCAGGAACTGAAACCATTAAAATGGGTCCTGGTGTGACCAACCCTTATGTGAGAAGCCCGGCTATAACTGCTTCTGCTATGACCACCCTTGATGAACTCTCTAATGGAAGAGCAGTTCTGGGTATTGGCCCTGGTGACAAAGCTACCTTTGATTCTTTAGGAATTCCATGGGAAAAGCCAGTTAGTACCATTAAAAACGCCATAGAAATGATGACCACATTAATGGCTGGTGGAAAAACTGAATCTGGTGCACAATTAGGTGGTACCAAAGCTGTTCAGGAAAAGATACCAATTTATATGGGTGCACAAGGCCCAATGATGTTAAAAACCGCTGGTGGATTTTCAGACGGTGCATTAATTAACGCATCCAATCCTAAAGACTATGCTGCTGCTGTTCCTCTAATTAAAGAAGGGGCTTCTGCTGCAGGTAAAAGTATGGATGAAGGGGATGTAGCTGCATACACCTGTACTTCCATTGATGATGACGCAGGAAAAGCATTAGGAGCTGCCAAGATTGTGGTGGCATTTATTGCTGCAGGATCACCACCACCTGTTTTAGAAAGACACGGACTGGCACCAGACACCGGAGCAAAAATCGGAGAAATGATAGGTAAAGGTGACTTCGGTGGAGCTATTGGAGCTGTAACTGACGATTTGATGGAAGCGTTCTCTATTGTAGGAACTCCTGATGATTTAATACCTAAGATTGAAGCTTTAGGTGAACAAGGAGTAACCCAGTATGTGGTTGGTTCCCCAATAGGACCTGACAAGGAAAAATCCATTAAATTAATGGGAGAAGTAATTAACACCTTCACTAAAAGAGAAGGCGGAGTCTTCTAGATTCTATTTTCTCTTTTTATTTTTTTTAAAGTCTTTATCAATTCCATAAAGTATTAATATTTATTCTGAAATAATTTTATTGCGTATTCTGTGCTTCTTAGCAATATCTGCTACCATATTATAAATTTTAATCTGATATTTAGAAGAAGGATAAGATTTAGATTTAAATATAGACCTGGTTTTAGGAATCAATTCTGGAAAATATTCTTCTAACACCTCATAATATCTGACCCTGCAATCATGAGGCTTATCACCAAAAAGAGTCAAGGCCCCGGGAATTACAAAGTCCCCACCATATTCTTTTACCGACTTTATCATTATATCCAGTTGATCTTCTGAATCAGAAATAAAGGGTAAAAGTGGCATTAAGCAAGCCCCGGTAAGGAAGCCTTCTTCTTTAAACTTTTGCATGGTCTCTAAGCGTTCCCAGGGAGATGGTGCATCTGGTTCAAAAATAGCAGCAATTTTTTCATTAACAGTGGAAAAGGAAAAAGATATTATGACCCCCTGTTTTAAGTGAGGCATCAAGTCCGGAGGTAAATGAGCAGAATTATCAATTTTTTTTAAAATTTCAAGATCCCGGAAAATTAAGGTGGATTTAGTAAACAGGTTTAATGGAAAATGAAAGCGATGGATGATTTTTAAAAGTTCCCTGGTAATTTTCAGGTTTTCTTCCGGGGGTAAATATGGATCTGTTGCAGAACCCAGGGCAATAATTCCATGTTCTTTTTTTCGAGCTCTGTTTTTTAGTTGACGATAAAGAATTTCAGGGGCATTAATTTTGGCAGTAAGCTGGGAGGGAATATGTTCACCATATTTGCTACCATGAATATAACAATATACGCAGTTAAAAGAGCAGCCCATATAAGGATTTAAAGTGTAATCTTCTAAAAAAAGACTATCACGATGTTTGTGCTTATTTAAAACTGATTTAACGTTTATTTTTTTAAATTAAAGACCCCCAGTTTAAATAATTAGTGAAGGATGCTGAAAATCGGGATAATATATAAACATATTTTAATTACGGAAATTAATATAATTATTGTTAAAATTATATAGAATAATAATAATAAAGATAGTTAAATATATTTTATTAAGTTTAAAAACTGAATAATTATAGTGTCCTTTATAGTTTCGGCTTATTTTTCTAATAAATAATTATTTAATTTTAGAAGTAAGGATAAATTAATTAAAAAATAAGATAATGATTACATCGTACTAATATAGAAGGGTGCTGATCATTCTAAATCAGGTAAAAAACCATGCAAATAAAAAAATTAACCAGAGAAATTAGAAATAAATCTCTAAAAAAAGTTAAAAAGCGATCCCCTGAAGAATTATCTACCAGCTGGTATCAGGAAGACTTATTATACCAGGGAAGAGGCCCTACCCTTTTCATGATTTTGCCCACCGGTGGATGTTCCTGGGCCTTATCTGAAAGTGGTGGTTGCACCATGTGCAGTTATATTAATGATTCCCATGTAGAAAATGTTCCTGCACGAGATATTATCCCCCTATTCCATGAAATAATGGATAAACATACCCTGGAAGAACCCACTGCAGTTAAAATTTTCACATCCGGTAGTTTCTTGAATCCTGATGAGATGCCTGTTGAAGCCCGGAGAGAGATTTTGCAAACCCTGGGTGAAATTGAAAACGTGGCAGAAGTGGTGGTAGAATCCCGACCAGAATATGTGAATAGAGAGATAATTAAGGAGTGCTGTTCTTATCTTCCTGATAAAATATTTGAAATCAGTATGGGGCTTGAATCCGCCAGCGACCATACCCGGGAATATAAAATAAATAAAGGTTTTTCCAAAAAAGACTTTGAACAGGCAGTTGAAATAATAAAAGACCTTAAATCAGAATATAAAGTAAGATCAAAAGCCTATATTCTTGTGAAGCCTATTTTAACTTCAGAAAAGCAGGGCATACAAGAAGCAATTGATAGTGCTATTTATGCCGAAAAGGCAGGTATAGATAGGATTTCTTTTTGTCCGGCTACCATCCACAAAGGTACTTTAATTGAAGAACTATGGCGTAAAGGATCTTATCAACCGCCATGGATATGGAGCACTATTAAAATCATAAACCAGGTCCGTGAAAAAGTTAATATTCCTGCTATAATGGATACTTCTGGTTTTGGAAGTAGAAGAGGCCCTTATAACTGCAAAAAATGTAATTCTAAGCTAAAGCAAATGATAATTGATTCTAATCTGGATCAAATTCCGGTAAAAGAATTAGAATGTGACTGTAAAAATCAATGGCAAGTAGAAAGTAGTTTTTGTGATATTGGTCGTTCTACAACCAGAATAAGATATTAAATTTCACTAAATTCATCCACTTTTAAAAAATCATATTAACCACATCGGCTAGAATAAAAAATCAGGGGTTTGTTAATTGTAGTGGAGGTGGAAAAATGAAAAATACGGTAAGTGGAATTTTAGCCATTATTTTAGGTCTAATTGTAATTTCTTTTCCTCTTTTAGGAGTTGTAACTGTCAGTGTGATAGTGAGTTTCTCTTTGATTATACTGGCCGTCTGGTTTATGGCCCTGGGTATGGCCAGTCTTGATTTGAGTTTTACCAGAGGATTGCTTAACCTGGTGCTGGGTATTATAACTCTCATATTAGCCATAGGTTTAATATTTAATCCCGCCTTGTTCAGTTTTGTGGCGGCTATTATCCTGTATCTGGCAGGTATATTACTGGTAATTGCTGGTTTTATAGCCTTAATTGGTAGTAAAGAATCTAAAATCGGTATCTGGCCTGGAGTAATCGGAATTATTTTAGGTATAATTTATATAATTCTCGGTACCTATGCCTTTGATCCCATGTATTTAGGTATGTTAATTGGAATCTGGTTAATAGTTACGGGAATATTTCGAATATTTGAATAAATAAATACAAACCCCTTTTTTTATTTTTAAATCAGATTTTAATAACAGTTAAAGTAGAAAAAATAGATAAGGTGTCTTATATATTTCCCAATAATAAATTAAGAATGAATAATGATTGAATTTATATATCCAGATTTGTGAAGTGTAATCGTGATAGGAATTAGTGCCGATTTTGACCCGGTGCACAAGGGTCATGTGAAATTGATTGAAAAGGGAAAAGAAATAGGGAAAGAAACCGGGGATGAGGTAGTAATATACCTCAACAAGGGCTTTAGTGCTAACCATGCTCCATTTTTTGTTAGTTATGAGGCCCGGAAAGAAATGGCCCTTAAAGCGGGGGCAGATAGAGTGGTTCCCATTGAAGGATTGCACCACCGATTAACCCTGGCTTATACTGTTCCTATTCGTATTGCCATGATGATTGAAGATGGGGTAGTAGATTATGTGGATGCTGCCAATGTATCCACCCCCACCATCATAAAACATGCTAAAAAATTTGCAAAAAAAGAAATATTCAGTGGGATACCCCGTAATCTTCCTAACCGAAATGTGATTCGCTGGTTTGCAGTTAATGAATTTTTATATAAAAAATATAAAAAAAAGATGAAGTTTCATATCATACCTGAACTGGAAATGGGAGGTAAGATATCTGGAAGGGAAATAAGAAGGGCTATTGTGGAAAATGATATGAAGATACCTCCAGAAGTAAAAAGCCTTCTTCCCCACACCACCACTAAAATTCTGGAAAGGGAAATAAAAAAGGGTAATGTGGCCCCCGGGAGAAATCTGGAAGCTATAACCAAGAGAATGAATACCTATTCCCGGTCCAGTTTGATGCAAATTGCACATTTAAATGCAGATGCCATAAACTCCATTATTAAAGGAAGAGTGTACCGACAGGAAGATCAAATATGGGCTGCCTTTAGAAGAGCAGGATATGGGCCAGTATTGACCCGGTTGGCTATAAGTGCACTGGAAGAAGATATATCCAAAGAGGAAGTTCTACATCTTATAAGGAGTTATGAGAAGAAGGGAATAGTACCCCCTGATCAGACCATAGAAAAAGTTATTGAAAGATCATGGTTTGTGGCTAAAAAAAGTGAAGAAGGTTTTAAATCATCTGAAGCTCATCAAAAATTCATGAATGGTGAAAAAATAAAAGATTCATCACCCCTGGCCTTTGATGCAGGATTAAGTGTGAGAAGTTTTGAAGTGGATTATCTAAAAGATGATTTACCAGCTAATATCTATGTGGATCAAAATGGGCTCCTGGCCTGTGAACTAAGAGCAGAGGGTAAGAAAATTAAAAGCCCTTTAAAACTTCCAGGAGTAATGGTAACCTATTTAAGGCTTTTACTTGATTCCCAGTTTATACCGGTAAGTGCCAGGGTAATTAAAAAAGCCAGAGGAATTAGAATCCGAATATATGTGGGTAAATCAAATTAAACAATTTTAATTTATGTTTACCATCAACTAGCCAAAAAAAAAATATCCTGCCATTTAACTAAACCTGGAAAGAATAAAATAACACCCGGTTAATTACTTATTTTTTTTTAGTTTTGAGGCTGTCTCATAAATATTGCTATAAAAATTTTCCATTATCAATCAAATTTTTTTTTTAGGTGTTTAAATTATTATTTATTTTTCTTTTATTTTGTATTTGATTATGAATTCTTTTT
>CAMYKT010000055.1 GCA_947259185.1 uncultured Methanobacteriaceae archaeon
AAAAGAAAAATAAATAATAATTTAAACACCTAAAAAAAAAATTTGATTGATAATGGAAAATTTTTATAGCAATATTTATGAGACAGCCTCTCCTTCTTCAAAAAAAAGGTATAAAATTATTTAGAAGTAATTTGGAGGTAATTAAATGAGGGACGATATTAACATACCACCCTTTCTGCGGCAAATTATCATTATTGCTGTAATTTTTGTAGCGGTTATAGGTATGCATTTTACCGCTCCTATACTTAGCCTGGTACTGCTTTCTGTTTTTCTCAGCTTACTGTTTTATCCTTTTTTAAGATGGATGGAAAAAAAAGGCCTTTCTTATAATTTATCAATGCTAATCTTACTGGTGGGGATATTTGCCCTGGGTTTTGGAATAGTAGCATTTTTGGCAGTATCTTTATCTCAATTAATACAGACCATTCCTACTTTAGCCATAAGTTCCAATGAATTTTTTGCCCAGTACGGTAATCAGATAATAGAATTCATTTTAACCCATATACCTGTATCCAATCTCTCGGGACTTGTTGCTGATGGTACTTTCATGGTATTTGCCGTAATCTTTCTGGTGTATGAGCTTCCTCAAATTAAAAATAGGCTCATAAAAGGGCTAGGTAAGGATAACACTACCTTAATTAAAGCCTTTGCTCTGGTTGGTGATTTTATTAAGTATTTTATAATCAGAGCCAAGGTTAATTTAATTTATGGTTTAGGAGTGGCCGGTATACTATTTGTATTTGATATAAACTTTGCCATATTGTGGGGACTATTGACCTTTATTTTGGGATTCATTCCCTATGTAGGGATTATTATTGCAGCCATACCCCCGGTACTGGTAGCCTGGAGTAAGTATGGTATTGAAGCAGCCATTATCATGGGTATTTTCTTTGTTATACTCAACACCATAGCTGAAAGTTATATATTCCCTAAACTTACTGGTAAAGGACTTCAATTATCTGTTTATGTGGTATTTGCTGCTTTATTTGTATGGGCCTGGATTTTAGGACCGGTGGGATTCTTTATTGGTATTCCCATGACCTTGATCATCATTAGATATCTGGAAAGCTTTGAAGAAACCCGCTGGCTGGCCTACTTGATGATGAGTGGTGAAAAAGAAGATACAAAAGAGGGATAAACGAAAATAAAATAGATGAAGTAAAAAATGAATAATACTAGAATGCAATTATCTAAAGCAGATTTACAGGAATTTACTGAAAAATAAAAAATTGGGGGTAACTTAATCCGCCCTATAAATTCTTTTTTTTAGCCAAATAATAAATTGTACTCGGATTCAGTGATAACTCCCTTATCTTTTAAGAGCTGGGCTAATTTTTGTAATTTTTCAGCAGAATCATCAGTTGCCACCAGTTCATCATATTCTTGATCAGGTTGATTATCTCCTTCTTCTTTGCTAAGTGCTCCTAGTGCCATCATTCTTCTTCTGGTTCTTCTTCTAGCTCCACCACGTCCTGCAGGTCCTAAATCTGGCATTTAATCTCCTCCATACATATATCTAAAATCAAGTTTTACTGGTTATTGTTCTGGTTTTTATATCCAATAAGGGATATATTCCCCAAATTTACTTATTATTAATATAACTAGTATGACCTATATTAATAAATATTTATCCTTTTAAATATGCGATATTATTTTCCAGGGTTGAGTATCCTTTTATTAAATACGGGAATTCTACCTTTAAGGAAGTCAAAAAGCATTTAAACCTATAAAATAAATTTTATTATGGAAGTGGAAATATGGATAATAAAGAAAAAGTAATTACAGCCTTTAAAGAATCAGAGGAACCATTAAATGCCACCAAAGTTAGTCAGATATCCGGTGTGGATAAAAAAGAAGTGGATAAGATAATGAAAGAATTAAAAAAGGATGAGACCATAATCTCTCCTAAAAGGTGTTACTGGACTTTAAAATAAGAGAATTTTCTAAAATACTTCTATTTTTTTATTAAAATATGTAGAAAGAGGTTATAACTCCTCTTCTAAATCACCTTTAATTAGATAAGCACCGGTAGGAGATTCCTCTGAAGAGATATATTCCACCTTAAAACCATCTCCTTCTACCAGGGAAACCATCTCGGGAGGGGTAAGAAAACCCGGTAAGAGTATATGGAATCTTCCCTCTGGCTTTAAATACTCTTTTAACTTACTGGTAAATCCTGTGAGTAATTGTTCAGGTTTTAAATCAGCTGAGGTGGCCATAAGTTGTGATAAATTAAAGATGATTAAATCGAATTTTTCATCTTCCAGAGCTTCAAAAAGCTCTCCTTTTTTTAGCCGGGTATTATAGGTCCGGTTGGCGATGATATTGGCCAGAGAACATCTAAGGGATTTTTCACTAATATCAGTGGCCACTACATTACGGGTTCTCTGGGCACAGTACACGGTAATTAATCCTGCACCGGTCCCAATTTCCAGTATCTCATCAGTTCTTTTAATATTTAAATTTTCCAGAAGAAAATAGGTATCAAGGGATGGTTGAGGCACCGATTCATGGGTTTTGATTAAAATTCCTTGGTAATTGATCATGTTTTACTACATTAATAATTGATTTTAAGTTTTATGCTTATTTTTAGTGGTGATGTTTTTTTATTGGATTTTATTTTAAGATTTAAAGTATTTATTTTAAACAGTAAAATAACTATTTTCAGACTTAAACTATCTTACTTTAACAAATTAATATCTATTTTCAGACTTAAACTATCTTACTTTAACAAATTAATATCTATTTTCAGACTTAAACTATCTATCTAATTTTTTTTTATAAGGGGGTGATTATCCACCTGTAAAATATTTCCTTTTGATGATGCCCGCATCAAAGAAATATCATTTTTAAAATATAAACCATCATAATTTTCCTTTTTTAATCAACTTAAAACCTATAATTTTATATTTACTTTAATCATATTATAGCTTAGAAGATGATATTCCAGCTTTAAAATCAGGGTATGTTTTAGTAAGCGAGGTTTAGGTATGGGTATTTCACAAGATGACCTGGAACTGATTGAAAAAATCAAAGTATATCGCCAGGATAAGGAAAAATTAGAACTCCTGGACTTTAAAAATCAGGCCCTGGAAAAACAAAATAAACAACTTAAAGAGGCATTAAAAGACCTGCAAACGGATATCATAGGAAATAAAAAGATATTGAATCAAATAAATGCTCTTAAAACCGAGAATATCCAGTTAAAAAAAGAACGGGAAATACAAAAAAGTCAATTTGAACTGGTGGTGACCACCCCTAAAGAGGCCCGTACCGTATATGGACAAATTCGCCAGAACCTGAAAAAAGCAAAAAAAGAGGTGCTGGTTTGTTCCCCCTGGATTACCTACCTGGTGGAGGAGTTTTCCGGTGTGGAAAAAGAGGTGAAGATGAAAATAATCACCAGTTTCCGGGAAGAAGATATCAAATCCGGGATAACCAGTCTGGATAAGCTCCGGGCATTGATGAAATCAGGAGCACATATCCGCTACAATAATAACCTCCATGCCAAGATGATGTTTATTGATTCGGAGGTGGCCATCATCTCCTCGGCCAACCTCACCCGTAAAGGATTGGGAGTTAATTATGAAGCAGGGGTGCTAATTAAAGACCCGGATCAGGTAAAAAAGGCCATAGAATTTTTCCAGGGTGTGTGGGATGAAAGTGAAGACCTGGATTATGATCAACTGAAAAAATATGCCATCTTAACTGAATGATAACCCACTATTCTAACTGTATTTATTTCATATACCAAAATTAGTTAAAGACTGACAATAATCCCCCTTATCCTGGAGAATGAATATTAGTATCCCCCTTATTTTAAGCTGAGGACCCTGGTGAAGATATGAGTGATATTTGCCCTGATTTAGAGGATATAACCCGCAAGATAAGGGACTATATTGAAAGCCAGAGGAGGCCTTCTACCCAAATAAAGGGGGAAGTGGTGGAATTAAATCCCCTGCAAAACACCCTGCGATTACTAATTAAAAAAAATTATGATTTTTACCCTGGGGCCCTGGTACTCCTGGATGAGGATTTTGCCACGGTAATGGATTATTATGGTCCCCACCTGATTTTAAATTATAAAAAAATCCATACCCTAACATTGAATCAGAAAGTCATAGTTGATACTGATTCAATAAACCTTATTTTAGAAAAACTACAAAGGACCATAGAAAAAATTGAAGAAAACCGGTTAAATGAAGATAATAAGAGAATTCTAAAATTTTTAACTAAAAAAGGCCGGCCCCAATATGACCCTTCGGATATAAATTATATTGCTCCTCATTTGAATAACCGGCAACAGGATGCGGTAAAAAAATCCCTGGCAGCAAATGATTTTCATTTAATTATCGGACCCCCGGGGACAGGTAAAACCACGGTTATAAGAGAAATTGTACACCAAAAGGTGCAAAGTGGAGATAGAGTACTTGTAACTGCCTGGACTAATAGTTCGGTGGATAATATACTGGAGAAACTGGATTTAGTAGGAGAAAGAGTACTGCGTCTGGGTAGTTTAAGTGAAATATCAAGACCGGTGCGGCACCTGGCACTCCAGGAGCAAAGGAAAAAACATCCCCAATGGGCTCAGGTTATAGAATGGGATGAAAAGATACAAAATACATTCCGGGCCATGAAAGACCAGGTGAGTGAAGATAAAAAAATTCAAAAGCAGATTAATGTTTTAAGGTCCCAGATTTTTAATTTTAGAAATATAATATACCGCCTAAACCATGAGAAAAAGGAGCTAATTCCAGTTAAAACCACTTACCCCCACCAGGATAATCCTGAATCTGAAATTTTGATTATAGAAAAAGAAATGCGTCTTAAAAAGGAAGAAGCAGACCATTATCATCAACTGGCCGGCCATATACTTGAGTTAGGGGAACTGGAAGGAGAACTTCCAGATGGTGATACTTTTTATGCCCTGGAAGCTGAATTAAAGAAATTAAAATCTAAAAAAGTTATAAAAAAGGTTTACTCTATTTTTAATTCTTCCAAGTATCAGGAATTTGAAAGAGAGTTACAAAAAAAGGATAAGTCCTACCAGGAAATGGTTACCACTTACCAGGGTTACTGGGAGGCCCATGATTTACTGGAGGGTGAGCTGGGAAAATTATATCCCCAGGGCGAGGGAGATTTAATAGGTGATGCGGTTAATTCCCAGCTGGATCTTTTAAAGTTCCATGAATCGTTTTTAGATTTAAAAAAAGTTGAAATTTAATTAGAATCTGCCCGTATTACTGATAAACTCTTATTAGAATCTTATTATCACTATCACCAGTCA
>CAMYKT010000056.1 GCA_947259185.1 uncultured Methanobacteriaceae archaeon
GAAAGCCGGAAAGTTCCGGGGTAGCATATCCGCTTGTATCTTCTGGGCAACATTCAGTTCGGTATTTATCCGTTCTTTTTGGGCAGTTACTTCTTTTAGATTTTCAATATAATTTTCCAGGTCCTGGACCATTTTTTGAAAGGAATGGGCCAAAATACCCACTTCACTATCTGTCCGGGCATATTCTTTACAATATCTGGTGATATCCTGGCTATCTATTTTATTCTGGGGGCTGATATAATTACTTAAAAGATTAGATATGGACTCGATAGGTTGGGTGATTCGTTTTTCAATATACCATAAACATCCTATAGCCGAAATGTAGAATATAGTGATGATAAGGGTGATATTAAGGTATACTGCTTCCCAGAATTCTTCCAGATTACTGCCTATTTCAGTTATGCTGTAATAGGAGTTTATAGCGGTTAAGAGGGTAACCAGAGCTCCAATAACAATGAACATGACAATTAATTTTTCAGTTAAAGAAATCCTAACCGGGCTGGTCTTTTCATCTATTTTACAGCTTAGTGGCTTAAAACAATAGGCCATCACCAGTAAATAAAATATGATACCTACCAAAAGTTCCCCATTTGTAGTTCCAGACCAGATAATATAAATAGCATAAACTCCTCCCATTATTAGGGCCATGATGAGCAGGAAATCAAATATAAATGGATTTATCTTTGCTTTTTTACTGATTTCTGGTTTGTAGAAGGATAGGCCATAGAGGTTGGCCCCCACCATAATCAGGGTTCCCAGCATCAGGGAAAAGTCGAAGTTATTAAAGGCAAAAAGGAGGGTGGTAAATGAAACCAGACTGGAAATATTCAGATTTTCCATTAAAAGGCCCAAAAGTCCCGCCATTACCAGGGAAGAAATGAAAATGATTATTATGAATTTTATTAAATTATGAACTGAATTTAAGCGAGGTAAGGTGGGTTTTTTTTTATCCAGAGTGTACCACAGTTTGTAGGGGAGGTATCCATATAAAAACTGGGCTAGAAAACTAATAAGAAAGATTTCTGGAGGATAACCAATGGAAATATCTGCGGCCAGATTACCTAGTGCTGCCCCCAGGGCCCCCCATGGACCAAATATCAAACCTAAAGCAGGCGGAAGAGCACTGGCTGGTCTTAATTCTGATACGGCTATAATCTGAAAAAAATAGTGAAAAGGCACAGTGAGGAGGAAGGTTATTATACTGGAAAGTATCAGGCGAAGCAGATGGGTTTTAATTGCTGATTTGTCCATGTAATTACCCTTTAATAGTTTTAATTAATGTACCCACTATAGTGTCTTTTGCAGGGTTAGAATATTACAGCCCTTCTCATAGGCATACTCCGCCTGGTCCATGAATTTTTTAATGAGATAAATTCCCCATCCCCCTATTTTTTTATCATCTGTTTTTAGAGAAAGTTCTGGATCTTTGTTTTCCAGGGGATTATAGGGGATTCCCTGGTCCATAAACTGGATGGTTATTTGTAATGGATTTTCTTTTAATTGGGATTTAATCTGGATTTTACCATCATCCCGGTAGGCATAGCGGACAATATTTACATAAGCCTCTTCCAGGGCCAGTTCCAGTTCCAATTTTTTGGAGGGATGGTATTTTACATGAGCTAATTCCTGGTTAATAAATTTATATACCATTTCCAGGTTTTCCAGTCGAGCTATTAGAGTTATTTCACCCATATAAATCATTTTAGCCTTAAATGTAATTTATTTAATGGTTAAAATATCAATAAAGCCGGTGGCCTCAAAAACTTCCATCACAAAATCATTCACATTGATGATGATCATACTACCCTGTGTATTCATGGTCTTCTGGGTGGAAAGAATAAGGCGCAGACCTGCACTGGAGATATACTTCAACTCTTTAAAGTCCAGTATCAATTCTTTAACCCCGGGAAGATCTTTTTTTAGTTCTTCTTCTAAAATAGGAGCGGTGTTGGTATCCAGCCGACCCTCTAATTTTATTTTCAGTTTAGATTCTTCTACTACTTTATCAATGTTCATGTTTAAGCTCCTAAAAATCCGTGCTTGGGATAATTTTTTTAGTCATGATTTGATATACAATATTTATCTTTTAATGGTAATAACCGTACTATTTAATCCTATAACCCGGGCATAGCTTATATCATCGGCTATTTTCTGTAGAACGGCTATATTTTCAAAGGAATCCTTTTCTTCTCGGGAGTAATTAGAGGGATTGAATTCCACTCCTGAATCTTTAAAGGCCAGGGTTATCTCCTTATCCCCTATTCGGGATATGATATCCATATATTCAATTTTATCCTGGTTGTAATTTATGGTATTTATGGCCATCTCTTCCAGGGCCATACCCATACGCAGTGCTATTTTTTCATCCACTCCATTTTCAATGGCAAATTCAATTATTTTTTCAGATAGTCCCACCACATCTTCTACCGAGTTTCCAATGGTCACATCCATCACCGGGGTTTTACGGTGATTACCCAGTAATAGGAATCCGGAATACTCACCCCCTGATTTTTGGGAAATAATCCGGGTGGCTGCATATATCAGGAGAATGGTGCCCACTTCTGCTATTAAAAATGATATCCATATACCATCTGCACCCATTACTCCAGAGAGTAGATAAGCGGCACTTACTGGAATGAGAAGCCCCTGGGTTATGGAGATAATAAAAGATAATTCTTTTTGCTGTATGGCCTGGGTGTAAAAAAGCATTAAAAATGTTATAGCCGTCCCGGTAATGCTTAAAGACAGTATGCGTATGGCATTTATCCCCACTGTCATATCCAATGGGTCGCTTACCCCAAAAAGATTGAGTAGTTCTCCAGGGAAGGTGAAAAAAAGCAGGGTGAATATTGCCCCCGCAGCTAAAACAATTTTAAAGGAGGTGTTGATAGTATATTTAACTCCATAGTAGTCTTTTTCCTGGAAGTAAATGGAAACAATGGGGGACATGGCCTGGGAGGTTCCAATCAAAAACATGTAAATGATAAAAAGACTGTTATAAAAAACCGAAAAGGCGGTCAGGCCGGGTTTACCCAGCACCATGGCAATGAGACTATTTATGAAAAACAATTTGAGGGTTAGAAATAGTTGTAAGGATGCCGGGGGAAACCCGATTTTTACTATATCCCACAACAAGTATAATTTGATTTTCACCAGAGATATGAAGTGCATGGTGCGGTCTTTAGAGAAGAAATACTGCATTATAAATATTGTTCCCACCGTGTATCCCGTTATGGTAGCCAGGGCAGCTCCCTGTATATCCATTCCCAGAACCAGGATATAAAATAAGTCCATCACCAGGTTGACCACATTGGCTATTAGAAGAGCATAGAATGATAGTCGGGGTTTACCATCAGCCCTTATAAAATAGGCGATTCCCATGAGGATAAATAATAAGGGCGACCCCATAAAGTACACTCCCAAAAACCTTTCAACCAGAAAAGCCAGTTGGGGATTAGTGGTAAGGGCCGCCACCAGGTTATCCATAAATATAAGTCCGGATAGGGAAAATAAAACTCCGATGGTAATTAATAGGAGTACCGATACGGTGAAATACATGTTACTTTTTTCTTCATCCCGTTCGGCCTTGGCCACCGCGGATAATAGAGATCCTCCCAGACCCACCATCCAGTAGATTAAATTAATGAAGGTTATAATAGGGGCAATAAGGGCCATGGCCGAGATATTGACCGGCCCCAAAAAATTACCTACAATCAAAGTATCCATGAAAGTGCTGATATTCATGGCCATGGACATGAGCAGGGTGGGCAGGAAAAATTCTTTGAATTTAGCAGATACCAGTTTATAGTTTCTTTCATACATTTTAAAATCCTCATATAAAGGGGCAAAGCAAAGTGATTAAATAAGATTTAATCAGGTTTAGTCAAAGAAATTCATCTCTTTGAGGTATTTTATGAACATTATCAGATATTCATCACTTATGAGGGGCCACTGGTATCCTGAACGGTATAATACCTGGAGAGTGTAGTCGTTGGCCACCTTTACCAGGGCCCTTCCCTTGCCTTTACCCATACCCATGGCGGTGACCAGTCCTGAAATGGCATCCTGTTTGGTTTCATCTTCCCGGGCCCGTGCAAAGGCCTGGTTAAATTCATCTTCTTCTGCTCCGATGATATCAAAACCCAGTGTATTCATCATCCCTATGATGTCCGCGATGTATATTTGATGATTATTGTAAACATGGAAAAGGGTGCAATCCCGGGGAGTTTGACCTAATAATAGTATGGCCCGGGCTGCCATATCAATAGGGGTGAGTTCCACTATCCCCCCCATTACCAAGTAGGGTATTTTACCTATGGCCGCATAGGCCCGCAACCGGTTAATGAAGCTATTGGTTTCAAAATTTATCTGGAATTCACTATCAGATTGACGGGCCATAAGATTACCTGCCCGTACTATCTTACAATGCAGTCCTTCACTTATCGCCTCCAGTACCACCCTTTCTGCTTTGAATTTACTACTGAGGTACTTATTATCCAGGGATTGGCCCACATAAAGAGTTTTTTCATCAAATTCAGTATCATGTGGAGGTATATTATTTACACTCTCCCCGGCCACACTGGTGGTGGATACCTGGATGAATTTGCAGCCTTTTTTTTTAGAAAACTCAATACCATTTACCACCCCCCCAATATTTATATCTTCAATCTGGGTTCCAGGTGCAAAATGCTTCACATTGGCCGCGCAGTTAATAACCGTGTCAACCGGCAGTCCCCTTGATTTTTCAAAATCAGCCCGGCTGGTTATATCCCCCTCAATGATATGAATCCTTGTTCCAAATAGTTCCTCATAGCTATCACTGAAGTAGTAGAATAAGAGGGTTTTCAGGCGCTCTTCAGGAGTGGTATGCCTTCCCTTTCTGAGCATACAGTAAATAGAACCATTATAGTTTTCAATGAACTCCTTTAAAATGTGAATGCCTAAAAATCCCGTGGCTCCGGTTAATAATATGTTGCCTAAATTTTCTCTTTTGCCTTTAATCAAGTTTTCAATGGTGTTTTTTTCCAGTACTTTATTAATAGCATGGTAGGAGTAGGTTTCCTGTTCTTTTACGGAATTTTCCGCCTCAGTTATTACCTGGGCCAATTCTCGAGGAGTGGGGTGGGCAAAAACATCCCCATACTTTATTTCATAACCCTGATTCAATGCTTCAATGGTGATTCTGGTAACCAGAAGGGAGGTACCTCCCAGTTCAAAGAAATCATCAGTGGCACCTATTTTATCCATGTCCAGTATCTGGCTAAAGGCCTCTGCAAAGAATTGTT
>CAMYKT010000057.1 GCA_947259185.1 uncultured Methanobacteriaceae archaeon
GAATGGGAATTAGATAGCCTGTTGAAACTGGTGGTAGTGTTACTAACCATCTATTTTTTTCTTTTGTTTTTAGATGAGGCAGGTCGCCCTCTGGAACTCTTACAGATAATGGTTTCCCTTATACTCATCCTTTTTATCCCGGGAACTCTCTTTTTACGGCTCCTTAAATGGGAGTACCGGGAGAGTAGTATGGAGGTGCTGCTCTACACTCTGGGTATTAGTGTGGCTATAATCCTATTTTTGGGATTTATGCTGGATTTAGTACTGGGATTTCTGGGAGTAATTAGAACCCTCACCCCGGGTTCTTTTAACAGTGCCCTGGTGATTTTAATCCTTCTTATGAGTTACCTGATTTATCGCCAGGGCCCCCAAAAGATAGTTAATAATAGCCAAACAGAAGTAGAATTACCATCCCCGGATTTGGGATTTAATATCAAAGCCCTGCAGGGGATTAATTCTATGGATATCCGAAATATGATATCTCCACCCTTACTTTTGATTCTGGTACTGCCATTTTTAGGTATCCTGAGTGCTCATCTGATGAATCTTTATGACTTGAACCTGTTAGCCATGGTTTTAATTGTATTGATTGGAGTGGTTACTCTTTTAATAGGTTTTAAGAAATTTCCAGAGCGTATTTTTCCCCTGGCCATTTTTTTAATTGCTCTTTCACTTTTATATCATAAATCTTTAATTACCACCTATATCTGGGGTTGGGATGTTTCCTTTGAGTATTATATGGCCCAGGAGGTGGTTCGAAATGGTTACTGGGTGATGCAAACCCCTAATAACTATAATTCCATGTTGAGTGTGGTGATTCTGGGACCGGCTCTGTCATTTTTTACCAGCATGAATATGGTCTGGGTGTTCAAGGTAGTATATCCCTTCCTTTTTGCTTTAATGCCGGTGAGTATGTATTTTATTTTTAAAAGGCAGTTGAATTCAACTATGGCCTGTTTATCTGTGTTTTTATTCATATTCATGTTCACCTTTTATACTGAGATGCTGGCCCTCTTACGGCAGACCATTGCTGAGTTATTTTTAGTACTATTAATCCTTTTAATGGTGAGTAGCGATCTTAAAAGGTCACGTAGATCCTTTCTGGCAGTTATATTTTCCCTGGGGATTGTGGTTTCTCATTATGGTTTATCCTATATCTGGATGTTTGCCCTGATTTTTTGTGGAGTATTTCTGCTTCTAAATGAACCACTAGGTAAAATAAACACTTTTATCATCCACTTACTGCCATTGAAATTAACCCGGGAAGAGAAGATAAGTACTCCGGATTCGAGCTCCCGGCAGGAATACCTGGAAGAAGATCTAAACCCGGTGGGAGTGATTAATTTTAAAAAGATATCACTTAAGGGTTTATGGGAGAATGATTCCGCTCCCCGGACCATAAAGCTTATCCAGAAGTACCGGGAGGATAGGGTAGATAAGTTTTTCAGCTGGCCACTGGTCCTTTTATTTATAATATTCCTCATTACTTGGTATTTGTACACCGCCAGTTCTTCACCTCTTATCTCCATCATCAATGCCGTTAATGATATTTTCTCCAATATTCTATCTTTCATGGATCCTGATGCTTCCCAGGGATTAAGTCTGGTTTTGGTTCAGCAAAAATCGTTTCTAAGAGATATACATAAATATCTGTACCTGGTATCCCAGTTTTTAGTAGCCCTAGGAATCATGGCCCTGTTACTTAAACAAAATGTGGGTAAGTTTAAAATAGAATATAAAATATTTTCTTTAGCTGCTTTCTTTTTACTGGTAGCCGGGGTCGCGGTTCCCTTCTTATCCAGCCAGTTTAATACTTCCCGGTTGCTGCACATGGCCCTCATCTTCCTATCACCCTTTTTTATGGTGGGTGTTTTCTGGGGATTTAGCCTGCTTAAAAGTTTTTTTAAAAGAATCCCCTTGAAAAAGGGAGTGTTGAGGTTTTCAGCAGTTTTTTTACTGGTGATACTTGTAATGGATAGTGGATTAGTATACCAGTTTTTCCCCACAGAAGAAGGGATATCCATTGCCATGGACCCGGACTATGATTTCCCTAAATTTAACCAGCAGGAAGTTATAGCCTCAGACTGGGTAAAGAATAATTTTGGCCTGGAAGGTATCTATGCTGATAAGCATCGGGCCAGTGTACTGCGCAGTTTTCTGCCGGATTGTGAGGAGATACCAGCCTACAAGGACCTGATACAATCAGATTACTATGTTTTCATGGGTACCATGAATATACTTAAAAATGGAGTTTATTTATACCAGATGACCGGGGCCAATGTGATTAGTGAACTGGGCTATGTAAGCCCGGAGGATATCCTGAAAAAAAGGCCTAAAATCTATGATAATGGAGGATCCTGGATTTATGGAGGTAAAGTAGAGTAGATTATATCCTGGTTTTTTTTAACCAGGAGACGGTTTAAATTCATTAAAATAATTAAGTTAATAAGGAGGGTGTTTAAATGGATATAGGTATTATCAGCAGTTCTATTGAGGAAAAAAGTGGAGGTATTGGAGTTTACACTGAGCAGTTAATAAAAAACCTCAACCAGATAGATCAGGATAACCGTTACCATCTTATCCATTCAGAAAATTCCCCCCCGGGATGTTTATCAGTATAATTCAGAAATCATTATTCCCCGCAACCGTTTTTTGGATAATAAACCGGGTGCTTATATGTTCTGGAGGTATTATACTCTGAGCCGTAATTTAAAAAACCATACTCTGGATGTGGTCCACGACCCTTATGAACTGGGTCCTTTATCCTTTGCCCAGCCCGTGGCCAAGGTGATCACCATTCATGATTTGACCCCACTGCTTTTTCCCCGGATGTTTAAAAGAGGGGATGTGCTGCTCCATCGATTGTTACTGGGTCGCACCATAAAAAACGTGGATCAAATAATAACCGTATCAGAGCACTCCAAACAGGATCTTATAAACCATCTGCAGGCCCCTGAAAAGAAAATCAAAGTGATCCACAATGGCAAAGATGATATATTCCAGGAAGCCTCCTTAGAGGCCCAGGAGCATATTTGCCATTGTTATAGCATATCTTCCCCATTCATTTTGAGTGTAGGGGGCCTGCATCCCATTAAAAATATCCCTGGACTTTTAAAATCATATGCCCTGCTGCGAGGTGAGGGTTACCACTTACCCCTGGTACTGGTGGGTAAAAAGGTTGACTCCTGGCATCCTATATTTCATACCCTCCAGGAGTTAGGACTAGAAAAAGAGGTTATATTCACCGGACATATCAGTCAAAAAGACCTGGCCCATCTTTATTCAGCAGCAAAACTTTTTGTGTATCCCTGTCTCTATGCCGGTTTTGGATTACCGCCCCTGGAGGCCATGGCTTGTGGTACTCCGGTAATAAGTTCTAATAATAGTTCAATTCCTGAGGTGGTAGGTGATGCAGGAATAATGGTGGATCCTGAGAATCATCAGGAATTAGCCCATCAGATGTCCCTGGTTTTAAGTGATGATAATCTACAGAAAAAAATGATTAAAAAAGGTAAAAAGCAGGCTGAATTATTCAGCTGGAAGACTGCTGCCCAGAAGACCCTGGAAGTGTATAACCAGGCCCGGGAGATACAGGGTACCAGTTAGAATAATCACCTTTAGAAGATTTTCAAGCCATAAAACCATCAAAATAAGAATAAAACTCAAACAAAAAATTCATCTTATAATATTTCCAGCTCATTAAAGACTACTAAATTCCACTCAACCAGATAATAGTAATATAAATTATTTTTTCTAAAAATAGAATTTCAGGTAAGTTTTTTTTAAAAAAAAAATAGGTTAAAAAAAAAACCTTAAAATTTCAATCCATCATAGTAACCTCTGATGGCGGCCCGGGAAAAACCCCACTCTCCTCGTAACAGGAAGGTGAATACGTCTTTTAATAATCTGAAAAAAACCAGGTTACTGAATATGATGATTTTAGATGGGTTTAAATGTTTTTTCATGATTAAGAAGCGGTTGCGGTAAAAATAGTAGAGTGATAACTGGCTTAGTCTACCGGAGAATCCTTCTTTATGGTAGATTTTAGATAGTGGCTGGTAGATTATCTGGTAGCCCTGTTGGTGTGCTCTTAAGCAAAAATCGGTTTCTTCGAGTATTAAGAAAAAATTTGAATCCAGGAGCCCTACTTCCTGAAAAACCTCTGCTTTTATCAGTAGACAGGCCCCCAGGAGGGCGTCAACTTCCTGGACTTCATCAAACTGTCCCTGGTCCAGTTCACCAATACCCTGGTTCTGGGCAATTACCCAGGGCCAGATCATCTTAACCCCAGCGGAATTGATGTACTCTTTTTCAGGAAAGTAACAGGTTTTAGGACCCACCACCCCCACTTCTCCTGAGGCCGTCTCCACCAGGGGAGTAAGAAAATCATTCTCCACCACCGTGTCATTATTTAGTAAAAGCAGATAGTCAGGTTTTAAAAATTTCAGGGCATACTTTATTCCCCGGTTATTACCCCCGGCAAATCCCCAGTTTTTCCGGGTCCTTATCAAAGTGATTTGGTGCTGGGGAGGGTTTTTCAAAGGAGTGTCCATTAAAATATTAATTTGAGCCACTTCATGGACCTGGAAATCATCCCCGGCATCATTAAAACCTTCACCATCAGATATTAAATTTAAATATTCTCTTATTTTTACAACAGAATCATCAGAAGAATCATTATCCACAATTACAATGTCGTAGTTAGGATAATCTATTTCCCAGAGTGAATCCAGGCACTCCAGGGTATCCCTCCATCCATTCCAGTTAACTATCACAATAGAAACTCTAGGATCATCCATATTCATCCCCCCCATTTAAAGACGAAAAGCTTATATTAGACCTTTATCATAAATGAATGTTGATAGGCCCTAACATGTCCCCCCCCAAAGGACTTATAAAATAGGGCCCTATCAATTTATATAAAAAACACCCATAAAATCTTGTTTTAGGGTTAAATTACTCATTTTAAATTTTACAACAGATTTCAATTTAGCACCCTCTGGATAATATTTATAATGTCCCCCATCTCATCCAGGGACAGGGTGGGGTATAGTGGCAGGCAAAGTATGGTACTGGATATTTGCCGGGCCCATGGTAGATTGTTTTTATGGTATAAAGGCACAGTATTATTCTGAAAGTACTCATAATCCACCGTCAGGGGATAGAAGTACTTACGGCTATGGTAACCCT
>CAMYKT010000058.1 GCA_947259185.1 uncultured Methanobacteriaceae archaeon
TAGGGTCTGCCAGGCTGGGTTCTATTAAGAAAATTTCAGCCAGGGTGAAGGTGAATACCAGTATCAAAGCCACATCTATCAGGGATATGTATTTTTTTAAGGAGGTGAGTTTCTGGTGGGGTAGAAATATTATTCCCAGAATGAAGCAGGGGTAGGCCGCCAGATAAAAAATATCAGCCACAGAAAAGAAGGGTTCTATTTGCCATATCAGGCTCATTAAGGCCCAGGTAGTATCCGCCAGAGTGTAAAATGACAGGGCCAGGGCAAAAAGTAGCCAGGGCAGGTAATCCTTTTTAGATGCTTTTTTCTCCCAGGCGGCATAAAAAAGACAAATAGCCGCAATTAAACTAAAAACAGGTAAAGTGATATCACTAAATAAGGCCCTTAAATCCATATCCATAACAATAGAAAGGGCGATATAGGCAGTTAATAAGGCCGTGCTGATAACAAGAGCATTTTTTAGTGAAATATTTTTTTTAAATTTAATCTCCCCTTATTAAGTTATAAAGAGGTTACGGGCAAATACCAGTACCAGAAGGACAATGAGTATAGCTCCCCAGATAATCAGGGCACTGTAGGTGTATTTACGTCCTGATTTAGCTTCTTCTTTATCCAGGGGTTTTATTTTTTGCACCCAGAAGGTGAGTACCGCGGCAAAGTTCACTCCCACCAGGTTGGTTATAAATAGTAATCCTGCTCCTACGGCGAGATCATAGTAACCTGCCCCGGCTAAAAGACCCACAATAACCAGGGGAGGTAAAAGGGCCACCGCAATCATCACCCCAATTAATATGGAGGATAAGGCGGTGGTAAAAGCCAGGGATCCTACTACTCCAGAAGCAAAGGCCAGAAGCACGCTTCCCACAGCTAAATCGCTTCTTATGGATATGGAAGGTACGTTAGGGTCCACCGGAACCAGTAACCCGATTAGGAAGGCAAATATAAATCCAATGAATATTCCCAGGGCATTGAAGTATATTGATTTTTGGGCCAGGTCCTTATCAGATAGTACGGTGGAAAGGGCAAAGCCCACATTAGGGCTGAGCATAGGGGCGATGATCATGGCCCCAATAATAACCGCCACGTTATCATTTAAGACCCCGATGGCTGCTACCAGGGAGGCCAGTATCATCAGTACACTGAAAATGAGGGGTGAGTCCATTTGCTGGGATATGGAGGAGTAGAGTTCTTCCCGGCTAACTCTTTCTACTTTCTTTTTTTCATCTTCTATTTCTTCTATCAGTTCTTCACTGAGGTTATTTTTGGAACTAATACGAGGTAGGGTTGCTTTTACATTAATAATAAATATTCGAAAACCTTCCAGGCCTCCAAAGGCATCTTCTATTTTATCCATCAGTGATTCGGTTTCAATAGCCGGTAAGAGAACCCGCACCAGAATTAATTCCTCCTTTAAATCAACTTCCCAGTAGCCCAGGATTTCATGTTCTTTTAGTATGCTATTAAGCTGGGGTAAATTCACCTCAGATGATGGTAGTATGATTTCAATTAAGCGCAGCACCATTTTAAGATAACCTCTGTGGTTTTTATATTAAGTAAAATCCCTCAGGTTAATTCCGGAGGTTTCGGGTAATAATCTAATAAAAAGAATATACTTAATTATTATATTATAATTTTCCCATAAGCAATAAAAATAGTTTTAAGGAGTAAAAATATTTAGAATAACTATTTTAAACCCTTTTTTTGGATAATAAAAAGTATTTATCAGGTTAGTTGAGTTTTAAGGTGATTGGAATCCTTTAAATCCTTGGTAAATACCTGTTTTATTACTCCATGCAGATTGTTTATATAAAACTGCAGTATCTCATCTCTTTCCTGGACTGCTTCCATCAGGGATCTTTCCACTCCTTTACGGGAGTTTATATCCATGACAATACCAATATATCCTACCTGTTCTCCATGGGCATCATTAACCATATTAAAAGAAATTAAAGTCCAGGTGGGTATTTTATTTTTAGGGGTAAATCCCAGTTCCACCGAACCCCGGAATCCTTCTTTAACATTTTTTAGGTAGTTAATGGCTTTTTGCTGTTGAGAAGAATCTAAAAAATCGAAGAAATTGGCACCTCTTAGTTTTCTTAGTTTAAATCCTAAAAGCTGGGCAAAGTGGGGGTTTATGTATTCCATTTTTCCAGTAAGGTCCATGAATATCACCCCGGTGCGGGCCAGTTCCACCAGGGAGCGGTAATTTTCTTCACTTTTTTTAAGCTCCCTTTCCATTAGCTTTCTCTGGGTGATATCCCTAACCACCGATAATACTCCTATTTTATGGTCCTTTTCATTTTTAAGAACACTTAGAGCAGATTCCACTATCAATTCCTTACCTTCCCGGGTGCGGTGTTTATTTTCACCCCTCCAGGTACCCTTAGTTTCCAGAGATTTTTGAGCATCTTTTTCATCTTCCGGATGGATCCACTGGTATTCATTCACCTCATTTAAGTCCTCTCCCAGGGCATCCTGGAATTTAACTCCATATAGTTCTTCAGCACCTTTATTCCAGTAAATTATGTGGTTATCATTATCTGCTGCCACCACTGCATCATGTACCTGGGAAAGGGCCATGGCCTGGAAGCGGATAAGTTCATTTTGTTCTTTAATTAGAGAAATATCAGTAACATGGGTATCAAAATAAAGAGGTTGTCCCTTATCATCCCTTATGAGTCGAGCCAGCACTTCAGCCCAGATTATAGCTCCATCATGATGGATGTATCTTTTTTGCAGTTTATAATGGTCTTTTTTACCTTCCAGTATGTCCTGGAACCATTTTTTATTTTTAGGAAGATCATCAGGATGAGTGATGTCCCTATAGGTTTTCTGGGTTAGTTGTTGGGGAGTATAACCTAACATCTGGGAAAAAGCCTGGTTTACAATGACGTAATAACCATTCAAATCCAGTAAACACATACCAATTGGTGCATTTTCAAAGGCCAGTTTAAATTTTTCTTCTAAAGGATTATTCAGATAGTCACTATCATCTTGTGTTGAATCCAGGCCCATAATCTGTTCTCCTATACATTTAATCACCTTAATTCTACCCCTATCAGGTTATAAACAATTAATACATCTTTGCCGTATTTTTATTTAATATCCTGAAACATTTACCCCTGATCCCCTTTAAAATATCCTTAAAAAATACCATTAATCCGGTAATTTATCCTTTAAACCCATTTTTTTGTCCAATTTTATTAATTAATTTAAATAAACCTTCTTTGAAAATACATTTTTTATAAGGGGTCTAAAATATTAGCCCCTGTTTAGTATTACTAAAAAAGGGTAATTATCATCCATATTGCAATTTTTTTTGCCTGCTAATAAAATTTTCTATTTGATGTTCATGGTAATTTACGTCCGGGAATGTGTTAAAACCAAAAAAGAGTACTTAAGTAATAGAAATATTAGCTAAAAAAAATGTTATTGGATTTAATAAATATAAAGCATTTTTTAAAAGGATCGGATGTTAATACCACCGGCAATATTGTCCTCTTAGAACCATATTTTTCCAGGACTATAATATTTTGTTCCTAATAAACTTAAACTATATATTACTTTCTTTTAAAATCTTTACTATAATTAGTAGTGTATGAAAATAAATGAATCAGGAAGTGATTAATCTGATTAAAATCGTGGAGTGCCCTCATTGTGGATTCCGAGGTTATAGCGAAATATATCAATCATTCCATGACCTCTACTGGGAATGTATGGATTGTGGAAAACGTGTTTTTTATGATCGGATCTAATCGAAAATGTGGGTAACAGGTATTAAAGTAGTTTATATTCCTTCCAGACTCCTTTTTATTTCACTATAAGCAATTGAGGAGGCATTATCAAGATCTCTTTGTGTTATTTCTGGGTTTCTGCTTAATATCCAGGTTCTCCAGCTTACTTCACCCTGGATAAAACCCCGGGAAAGACTGATTAGTAATCCTTCCGGGATGTATTCTACCTGGGGTTTTAGTAAAAGGGCCTGTTCTTCATATTCATTATGATCTTTCTGGTTATAGGCATTTATTCTATGAAAAGCAGATAAAGAATCAGTTATATAGTGGCTGGCCACTCCTAAATTGTAGCTGGCCTGGTAATAATCTCCCTGCTGGTAGTAAAAAGCCCCCTGGTGCAGATGCAAGCGGGCTTTAATATAACTAAAAGGATAAATATGGAATAAATAATCTCTGAAAACAAAATCAGGGGCTACTGATCCTGATTGGAAAGCTTCCTGGTTTAAATTAGTGCTTATATTTTCTGGAAGGTTATAATAGATCTCATCAGCTATCTGTTCATGAGTAGGGCCATACCAGGCCTCGGCCGGGGCTAAAAGCACCATGACCATTAAGTAAAAAAATAATATTTTCCCCCCCACCGACATAATCATCAACCTAATTTTTAGAATCCCTTCTTATTATAATTTGACCTGAATAGGGGGATAAAAGATTAAACTCATTTTTAGCAAAAATCATTAACCTGAAAAAATAAGGGTAATAAAAAAACAGGTAACGCATTATAATCCATTAAACTATAAAATAGTTTTTAGTCATTTAATTCTCTTTTAAGTGATTTTAATTAATATTTCAATATATTTTTTTCCAAAAAAGATACTTATTTATTATAATATCTACAAATGTAATTGACGGGGATATGTTGGAAACAATTCCTGATTATCCAGATTGGATTGATTTGGATAATGTAAACTATTTTTCAAATATAGAAAGTTATTCTAAGAATAATAAGGATAAATTGTGTGTTAGCTGCGTTCTGGAAGAGTATTTTCCTATTTCCATGAAGCATGTTACTTTTTTGATACCGGCCTATAATGAAGAACAATCCATTGGTTCTTTACTGGAGGAAATATACAACTACAAAAGGCCTCAGGTACTGGTGGTGGATAACAACTCCCAGGATGGTACAGCAGATATTGTTAAAAAGGCTGGTGCTCGACTAATAAGTGAAAAAGAGCAGGGAAAAGGTCATG
>CAMYKT010000059.1 GCA_947259185.1 uncultured Methanobacteriaceae archaeon
TAAAAAGAATTCATAATCAAATACAAAATAAAAGAAAAATAAATAATAATTTAAACACCTAAAAAAAAAATTTGATTGATAATGGAAAATTTTTATAGCAATATTTATGAGACAGCCTCATATTCGCTTAAAATTCATTGATTTAGATTCTTTTTATTTTATGATCTTAGGAGAGATTCACGTTTAAAAAATTCTAATTTTATTTGAAATCAGCTCTGGTTTGCAAAAAAGGATAAATTTTTTTAAAAAATGATATTAGGGTCTTAAAAATACGGTATTAGTTATTATAAATAAGGTTCAGTTATTATTGAAAATTAAATCAAAGTTTTCTTTTGTTACAATTTTTCATTCTAAAAAACCTCTGGTATTAAAATCTACCCTGATAGTGATTAATCATGTTATTATTTTTTTTAGATTTATTTACATAATTTTTTCCTGATTTAAAGTTATTTAAGCTGCTGACTTATGGATTAAAATTTACATCCCCTTAAAATAAACTATAGTAGGCTGTATACTGGATAAATAGGAGTACTTAGGAGGGGCTGATTAGTAAAATAAATGAATAATGCCCATAGTTTTTTTTAGATATATTGAAAAGCTCAGCTTATGTCCCTTTTAATTTAAAAAGTTTTATAATGGTCTTTTTCAGGATTTGCTGGCAGTAACTTTATATAGTATAGTGGAGGTTAAAATGGAGTTATCATGTTGACTAGTAATATCTAGTTACAGTCCCTGAATCAAATATTTAGATTTAAATTGATGAAAAAATTTATTTTCAGTCTTCATGATATGGAGGCGTTAGAATATCGCGAAAAATGAATTTGATGGGCATACTATTTTTATGCCTGATTTTAATTAGTATAAGTGGAATTTACGCTGAAGAAGTTCCACCAAAAAATGTAAATGCAACTCCAAGTAATGCAGTTACTCCTAATAGTAGTTCTAACCCAGCAACTACCAATCAAACTAAAAATACTACTATATCCAGTATAATAAGTGCCAGTTCCACAGTTAAAACTCAAATTGACACTAAAAAAGAAATAACCCCCACGGTGAAAGTTTCAATGGGGAATGTGAGTTCCAGTGACTACCTGTACCTCATGGTAAAAAGTTTGAGCACCAATCCTCATGGGTTTACCGGGACGGTGACCTATACCAGTAAACAGGCTGCTACTAATTCCCAGGGGGATAAACTCACTGGTCAATTAGTTTTATCAGAATATCTGAAACTGGCTCAGGACATAACCAGCTACATGGATACCCAGGGTAAGGCCCCGGATTACATGTCTACTAGCAGAGGAAAAATCAAATACGAAGCTTTAATCTATATTTACTCCCGGGTACTTAATTTTAAAGCCACCCAAAAGAAACTTCCCAACTTCGTCTACATGGACCCTATTAATCAGGTTAAAACCGCCCCTGTGGCTGAAACCAAACCAGTAAACACGACTCCTGTAACCAATCAAAGTACTGCCAAGCCCACTGCCACATTAAATGATATTAGAAGTGCCAGTGCCAGTCTGGTTAGTTTCATGGATAAGAACAAAAAGCTTCCTGGCACCGTAATGGTAGGTGGCAAACAGTTAAGCATTGACCAGTATCTATACCTTCTTTCTAAGGGTTTGGTGCAGATTAAAAATGGAGGTACCGGATCCATAGCATATGGTACCTATAATAGTGCAACCAACTCCCATGGTGTGAAGTTAAGTGGGAATCTCCTGCAAAGTGAAGTCCTAAAACTGGCCCAGCAGGTAAGCACCTACATGGATACCCATGGTAAATCACCAGACAATATCCAGACCAGTAAGGGAGCTATGCAGTACGAAGCAATTTTCCATGTCTTTGGTCGGGTGATGTCCTATCAGAACACCTATAAAAAGCTGCCAAATTACGTTAGATTGGATGTTTTGAGTAATGTGGTACCACTTAAAACATTAAACAGTACTAAACCTGCAGAAAATACCACCAATCCAGTAAACAATACCTCGGTCTTTTTAAAGGCCACTAAAAATTGCCAGGTAAATGACCCTACCATTATTGCCATGGCTAATCAGCTGACTCTGGGTTTAAATAGCACCTGGGAAAAAGCAGAAGCCATATTCAACTGGGTAAGAAATAACCTGACTTACAGTTTCTACTACAATACCAAATATGGTGCAGTGAATACTCTGAAAAATAAAAATGGTAACTGTGTGGACCATTCCCACCTTTTAATTGCTCTTACCCGGGCAGCAGGTATTGAATCCCGCTATGCCCATGGTACCTGTCAATTCAAAAGTGGAAGTGTCTATGGTCATGTATGGGCAGAGTTATTTATTGATGGTAAATGGGTAAAAGCAGATGCCAGCAGTTCATCAAATAGCTTAGGAGTCATAAATAATTGGAATACTGCTAACGTGGTTATGAAAGGAGTATATTCAGAATTAAGTTTCTAAAACCCTTTTATTTTTTTTATTTTTTTTTTATTTGTCTATTTGAAGATTTTAAACCAAATCAGAATCCTTTTTTTTTACCTTAATTTTATGGTGGAACTACTCAATTAGGGGTATCTACTAATCAAGTAAAGTTATTTTTAAATTAAAATGATTATCTACTAGAGCAGGTTTTCACTTTTTATTCGGCATCGTATTTTTCAGTGCACTTATACTTAAATTCTAGATTATTTTTATCATTCTTAAGGATGCTAAAAATTATTAAAACATTTTTTATAAGTTTTTTGGCGTTAAAGAATATATCTGATGGTTTAGAGTTAGTAATAATCATTTAAAAAAAAGTTAAATCGCCTGAGAGAAATAATGTTCATTAAAATCATTCCAGTATTCTTATTTTATGTCTTTGGAATAATTTTATAATAACGGCCTTATGGTCGTTTTTTTAATTTTATATCAGGAAAATATATATGGAAATTTGATTCATAATTATTAATATCGTCAAGGCCTTTATTAGGCAATGTTAGGTAACCCTTACATTTAGCCTTATATACCTGGGGGGGCTTTGGTGATTAGGAGGCGATATTATTTCGCGGAAGGTGAAAATGCTTTGCATGCTTTTAGTGTGCTTTGCATTGTTAAATACCAACGTGATTTTCGCCCAAATGAATGCAACCTCAGTAGATAGTTTTAATAACACCCCTGAAAGTTCCTATGGGAATTATGGTGATGAACCAATATCTCACCCTGAAAATACCACCTCTCTTACAGGTGAGGCTTGCCCAACAGGGAAAGCAGAATCTGATGGTGGTGGTAATGTGGTGGATGATTACCTGGAATCGGAAGAAGTTCAGTATGCCGCCTATGGTAATCAAAAAAATGAGTCCCAGCAGTATGCCGCCTATGGGGATACTGCCGGAGTAGTAAATTATACTGCTTCCGACCTGGTTCCCTACCAGAATTCAACTGGAGCACTGTGGGTGCGTTACTGGAGTATGGATGCCATGAATTTAGAGGAATTAAAGGCTGCAGGAATCACAGATATTTTCCTTGATTCTGAAGCTTTGACCAATTCCAAGTACCAGAACTCATCAGCCAGGTTCTTGCAAAATGCACAGCAATCTGGAATCAGAGTCAGTGTATGGGTCAATTGTTTCAAGCCTAATTCCACCTGGATTGATCCTGCTAATGAAACCTCTGCCACCTATATTACTGATCTTCTAAGCAAGATTGGTACTTTAACAGGTATGGCCGGGATAAATGGAGTGCACCTGGATTACTTACGATATCCAGGTAATGCTTACCAGCAGGTCAATGGAACCACATCTATAAACAGTTTCGTTTCCAGAGTAAGAGACGTTGTTAAAGCCATCAAACCTGATGCATTGCTTTCTGCCGCATTAATGCCAGAAGGAGCAGTTAATGCCTATTATTATGGGCAAAACTACACCGAACTGGCGAATTATCTGGATGTACTGGTTCCCATGATATATAAAGGTAATTATAATAAGAACACTTCATGGATAGGTTCAGTTACCAATTATATTGTGAGCCAGTCAGCTGGAACACCGGTCTGGACTGGTATTTTAACTTACCAGTCGGATAATAACCTGACTACTATTGGAGCAGGCGAACTATTTGGTGATGTGGTAAGTGCTCTGAAAAACGGAGCAGACGGATATGTTCTTTTCCGTTATGGATTATTAGATGAAGGGTTCTTTGAATATTCAAGTGCTATGCATAATCCCACCGCTGGTGAAAACAGTAACAATCCGATTAGTTTCTCCCCTGGAAGTATTAAAGATGCTGCCAGCCGGGTGAAAGAATATATAGAAGCTAATCAAAAACTACCCAATTTTGTAACCATTAACAACCGGCAGTTGAATATGAGTGAATACCTCTATTTGCTGGCTAAAGTTCTTGAGTTAAATAGCGGAAGTAACACCCCTGTAGCTTACAAAAAAATAATCGAACCCTTAGCTCCTATGGGAGATCCTGTTAACGGAACATTAAATAAATCCGAATACCTGGACATCGCCAGTAGATTAGTTAAATTTATGGATACTAATCTAATAGCTCCTAATTTTGCTTCAAGTAATCTGGGAAAAATAAGATTTGAAAACCTGGTTTATTCCATGAGTAGAGCAGTGGATTTTGTAAATAAAAACAGCCAGCTTCCTAATTTTGTCACGGTACTCAATATTGATTTGAGCACACCTGGACAGGGAACTGCACCGGTTTCACCACCCCCTACTTCTGGTTTTAGTCTAAGTAGCATTCAAGATGCTGCCAGCCGGGTAAATGAATTCATTGCAAGTAATCAAAAACTACCCAACTACGTCACCATCAACCAAAAACAACTAAACATGAGCGAATACCTCTACCTGCTACTAAAAGCAACAACACAAACCAAC
>CAMYKT010000060.1 GCA_947259185.1 uncultured Methanobacteriaceae archaeon
CGATTATTCCGTCGTTGTTGAAGTCCCAGGCCCAGCTGGTGGGGTTATTGGTAGATTGATCATTAAACTGCACCTGTAAGGCCGCGTTTCCACTACTAGGTGTACCGGTAAAGGCCGCCACAGGAGGAGCAACTGGTGGTGCATTCACAGTTATGTAGTCTATTTTTGTCAAGCTATCGCTACCAGCCTGATTGGTGGCGGTTAGTTTGATGGTGTAGGTTCCAGGTTGGGTGTAGGTGTGTGTGGGGTTTTGTGCGGTGCTGTCGATTATTCCGTCGTTGTTGAAGTCCCAGGCCCAGCTGGTGGGGTTATTGGTAGATTGATCATTAAACTGCACCTGTAAAGGTACGGTTCCAGTGATGGGTGTGGCTGTAAATTCAGCAGAAGGTGAACTTCCTTTTCCAGTTACATAGTAACCTGAAGTATCAGTTGCACTTTGGGAGATAGTGTTAACCCTGTTAGTCCAGAATACGCCAGGTTGTACTTCACATATTCGGAGTAGGCATAACCATTGAATGCAGCTAAACTACCGAGAGGAAGATTCAGGAATTCATAATTTATTTTAATCATTCCCAGATCATTCAGAGTTTCACTGTATCCACTGGATCTAAGTAAACCTGCATAGAGATCAATGAACATGATACTGAAAGTGTTTGCAGTGTCAGACATATTCTGTTTTTCATACAGAGGATAATTGGCTGACCAGTAGGGCTTCCAGGTTTGAGGACCATAGCTGAAGTCTGATTTTAAGAAAGTTTCATTCACCGTGGATGAGTTGAAGGTTATATCTGCAAATAATGGTGGTAATCCATTAATGGCAGGAATCCATTGATATCCACTGGCATCAATCTTTAGCTGGAAGTTATCCGGCAGGGTGCCGTTAATGGCCACCATCAGGATACCCGCATCAGCATAACCTTTACCACCGGTATAGGTAAGGTAAAAGGTCCCGGACTGAGAGTCAGTAAAGACTACTTTACCTGTATTAGAATCAGTGGAATTATCTGTTATTTTTAATGCATTTAATCCTCCACTACCAGAACCCGGATAGAAACTATAGGAATCATTTTCACTATTATTCATTCGAGCCCCGTTATCATTAGCTACAGTTAAGTTTACATTATTGTTATTGGGTATTACTGTTTGTTCGGTTACTGTTGCTGCTGCACTGCCACAGAAAATTAAAATGGCGGCACAGATAAGCAAAACCGAAATATATTTATTCAATTTTATTTACCTCCTTAATCGATATGCATAATATAACAATACGTATATAATAGTTTTACTCTCTGGAATTTTTTCTTACATTTTTTTCACTAATTAATACAAAAATAAACTTAAAATGCATTTATATGTATTAATACTGAAAAATAAACCTAAAAAATAAATTTAACATATATTATACAAAAGAAACCATAAAATAAAAATATTCAACTTAGAGTTATATTACTTTACATTTCGATCAAGTTAAAAAATTACCTGGTTATAAATTTAAAAAAAATATAAAAATTATTTCTTAAACTTAAGCCTCTTTAAAAGAGCAGAATTAGTTACCACTGATAGAGAACTTAAAGACATGGCTGCTGCTGCTATCATGGGATTTAAAAATCCTAAAGCCGCCAGTGGTATGGCTGCGGTGTTATAGAAAAAGGACCAGAACAGGTTCTGCCTTATCTTTTTCATGGTGGCCTTACTCAATTTTATACCCGCTACCACATCCCGCAGATCATCAT
The DNA here is from genome assembly GCA_947259185.1 of uncultured Methanobacteriaceae archaeon. Taxonomy (GTDB): domain Archaea; phylum Methanobacteriota; class Methanobacteria; order Methanobacteriales; family Methanobacteriaceae; genus Methanobacterium_F. The sequence continues at coordinate 1,734 of CAMYKT010000060.1, forward strand.
TAACCAGGATAATTCCTCCAGTTTCTTTAGCCACATCAGTTCCCGAACCCAGGGAAATACCAATATCTGCCTGGGCCAGAGCCGGGGCATCATTAATACCATCTCCTACCATGGCCACCACATTATCCTCCTCTTGTAATTTTTTTATAACTTCCAATTTATCCTGAGGAAGTAAATCAGAGTAAACATTTCTTATCCCTATTTGAGAGGCGATGGCCTGGGCGGTACGTTCATTATCCCCGGTAAGCATCACAGACTCAATACCCATACTATCCAGTTCCTCTACCACCTCTTTAGAGTGGTCTTTTAAGGTATCTGCAATGGCAATAAGGCCCCTGACCTGGTTATCATAGGCCACCATAATCACCGTATTACCCTCCGTTTCCAGGCCCTGGATTTCATCCTCCTGGGGTGTTATATCCAGATTATTATCCTCCATCATTTTACGGTTACCTAATACCAGAGTTTTATCCTCCCACCAGGCAGTTATCCCCTGACCAGGGATGGTTTTAAAACCAGTAGCATCGGGAATCTCCACACCCATTTCCTCTGCTTTTTTTATTATAGCCTCGGCTAAAGGGTGTTCTGAGCCTTTTTCTGCCATAGCAGCCAGTTTTAAAGTTTCATCAGGATGAGAGGATATTATCTGTGTTACCTCTGGTTTACCCCTGGTAAGGGTTCCGGTTTTATCAAAAAATACCTTATTTAACTGGTGGGTTCTCTCCAGGTATTCTCCACCACGGATTAAAATCCCGTTTTCAGCTCCTTTACCCACTCCCACCATTAATGCCGCTGGAGTTGCTATCCCCAGGGCACAGGGACATGATATTATAAGAACTGCCACAAAGGCCAGTATTCCGGCAGTAAAATCTCCGGCCAGGGTCCAGCCTGCCAGGGTAAGAAGGGCAATAGAAACCACTATGGGAACAAAATAAGAACTCACCCGATCAGCCAACCTCTGTATAGGTGCACTGGAGGATTGGGCATCTTCCACCAGTTTAATTATCTGCATCAGGGTGGTCTGGGAACCCACCTTGGTGGCCCTGAATTTAATCAGACCCTGCTTATTGATGGTGGCCCCAATCACCTCCTGACCCACTCTACAGGATACCGGTATGCTCTCCCCGGTAACCATGGACTGATCAATGGAACTCTCCCCTTCAGTTACCACACCATCCACCGGTATGTTTTCTCCTGGTCTTACCACCACGATTTCCCCTACTTTAATTGTTTCAGCCAGCACCGTGGTTTCTACTCCATCACGAATTACCTGAGCGGTTTTTGGTCGAAGATCCAGGAGTTTCCTAACTGCTGCTGAACTGCGCTGTTTGATATAGTCCTCCATGAACTTCCCCACCAGCACAAAGGCGATAATCACCGCTGATACTTCAAAGTACACATCCCTTTCAGTAACCGGGAGCACCCCTGGAAAGAACAATACAAAACTACTGTAGGTCCAGGCAGTAAGGGTTCCCATGGCCACCAGAAAATCCATATTCAGGGAACGATTTTTCACCGCATAATAAGCCCCTTTATAGAAACCATAACCGGCAATAAACTGAATAGGAGTAGTTAAAAGAAATAACCAGTAACCCCAGGTAAACCAGGGCAAAGCTGGTATAGGGGCCATGCTGATAATGGAAACACCAGCAGCCAGACTGACGGTGGCCACCACCCGGGCCACACCTAATATGATAACCCCACTTAAAGCCAGGGCCACCCTCTTTTTCATGGTTTTTAATTCTTCTTCCGGGGCCTGAAATTTACGCAGGGAATGTTCATCTGCAAAGTAATAATCCCTGCCTCCAAAACTTTTTTTTATAGCCCTGGACTTTAAAAGACGCATACCGGTGATGGGATCAGTAGCATATTCTGCTTCCTCTTCATGTATGAAAAAACCTTTAAAACCACTATCTTCCACCGCATCCAGGATGTCCTTTTTAGCAATCTTATCTGGCTCATACTCCACATTTGCTTTTCCAGTGGAATAATTCACCTGGGCCTGACTGACACCATCTGTACCTTTTAGCTTTTTTTCAATATTCAAAGCACAGGAGGTACAGTGCATCCCGGTAACATTAATGGTAACGGTTTCTTTTTTAGTTTTATCTTCCACCATCTAAATTTCTCCTGGTATTTATTCTGGAATAAAGATTAATTACTTTAAAAACTTAAGATTAGTAGTATATTCATTCTTCTAAAACAGTTTTTTTATAGGGGGTGCTCTAATAATCATATTATCATCCCGAGTAACATTTTTTTTACCGCCTTAACTTATTTGAAAACTAAATAAATAGATGGTAAATATATTTTAATACCAAAGGATAATCTAAAAATATGCTTTTAAGGGGAATAAAATATTCCCTTAATTTATATTAAGGATAAAACTTTATTAATTAATCTTATATTTTTATAGAATTAATCACAAGGAGATAATTATCATGGAAACCAAGAGAATTTTAGTTACCGGAGGGTCCGGTTTTATTGGGACTAACCTGGTTGGTGAGTTAAGAAGCAGGGGTCATGAGGTTTTGGCTCTGGATTTGTTGCATCATGAGCTGGATGATTATGTGCGGGCTGATGTTAAGAATTACCGGCAGTTGGAGCGGGTTTTTGATGATAATCCTGCTTTTGATTATGTTTATCATTTGGCGGCGGAGTATGGTCGGTGGAATGGTGAAGCTTATTATGAGAATTTGTGGGATACTAATGTTAAGGGTACCAAGCATATGATTCGTTTGCAGGAAAAACTGGGTTTTAAAATGATCTTTTTTTCTTCGGCGGAAGTGTATGGTGATTATACCGGGGTTATGAGTGAGGAGGTGATGGTGGATAATCCTATCCGTGATACTTATCAGATGAATGATTATGCCATTACCAAGTGGGCCGGGGAGTTAATGTGTATGAATTCGGCCACCATGTTTGGAACCCAA
>CAMYKT010000061.1 GCA_947259185.1 uncultured Methanobacteriaceae archaeon
GTCTTGATAAACTGGAGATTTCAGCAATTGGTGAGAAGATAGGTACTTTTGAGATTTCCACCTTACCTGATAGTGGATGTAAAGCCGCTCCCCGTTATCCAGAAACCAATGCTATACTAGAAAAAGTTTTGGAAGTTCAGGAGGAGATTGAAATGGAATCTTCACTCCGTGAGGTGTATTCCACCATTACTCAGATAGAAGTATAAATTCTAGTATCCCATTCATTAAAAATCAAAAAAAATATATTTGGAGGTAAAAAATAATGGCAATATTTTCCAGTGCATCTGAAAAAGATGTAACTAAGGCAATCGTCTCAGAATTTGCCGACGAATTAATAGAATACATTGAAAGTGATGTTATAATAGTAGGTGGAGGCCCCAGTGGTCTTTATGCAGCTAAAAAACTGGCTGAATCTGGAGTAAAAACCTTAATAATTGAAAGTAACAATTATCTGGGGGGAGGATTCTGGATTGGTGGATACCTGATGAACAAACTCACCGTCCGTGCCCCGGGACAAAAAGTTTTAGATGAAATCGGAGTACCTTACACCCAATTTAAAGAAGGACTTTATGTAGCAGACGGACCTCATGCCTGTTCCAAGTTAATTGCCAGTGCCTGTGATGCTGGTGTTAAAATCATAAATATGACCAAATTTGATGATGTGGTTTTAAGAGATGATCGGGTTTCAGGCATAGTTATGAACTGGACCCCTGTTTCGGCCCTACCCCGGGCTATAACCTGTGTGGATCCAGTAGCCATAGAATCAAAACTGGTTATAGATGCCACTGGACATGACGCAGTAGTGGTTAATTCCTTAGAAGAGCGAGGACTTTTAAAAACACCAGGATACCAGTCCATGTGGGTGGAAAAATCAGAAGATGCCATTGTGGAAAATACCCAGGAAGTATACCCTGGATTACTGGTTACGGGAATGGCGGTGGCCACCGCCTATGGACAACCACGTATGGGACCCACCTTTGGAGGTATGCTCTTATCTGGAGATCGAGTAGCAGAACTAGCCCTGGAAATTCTTAAAAATAAGAGTGATTTTAAAGCATCTAAAGATGCAGTAAAGGCCAGTAAATAATATAATTATTTACTTATTTTTTTAATTTTATTTTAGTGATTAATATGGGACATATAACTGCCGTCTGCCTATCCCTTAAAAAGCAGACCAGAAAAAATAATGTTAATAAAGGCTTACTGGTGGATAATTATGGACTCTTAAATGATGCCCATGCCTCCACTACTTACCACCGCCAGGTATCTTTACTCTCCCAAAAGAGCATTGATAAAATGAAAGATAAAGGCCTGGAAGTTAAAGCCGGAGACTTTGGAGAGAATTTAACCACGCAAAATATTGATTTAAGTGCACTATCTATTGGGAATAGATTAAAAATAGGTGCTACTGCTATACTGGAGGTTACTCAGAAGGGTAAAATCTGTCACAATCCATGTGCCATATATCATCAGGTGGGGGACTGCGTGATGCCCACTGAGGGAATATTTGCCCGAGTTATCAGGGGGGGCCAGGTAAAAATTGGTGATGAAATAAAAGTCCTTTTAGATTAATCTTAATTTTGAACATATCCAAAAAATTTATATAATGCCTTTATTAAAATATAATAAATTCGCCATATAGCGAACTAATTAGGGGGGTTTTCCCCTCGGGATATTTACTAAAAAAAAAGGGGTCATATTATATGAAATTTGAGGAACTAAATAAAAAAATGTCCAGAATGCGGTTGTCAGGATAAGAATATATCCCATAAAAGGAATCCAGAATCAAGTGAAGATGCATTTTACATTCCACACATTCCCCAGGGATCAGTGGGAGTTATAAGATGCAGTGGTTGTGGTCACCTCTATGAATACTGTACAAACAGTAAAATGCCGGTGGAAATTAAAAAACTTGAAATTTAATTATTTTTTATTATTTTTACTATTAAATTCTTTATTTTTTTTATTTTGCGGTACTTGAAATCTTATTTTATATATAAATACCTTTAAAACCTGCTTATCACTTTAATAAATCAATTTAATACCTAATTAAAACATATTTATTAAATATCAGGAGGGGATAATTATGGGGAAAGTAGAATTTAATATGGAAAATGTGAATAAATGCCTGTGCAAAATATGTGGAGTACAAAAAGACAGTTCCTGTGTTAAAGGTAAAATGAAAATTATACAGGAAAAAATGGCAGAAGATATTGATAGTGCCATTCCAGTTCAACCATCTGACGTTCCAGGATTATACTGCGCCAGTGGAAAAACTTCATGTGATGATTTATATTACCATGAAGAGTGTAAATGTATGGACTGTGAGGTATTCCAGGAAAATAACTTGATGGAAAATAAACCATTGGGATACTACTGCCGGGATGGGAAATCAATTTAAAAACAGGTTATGACTTTAGTAATAATCAATTAAAATTAAGTAGAATTCATTAAATATTTAATGAATTGTCTACTCCTTTTCTTTTTGTTTTTTCTTGTAATCTTCTATGGCTGCTTCCAGGGCATCGGCTGCTAAATTAGAACAATGCATTTTAACCGGAGGTAAACCCTCCAGGGCATCTGCCACATCGTCCCGGGTGATTTTTAGTGCTTCTTCAATAGTTTTTCCCATGGCCATTTCTGTTACCATACTGCTGGTGGCAATGGCTGCTCCACAACCAAAGGTTTTAAATTTAATATCCTCAATCACATTGTCTTTTACCTTGATATAGATGGTCATTAAATCTCCACAGGTAGGATTACCTACGGTTCCCTCACCATCAGCATCAGGTATTTCTCCCACATTACGGGGATTGGAAAAATGGTCCATAACTTTTTCAGTATACATTTTTTTTCACCATTTAAATTATTGATTCCACAGAGGAGATAAGTTTCTTAAAGTAGTAACTGCCTCTTTAATGGACTTAATAGTATATTCAATATCTTCCGGGGTGTTTTCAGTACCCAGACTTAAACGAAGAGATCCATGGGCCTCCACTTTTTCCAGTCCTAAAGCCATCAGCACATGGGATGGTTCCAGTTTCTTGGAAGAACAGGCAGAACCGGTAGAAGCAGCAATACCCTTTGCATCAAGGTGTAAAACAAGTGACTCGCCTTCAATACCATTGAAACGTAAATGAGCATTATTAGGCAGTCTTTTATCGGGATCACCATTAAGATATGATTCTTCCAGATTCTCTAAAATTCCTGCAATTAACTGGTTTCTTAGTCGGGTTACATATTCTTGATCTTTTTTTAGATTTTTAAGGGCTATTTCACAGGCCTTACCCAGGCCTACAATTCCTGGAACGTTTTCCGTACCAGGCCGGAGCGCCCTTTCATGGCCCCCACCATGAATCAGGGGTTCTAAGAAAACACCTTTTTTTACATATAAGGCCCCGATACCTTTAGGACCATATAATTTATGGGCGGAGATGGATAATAAATCAACATTCAATTTTTTCACATCCACCGGTATCTTACCCACGGTTTGTACCGCATCACTATGGAATATGATTCCTTTTTTTCGGGCAATCTCACCGATTTCGGCTATAGGCTGGATGGTACCTATTTCATTATTGGCATGCATAATGGTAATAAGAATGGTATCTTCCCTGATAGCAGCCAGAACATCCTCTATTCTTACTATTCCCTCTTCATAAACAGGAAGATAGGTAACTTCAAAGCCCTGTTTTTCCAGGTAGCGACAGGTTTCTTCTACTGCCGGATGCTCAATTGCACTGGTGATG
>CAMYKT010000062.1 GCA_947259185.1 uncultured Methanobacteriaceae archaeon
TTCATCCCCGCTATCAGGATAAAGCTGTCTATATTTCCTATGGAGTGGATTTACCAGAAAAAGTACCCTGGAGTGAAAAATCACTGGATAAATTAAAGTACCAGAGTGATGTTTCCCTTAAAAAAGGAGAGTATTTTTTGATTGTGGCCCGTTTAGAACCAGAAAATAATATACATACCATGATTGATGCTTACCTCCAATCAGAAGTGGATGAGCCCCTGGTGGTGGTGGGAGACTTCACCAGTCAGGAATATAAAGAGGAACTTCAGGATTTAATTGGCCCTGATGATTCATCACTGATATTTCTGGGATCAGTTTATGACCAGGAATTACTTAACATGCTGCGGCAAAATTGTAAGGCCTATATCCATGGTCACTCCGTAGGGGGAACCAATCCCTCCTTGCTGGAGGCAGCAGCCAGTGAAAATATTATCCTGGCCCATGATAATCCCTTTAATCAGGAAGTATGTCAGAAATTTGCCCTGTATTTCCAGGATTCTCTCCAGTTAAAGGGTCACCTGGAAAATATCAGCCAAAAAGAAGAAAGTTTTGCGGATTTATCCCGGGGGGTGTGTGCCTCTATAGAGAGTAATTATTCCTGGGATAAAATAGCCCTGGATTATGATAACCTGTTTATCAAGGAGGTCCATGAACGGAATAATTACATTACCCACAAGAAAACCATAAACTCCTTTATCCACAAGACATCCCTGGAGAGTATGCGGGCTAAATAAGGCAATGATAAAATTTAGTTGAATATGAATGGAAAATGAAGTTATAAGTTTAATAATGTTTTTTAAAAAAAAGGAGATGGAAAATGATTTATTTTTTCGAAAATTATGATGAAATATTTAGTTAGTTAATAATTACTGATTTATTTAAATCGGTAAAAAAGAGGATAAGGACCCCGGCATCAAGAGGAGTGATTGATTCGACCAGCACCTCCTATTACCTAAAGTTTAGGGGTCCTATTCTCTGATTTAATGATTAATGGGGGGGATAATCATTAAAATGAATTCTAATGCCGGAAAAATAGTGATGACTATTTCTTATCCGGATGTAAGATTAAAAAAGGAATTAGAGAGCCTGGAGCGTAACGGTTACCAGGTTAATCTTATTATGTGGCAGCGGGGATGGCCCCTGCAGCTACCAGAAACAGTTAAGGTTCGGGCCCTGAAACTGGATGCTCCTACCGGGGATTACCGTTCCATCTTTTATTTTCCACTGTGGTGGGCTTATCTTTTCACCTGGCTAATTTTGACGGACTGGGATGTTATTCACTCTGTGAATCTGGACACCTACTTTTTCGGAGTCCTGGCATCCCGAATCAAGCAAAAAGCTGTGGTTTATGATATCTTTGATTTTTATGGAGATATGATGCCTGAGAGATTCCGGGGTCTGGTGGTAGCTATTGATCGGTTTTTAATCCGTCTAGCAGATGCAGTGATAATTGCCGATGATTCCAGGATAGAACAAATAGGAGGGCCCTTAAATGAAGAGATTATCACCATTAATAATGTGCCCACTGCTGATTTTAATAGTAAAAAACCCCAGCATGATTCCCGGGATTACTTTAAAATTTTTATAGGGGGTAAAATAATCCCGGAGCGCTGCATCCACCTGGTACTTAAAGCAGTAGATAAGCTGGATGATGTGCAGCTTACCATAAGGGGTTACTGTGGGGATAACAACTACAAAAAGCAGTTGCTGGATAAGGCCCAGGGAAAGGATAATGTGGATTTGTATCTGGAGGGGGTTCCCTATCAGGATATTGTGGATGAGACCCTGGATTCTGATTTGACCATAGCCCTTTATGACCCTCAAATTCCCAAAAACCGTTATGCCAGTCCTAATAAATTATTTGAGGCCATGGCCTCCGGGATACCTATCATTGTTAATGAAGATACTTCCATGGCCCATATTGTAACCCAGGAAAACTGCGGTTTGGTGATACCCTACCAGAATCTAAAATCTCTGGTAGAGAGTATCCAGATTTTACAAAGTCGAAAAAAATTACACCACCTGCTGGGAGAAAACGGATCCCGGGCCTATAAAGACAAGTACAACTGGCCGGTGATGGAAAAACGACTTTTAGACATTTATGAAAGAATAATAAGCACCCGTTTAAGGGTCAGAGTAAGTAATGCCCAGCTTATGAAGGCTTAGGTTTTT